>CALIMV010000096.1 GCA_938045275.1 uncultured Granulosicoccaceae bacterium
ATACTCGGGGCGACAGTTCTGTGGGTAACTCACAAAAGCCTGAAGCATTATCATCTTGAGCTGAACCAGCAACTTCACAGCCCGGTTGCCATGTATATTGCACAGAACGCTGAGTTGGTCACTGACAATCGAATTAATCCACAGCGAATTACTGCATTGGCGAATCACCTGATGATGCTCAACCCGGGCATTGAAGTGTATGCGTTAGACGTGTCGGGAAAGATAGTTGCGTCAGCTAATCCCAGTGCCAAGTTGATTCGCTCCAGTGTGGATATGAGACCCATCCACGAATATCTTTCTAACCAACGAGAGTTTCCGCTGTTGGCGCAGAATCCGCTGGATGCGGCAAGCGATACTATTTTCTCTGCATACCCAGTCTATCCGCCCAACACGCTTGAGCAAAGGGACAATGGCGATAATCTTCCAGTTGGCTATGTGTATGTGGTACTTGCCAGCCAGCGCGATCTTACCTTTCGGGAGGGTATTTATGCGCACGCAAGCAGTCACTCATTAGCAAAAACGCTTTCGGCCATAGTTGTACTAGCCACCTTGGCAGCGGGAGTCCTGTTTTTCCTGCTCACCATTCGATTGAGAAAGCTAAGGCGCGATGTAGTTCAACAAATGACAGTAGCAGCATTGCCTGCACCGCTTATACCTCAAGCCCCATCACGGGGCCATGATGAACTTGACGAGCTTACCTACGCTTATCAACACATGACGCGAGCACTTGAATTTAGAAATCGCCAACTCCAACATGCCGATTCGAGCAGGCGCGAACTGTTTGCCAGTGTTTCTCACGATTTACGCACACCATTAACAACGTTGCAGAGCTACCTTGAAACGCTAATGACTCACGGTAATCGGTTTGATGCAAAAGAACGAGATCGTTATCTGCACACAGCTTTAAATCACACACGACGACTGAACTCACTGGTCACTGATCTGTTTGAATTGACCCGGCTGGACAATGGCGATATGCAACCGAGATGGGAAACCTTTTCCGTATTGGAACTGGCCCACGATATCGTTCAGGATTACAAACCAGGCTGCGATCAAAAAAACGTCAAGCTTCAAGTTAATCACAACGCATCAGAGTCTAGTCGTTTGATGGTGCGAGCTGATATTGCCATGACCACACGGGTATTTACGAATCTGATCAGCAATGCGCTACGCTTTACTAAAGCACATGACCAAATCAATATTACTCTGCGACAAGAAACGACCAGTCGCGTAACCGTGGTTTTTAGCGACACCGGGATTGGTATGAGTGAGAGTAAGCAGAAGCGCATTACATCACAAAGATCACTCTCGCAATGGAAGCGTGACTATCGCGCTCGCGGAGGTCTGGGCCTGCAAATAGTGCGCAGAATCCTTACCCTGCACGGCAGTGATATGTTGTTGGAAAGCCAATCCGGCAAGGGCACTCGTTTTACATTTCACTTGCCGATGCCAACTTAACCGGTTATCGGTTTACTCGTCCAGCCAGTGATTCACAGAAGTTTGTGAAACAGGCAAGCTAACGTGCAATCTCGCTAACGCCTGGTGCTGGGTTAATGCAACATAATTGCTTTGGCCTGTATCGCGATTGCCTATCAAGCTTGCCAAAAAATGCGCGCCTATTCACGCGCCCATTACCTTGAATTGCCATGCGTCACACATATGACTATTTCCACATAGCAATCATGTAGCGCGCCCTTTCCCGGGCACCCATCAAACATACCCAAAATAGTATCGAATCGTTATAAATTTGTGATCTTTATGGGTCGCGCTTTGGGTACTTTTCTACCAGTCGAATTACTCGGCCACAGAGACTACGGAGACTACCGAATGAAATCCATTACTCGTACTACCAAGACAGTGCTCATAGCAGCGGCATTTGCGCTGGTTACCAGCACAGCAGCTGATGCAACAGGCAAAGGTGCACGTCAGTACAGCGTGACTGTTACCAATGCTACAAAAGCAGTCCAATTCACCCCAATAGCTGCCGCTACACATAACTCAGGTATTGCCTTGTTTGAGCTCGGGCAGCCTGCTATAGCACCACTAGCTGACGTGGCGGAAAGTGGAGATATATCCGCACTTGCAGCACTGCTGGGAGAAAGCAGTTCCGTTGCTGATGTTGCCAGCACAGAAGGCCTGCTGGAGGCTGGTGCAAGCACCACTTTTACTATCACCACGACGCGACGAAACGCCCTGTTTAGTATGGCCGCTATGTTACTGCCGACTAACGATTCGTTTGTCGCACTCGATTCTGTTTATCTACCATTTCGTGGGTCGCGTACCTACTACGCCCATGCTTACGATGCCGGCAGCGAGCCTAATGATGAGCTTTGCGCTAACATTCCAGGACCGTTCTGCGGTGGTGAAGGTCGCTCTGCAGACGACAGTAATGCAGAAGGCTTTGTACATGTAGCAAACGGTATTCACGGTATCGCCGATGTACCTGCGCAAACATACGACTGGCGCGGTAAGGTAGCCGAAATAACGATCACTCGTATACGCTAACTGGTCGCATACTTAAACCGATTACATACAGAAACCGATCGACCCCGAGATTGCCAAAGCGATCTCGGGGGTTAAAATTTGAAATAGAAATCAGGCAACTTCTTTTGCTTTTAACTTCTTTTGCTTTTTATATAACCTGAGTTTGATGCGAACTAAGCCGGTTCGTTGAACATTCCATACGCAGCATGCTGAATAAGTGCGCCCAAGTGCGGAGTTGAACCTAAGTATTGAGCCATCACTATTCCCGACACAGCATTTTTTCGATCTATCCAAAAGTAAGTAGAAGCTGCACCAGCCCAACCACCTTCACCAACTGCTGTACGAATTTCACTTTGTTCAGGATTAAGCATGGTACGGCCCATCAAATTCCAACCATAACCTCCCAATTCGTTAAATCCCAACACCAATGGCTGTAACGCGTTGTCAACTCTGTTGCTCCACATTAAATTAAATGTGTTGTCCGATAACATCTGTTGCCCATCAGGCGAGGTACCTGTTTGCAAAACATGCATAAATTTTTCGTAATCAGCAAGTGTTGAAAATAGCCCATGCCCGCCACGATAGAAATCCTTTTGTTTATGTGCCGGGTATGATGGTTCAACATCTATTAAGTCCAACGTGTTAGGTACTTCGGAATCGACCATCACTTGCCCAAGCTCGCGTGAACCGTACATAGGTAGTAGTCGATCGAGCTTATCGTCGGGAACGTGAAACGCGGTGTCTTGCATATTCAGGGGTTCAAATATTCGCGTGTGCAGCAATTCAGGCAACGCCTGCCCGCTGGCGTTTTCCAACACATGAGCAAGTACATCGGTCGCTACACTGTACCGCCATTGTGTTCCCGGTTGACTGACCAATGGCAAGGTGGTTAGCATGCCAATGACTTCTGCCAGGGAACGTGTCGCATTACCACTGAGTTGCACTTCACGATAACGCTCAGCCACCGGACAATCAGGTAAAAAGTCGTATGAAAACCCGGCCGTGTGCGTCAGCAAGTGTTCAATGGTGATCTGGTTTTGCAGTGCTTCAACGGAGCCACCGGAGCCGAGCACCTTCACATCGGCCATAGCCGGAATAAAGTGACTGACCAGGTCGTTGAGTTTCAGTTTGCCTTCGTCGATCAGTTGCATTGCAACAAACGAGACGATCGGCTTTGTCATCGAATAGATTCGGTAGAGTGGTGCTGTTGCGCCAAGCGTGTTTGAATTAACTGCGGTTGCACCGCTGCTGAGAGTTTGTCCGTTCTGGGTAAGATTCCACTCAATGCTGTTGAACTGATGTTCATCGATCAACTGTTGCGCCTGAGCTTGAACTTTGTCAGGAGTTTGAGTGTTAAAAACCAGTCTGCTCATTTTAAGGTACTTTTTTATGTGCTTTGGCCAAGAGTAATTGCAGCCTATTGGGTCTGCAGAGCATCACGCATTTGTCTCTTCGCCGCATTGATTCGCTCGGTTGTATTCTCATCCGGTGACATATTATTAATGGCCAGTATGGCGCCCTGACGAATCCCTCGCTCTTCAGAAGGGTCTTCGATCATTTCCATTAAACGTTCTACGGATTCGCTGGTCTGGAACGGATAACTCGCGTAGGCGTAGGTTGCCGCTTTTCTTACCGAAGCATCTGAATCTGACAAAGCACTGTATAAAACCGGGGACAAGGTTTCATCGTTTGTTAAACGCACAAGCAGGCTCACACTGTGTCGTCGAACAGCCGCAGATTCGTGGTTAGCCAATGGCATTATCTGTGATATTGCGGTGGCTTTTGCTTCCGGTCCGGCGTTTTGTGGTCGAGCCAACACGTTCATCGTTGATACCAGCACGTCTGGGTCGGCTTCACTGCCTAATATGGAATTAGCAATGTCGTAAGCCGCCGGGTTTTGTGGTGCAACCCGACTTAATAAATCAAGGCCGGTTTCGCGACTTTCAATGCTGGATGAATAAACTAGCTCTTCTGCCACAGGCAGTACATCTGCACTTCCAGTTGCACCGAGCAATATTCTCAAGCGCTTCAGACGCGCCGGGTCGGTTTCAGCACGCAGCTCGTTAAGCACATCGGCCATTAATACAGAGTCGTTGCGCAGCCTATCGACCAGTTCCAGAAACGCATCTTCACTGATGTCATTAACGCCAACTTCATAGCCGGCCAAGTCCGGATAGTTTTGCTGTTGGCTTTGCTCGCTGCTTGCAGAATCAAGCTCGTTTGAGGACTCGTTAGCACTAGGTGGTGCAACCGATACAGAGGGGCCGATACCTGCTGGACTGACAGCCGTGTTTTCAGCATTGGGTGCATCGGGCTCTGGATTGTCCTGCACCGGCGCTACGGATTCGCTATCGGCAACGGGGTTTTCGTCAGTTTTTGAGCCTGAGAAGAATTGTGTGTAGAGGATAAAAATCGCGGCCGCAAGGGCCGCGATCGGTAGTACCGTTTTAATTAATCGCATGTTCAGCAGTATAAGCCAAACATGTGAGTTTTTTCGACTTGTACTATTGCAGTCTGGCCTTACTGTGGCGCAGCAATAGAGAACGAGCCTTTGTCATTGGTACCCGCAGTCTTTGACAATTCCCAACCCGCGTACTTGTCTGCCACAGAAGTATCTGTGTTTAACAGACCAAAAAAGTTGGTTTGCTGCTCGCAGTTTATTGCTGAGTCTATTGCTGCTGGCATAACACCGTAAGCATCGTATTCGGTATCCGAATCAGCCAGAACCAGTGTGGAAGCATCGGCAGTTTCTACTAGCTCTTGCATTCTTCCCCAAGTGGCAGGACCAACAATACCGTCAACAACCAGCCCTTCGGCTTCCTGGAAATCACGTACCGCCGTATCAGTGTTAGGTCCAAAATCACCGTCAGAAAAGGCATCAGCAGAATCAGCTACGCCGCCGTGTCCGCGACAATACAACACACGCTGAACACCCTTTGTGTAAGTTGAGAAGAAAAACGGGTGTCTGTCTGCACCTGCATTGATGAATTGCTGTAACCAGCAGTTGTCATTCCAGGCTTCATTGGTTGACCCGGGGTCACTGCCGCCCTGGCCTTTACACACTTTGTCTTCATCTTCGTCCGCTATACCGTCACCGTCGGTATCTTGTACAAGCGGGTCAATGAATCCACCATCGCCTTCGCTATCGGTACCACCATCATCACCAAGGCCCAGGTCGGAAAAGCCATCGTCACCAGCATCCACGGTTCCGTCGAGACCATCAGTTGTACCGCTGTCAGTATCATCACCGCTGCCACCACCGCAAGCGACCAAAAACGCCGATATCACCACCGTACCAAACAGTTTTGGTGCGTTATTCAGCGCACTGTTGAATTTGATTTTCATACCTTCCCCTAAACAGGATTAATCAGAA
The DNA here is from genome assembly GCA_938045275.1 of uncultured Granulosicoccaceae bacterium. Lineage (GTDB taxonomy): Bacteria > Pseudomonadota > Gammaproteobacteria > Granulosicoccales > Granulosicoccaceae > Granulosicoccus. The sequence goes on from CALIMV010000096.1 coordinate 5,858, forward strand.
CCCTAGACCGGGTTGCTAAGCAAAGTTGACGGCAATTCTTACGCGCGCCCACACTTAATGCGAAGTGTAGTGCATTGTGAGGGTTCCGAAAAGCAACCCACCGCTTCACGGCAAGTCGAATTGCAAAGTATTACATCTGCAGACAGGGCCGAAAAACCCCAAGTTATTGATAACTATAGTACTACCTTTCGGAATCGGGCGTAAATCAATACTGGGTGGTTGTTTACAGGCGTTTGAACGTGTATCCACCGAATTGGACAGTTTTAGTCCACTAGTTAGTCCACTAGTTAGTCCACTAGGCAGCCTTGCCTTTCGATGCAGCACCGTTGCTAAAAAACTGCGTGTACCCAAACAATGCCGCCGAGCCGCCGGTGTGAACGAATACGACACGCTCGTCTTTCTTAAAATGCCCTTTTCTTATTAGATCTATCAACCCAGCTGCCCCTTTCCCGGAATACACAGGGTCAAGCAACACACTCTCCAGCTGCGCAAAAAGACGAATCGCTTCTAGCGTGTCTTCACCGGGCAAACCATAGCCTTCACCAACATAGTCGGTATTGGCCACAACATCTGTACGCTCTACCACACCAGCGCAGCCCAATTTTTCCGCGGTTGCCAGTGCGAGCTTGAATACATTTTCTTCCTGCTTGGGTTGCGGTGCACGAACACCAATGCCTAACAGCGGCACATTCGCATTCATCGCTTTTAAACCGACGACCAACCCCGCTTGTGTGCCGGCACTGCCGGTGGCATGCACTATATGATCAAGCCGCAGAGAGCGATCATTTGCCTGCGATAACAGTTCAAACGCACAATTTACATAGCCAAGCGCCCCGGTTGCATTTGAACCCCCACCTGGAATGGTGTACACGTTTTGTCCTGTTGCTCGACGTTGGTCAGCAACTGCTTCCATCTCTGCATGCATATCCAAATCGGGGCCACGCATCTCAAAACTTGCACCGTGCAGTACGTCCAGCAGTACATTTCCATTGCTGGTATAGGCTGGGTCTGTGTAACCGGTTCGATCTTCGAGCAGCAGATGACATTCCATGCCCAACTTTGCCGCAAAGGCCGCCGTTTGCCTGGCATGATTTGACTGGGTTGCTCCCTGAGTCATTACACACTGTGCGCCTAACTCTTGAGCTTCTGCCATTAGAAATTCAAGTTTGCGCGTCTTGTTGCCTCCGGTAGACAACCCGGTACAGTCATCCCTTTTTATCCAAATTTCAGGGCCCCCCAACTCTTTGGATAGCCTTGGCAGTGGTTCAAGAGGGGTAGGCAGGTGGGCAAGATGAACGCGTGGAAAACGAGCCAGGTGCATGTTAATTCCAAGTCAAAATTTGATCTGCACATTACGGTGGAACGCAAAATTTGGCAAGCATCAATTTACCTAAGTAGCTTAGAACCTGGGTTATAACCCATAGTTGTTAGTCAATGTAACGCATTGAGAGCAACTCTGGACACACTAACGAATGTTGATCAAACCATGAGTTAATGCGAAGATCCACACAAGCTATCAAAGGAACATGTTATGGCAGCGGCGTCAAACCAACCAGACCTAGCACCGCTTTTACCTCACGGGGAGTTGCAAGCTCTGTTTGACAATATCTGGTTTGTTCAAGGCCAGGTGAAAATGCCAATGCGAATGCCGGCAAAAATTTCACGCTCCATGACAGTGTATAAAAATCCCGTTAACGGTGAACTCAATTTAATCAACTCGATGCGGCTATCTGAGCAAGGGCTTGAAGCGCTGCAAAAACTTGGACCTATTACAAACGTGATACGCGTTGGAGGCTTTCATGGTCGCGACGACTTGTTCTATCAAAGACACTTTAATGCCAAGGTATTTGCCATTCAGGGTCAAACCTATTCCCGATCTATGGACGCGCCTGCCAGTGTAGACGATGGTTATATGAAGCCAGATGTTTGGGTTTCACAGGCCAGCCACCTGCCCATCAAGAACTGCAAATTAAAAATATTCTCCAGCAGCAACCCACCCGAAGCGGCCATACTTATAGAGGAACATGATGGTGTTCTAGTGACGGCTGATTCACTACAAAACACGCCTAAACCAGATAAGTTCGTTAATTTTCCAATGAGAATAATGATGAGAGGATTCGGGTTTTGGGCGCCCCACAATGTTGGCCCGGGGTGGGTGAAGTTTGCCAAACCCAGAGCAGGGGACATCCGTTCTATTATGGAGTACAAGTTTAATCATGTGTTGCCCGGTCACGGCGAGGCCGTTATCGGTGAGGCAAAAATGAAATACAACCCGGTAGTGTCAACCAGAATCAAAGGTTGTCACGAATAATTAAACCCTAGTGTTGGCTAGCTTCAGCGAATCGCTACATCGCTTTCTGTAAAGAAATGAGTGTGTGCCTTGTCAAACGCCAAGCCCATAACATCGCCTGGATTAAGCTCGGACTCTCCTGCTACACGCACCGATATTTGTCCTAGCTCGCCACAATCGAACAAGATAAACGTATCTGCGCCAAGATACTCAACCACCTCAACGCTTCCATCACACTGACCTTGCCCTGACGGGACAACAGAAGTGTGCTCTGCACGAATACCCAGCTTTGATACTGCTTGTTCTGAATAATCATAAGGCCCATTGCGCCCACCCGGCAATAAGTATTGCGTACCGCTTACACTGCAGGGAATAATATTCATTTTAGGACTACCAATAAATTGAGCAACAAACACATTGGCCGGCTGGTTGTACAACTCTTTGGGCGTGCCCACTTGTATGATTTCGCCGGCGTCCAGAACCACAATGCGATCAGCCAAAGTCATGGCTTCAACCTGATCGTGCGTAACATAGATCATGGTGGCAGCAAGGGATTGATGCAGCTTTGATATTTCATGACGCATTTCAACCCGTAACGCTGCATCGAGATTAGACAAAGGCTCATCAAACAGAAACGCTGTCGGTTCACGAACAATGGAACGACCAATGGCAACACGTTGTCGCTGTCCACCAGAGAGCTCTTTAGGCCGACGATGCAAATAATCGGATAACTTTAGCGTTTGCGCTACGGCATTCACTTTTTCATCTATTTCAGCTTGTGTCGCACCCGCTGTTTTTAAAGAAAAACCCATGTTGTCTCTTACTGACATATGCGGATACAAAGCATACGACTGAAACACCATAGACAAGCCGCGTTGCGACGGTGGCTGATCACTGACATCGTGCCCATCGATATCCAAAGTGCCTCTTGAAATATCCTCTAATCCACCAATCATGCGCAGTAGCGTCGACTTACCACAACCTGATGGACCAACAAACACGATAAATTCACCATCGGTTATCTCAAGATCGACACCCTTGATGACTTGCACATCACCAAACCATTTTTCAACCGCATTTAACGTTATTGAGCCCATAACTAATTTCTAATACTCGGTGAAACCCATCCAAGCCAGACTGCTGCCGTCCAGGTAAACGAATCGCCGCCAGCCGGGCTACCATCAATAGGGTCAAAGTACTCAGCAAATCCATTCTCAGTTATTAGTCGCTGAGTTGATTCACGAATTTGCTGACCTTGTGCAACACCCATTTCTTCCATGCCGACAGCGATTAACATATTCATAATGGCCCAGACTGGTCCTCGCCAGTACCGCTTGGAATCAAACTTGGCATCTTGTGGATTAAAAGAAGGCACGCCGTACTGCACCTTACTCATAATCTGTTCCAGGCGTTCGAGCATCTCAGGCTTATCTATACCGCCATACCAACACAGAAAGGACGCATTTGAGATAGAGTTTGCCCATCTACCCGACCGCACATCACGAGAATCGAAAGAACCCAGCTTCTCGTTCCAAAGCGTTTGCACCCCAGCTTCTAAAATCGCTATATGCTTCTCAACGCTTTTGACATCTTTACCTAACAATTTTCCCAGAGCCAATAAATCGCGCGAGGCACGCAGCAAGGTAAACGTCATGGTGGGGTCAGCAACACGAAAAGGGTTTTGCTCTAATAGCGCTGACTGGTCCCATTTCAATCGGCTACCTTGCTGAACAAGCCATAAGTAACGATCGTAGTCGTGCTTGGTCGGACGCATATCATCATCAACGTGAGATGTGTCTCGCCTTGTATATTCACCAACGCCAACGGGGTCCAACACTTCCATTGCACCGTCCCAATCGGGCGCATTGTCTCTACCAGCCTCCCAGGGGTGTGTAATGCAAACAGCACCATTATCCAAGCGCCAATCAATAAACCATTGATGCCAGGCAACGAACTTTTCAAACAAGGGTGCAAGACGATCTGCCCCAATGGCCGGATTTTTCTCGTATACAAATCGCGCCATGGTGGCTGCAATTGGCGGTTGGCTGATACCGGATGATGGAATTGGACCCACACCACCCCAAACATCGGGCCCTGGGAAATAACCGGCGTCTATGGTGTGAAATAGAATATGTGGCACCATGCCATCATCCCATTGGCCAGAGAACAGTGTTTCCAGTTCAAGCCAGGCCCTGCCCACATCGTATTGTGCAAATCCATATGCTGCAAATGCACTATCCCAATTCCATTGATACGGATATAAGCCATGAGTTGGGACTGTGTATTTTCCCTTATCGTTACTGGCTAGAATTGCCTTGGCACTATCGTCCAAGTTTTGAGTTGTTGTCATCGTGCTACTAGCCTTTTACTGAACCTGCGGTTAGACCGCGAGTCATGAACCGTTCCAATCCTAAGAATAACGCCATGATCGGTATGGTTGCGATCACCGAACCTGCCATTAAATGTTGTCGTGGAATCTCTGATGTGTTTAGCATGGATACACCACGCGTTAAAGTGAATTTACTGGGGTCGTCAAGCAACATAAAGGCCAGTAAAAATTCATTCCATGCAATCATGAAAATGTACAGCGATACTGACACTATTGCCGGCAAAGCTAATGGTAGTGTTATTTGCCAAATGACTTTTAGTCGAGTTAAACCATCCATCAAGCCAGCCTCCTCTACCTCCTCAGGCAACCCTCTGAAGTAACCCTGCAACATATACAATGCCACCGGTATTGTTGTAACCGGATAAATTAAAATGAGCCCAGGAATTGTGTTGCGCAGCCCCGTAATTGAAAAAACAATATAGATTGGCAGAGCCAATACAATCAAAGGCACCATGTATATCAGCAAAATACTTCTGGAAAACGCGGCTCGTCCACGAAAATTTAAACGCGCAACAGCGTAGGCCCCAGGCACCGAAAACAACAGGGTAATGAATACCGTTAACACAGAAATGTAAAAGCTATTCCATAAATACTGACCAAAATTAAACTGAGAGAACAGCTCAATATAGCTATTAAACACAGCAGTACCACGGGAAAAATCGATTGAGAAATCCAGCGGATTTTTTAATAAGACTTGCTGAGACTTCAAGCTGGTCATGACCATCACATAAAACGGCACTAACACAATTGCTGTAAAAAACACATACCCAAAACCCAACAGAAACCGAATAACCGATTCTTCAAAAATGTGTCGAGTTAAGGCAACTGGCGTGACCTGGCGCAACATGTATTCAAGCGGAAAAGCCATTGCCAAACCCAATAGCAAGCCGGTAGCTATTATCTGACCATGTGATGCATTCTGCGCTAATTGCACCGGTGACAACCCGAGATACATGCTGACAAAAGCCAGCACCAATAAAATCGAAAAAACCAATAACCGTCCGGAGACAAAGAGCGTCACTAACCCTGCAATCAATCCGAAAACCAAACACCCAACTAATGCTGGCCGCGCGCTGTCGCCAGTGGTAAAGGAAAACACCACAGCCACAGTGGTAGCAACAACCATCGCCCATAGCACACCAATGATGATGCTGGTAACAATACCGTGACGCAACATTTTCACAGCCCTTCTTCCCGAGAAACGTACTTCAAAAACAGCACACTGAAAGTGAGCAGTACAGCAAATATAACCACCGCAACCGCAGCGCCTGCACCAATATTGGATATGGCGAAAGCCTGCTCATAAACATTTACCGTTAGCGTACGCGTACCGGCGTTACCGCCAGTTAATAAGAAAATGTCGTCGAATTTGTTGAATGTCCAAATAAAACGCAACAAAAATAAGACGCTTAATATACCCAGCAATTGCGGTACTGATAAATACCAGAATTTTTGGAATGGGCTTGCGCCGTCCATATCTGCAGCCTCATACATGTCGGTGTCAATCGATTGCATTCGTGCCAATATAAACAAAAAAGACAAAGGAAAATAACGCCAGATTTCAAACACTGTAACCATAATCAGTGCTTGTGGCTTTTGTCCGAAAAAATTAATGGGCTCTGATGACACACCCATCTGCAATAGCAAGGCATTAAATGAACCCGAGAACGGATCGAACAGCGTTACCCACGTGAACGCAACAGCAATAATCGGCGACACGTAAGGAAATAAGTACAAGCCACGCAGAATACCCTGGCCTTTAAAACTGCGGTTCAGTAACAGAGCTGCGAAAAGTCCGACGACCAACGCGCCAATAGTGCCGACAACCGTATAGAACACGGTAGCCCAAAGCACTGAAGCAAATTCTTTACTATCAAAAATACGTTTAAAGTTGTCTGCAGTGAATTCTGAATTGGTAAGAACGCTATCCCCCCTACCAACCACTAAAGGTAGCGAACCCTCTACAACAGACTCTGCGGTATCTTCATCGGTGTTAATAACAACGGGTATTCGCAGACGTTCACTGAACCCTGCTTCCATGGTGCCAAAGTCGCAGGAAAGCTTATCGCCAGAAACTGAACAAGGTGATGGCACCTCAGACAGCGTGACTAATGCCGGTATGGTGTCAGAGAAGCTGACGTTCTCAATAGATTTACTCTGTGATGAATTTCGAACCCGGTATTCAATTCGATAATCATCTCCTTTTTTTCGCAAACTCTCTTTTACAACCGGCGCAACCGGACGCAGGTCTGCAAGCCCAACTGGCTTGACACTTATCCAGAATATGGCAAGCAACGGCAAAATGATTACCAGACTTACCATGGCGATTGTTGGCAGCAACAACCCCCAGGCTAGCCTTGCTTCACGCTTTGCCAGCGCACCACGCCCTTTTGGCGGCAAGCTCGGTTGCTTGACGCTATGGTCCGGTTCAGGCTGCGGGTTTTGAGACAATGTGGTGGACATTTCTGATGTCATTGACAGCGAAAAAAATCAGAGGTAGGCCGACACTAATAAAGAGGGCCATTGAGATGGCGGGACATGCCCGCCATCCGACTTCATAACAAACGACAGAAACTAAACTTACTTAACAGCAGCAAGTTCGGTATTCAGCGCTTCCACCGCTGCTGCTGCATCAATTTCACCATCGGTGAACTGTCGAACAATACGGTTAATGGGCTGAGCGTTGATCATTTTTGATGCCAGTGCCAATTGTCCTTCAGTGACACCCCAACGCTGAGCAACATCAAGACCACCAACAATTTCAGCAATCATTTCAGCAGCGTACAGATCTGCCAAAGGCGCTTTTCGGTCAACACCTACTGGTAACTTCGACCAGGCTTTGGTGAATTTGTCAGCCTCATCAGCCGTACCAGTGCGAACCGGGAACTTTCCTTCTGGTGCAATTGACAGGGTTTGCATGTAGCCTTCGTCCATCGCGTATTTAATAAATGCCTGCGCTGTGTCTGTGTCAGCATCGGCAGTTATACCGAAGTAACGCACATCGCCCCAAGCCGCACCAGCCTCATTTGACGGGCCAGCAAAGTTAGTTACTATGCCTGTTTTACTAGCCAATTCATTGCTGGTTGGATCGTCAGTAATGGTTGGTGGTGCCTCGTCTCTAAGACCAGCCAGCTCATCAAGGATGAATGGAGACCAGATGATCATTGCCGCCTGACCTGCAAAGTAAAGTTCGCGAGACTGCTTCCAGTACAACTCACCAGGAGGCGATGCTTCGACAATGGATTTATAAAATTCGAGTATTTCAGTTGTGGGTCCGACTTCTAATTCTTTAAAGCCATCAGCACCAACAGGTGAAACTCCATTTGCCAGGAATACATGTTCCAGCACCTGACTCATAAAATTCTCATCAACCTTGGTTGGCGCCACAAAGCCGTACATGTCTGGTGGGCTGTGCAGTGCCTCGATTGCAGCCTGTACATTGGCATACGAGTTTGGAGGCTCAAGGCCTTTCTCTTCGAACAAGTCTGCACGGTAAACCACCATTTGAGTCCAGCCATCAACCGGTACAGACGTCACACCGCCATCGTATGCCGCCAAAGCAAGCGGACCGGCTTTAAACGTATCAGCCCCTAGCTCCTCGACAATTTCGGTAGCCGCTTCGGTATCAAGGATGCCAGCTTCTGCCCAGGGCAATGCATACTGGAGTGGGTGATAAATAACGTCGGGCAGATCACCGGCAGCAAATGCCGCTGTAGCACGGGCATCGTAGTCATTTTCCGTTACCGGAATAACTTCAACTTTGTCGCCAGTAGCTGCTTCAAACTCAGCAGCCATTTCTTGCTGTTTCGCCAAACGCTCAGGTTGTTCTTCAGTGGTCCAAAACCTAATGTCGCCCGCATTAGCAGAGCCTGCAAGCATGGCTGCAGCAACAGCACTGCCCAGAACCAAACGGTTCATTTTTCTATACTTCATTTATTTCCTCCATACGGAAAAGTTGCCGATGCGCGATGGAGCAGCGGCGAATTCAGTTTTATTATGCTTTATTGAAGCGTGTGTACAATTCAGCAATTGCTACGATGCTATAAATCAGGGAAAAAGGCAATAAATAATTATTTCTTTATAAAACAACAAGATAGATATTTTAACGGTGGTTTCACGACAAATTATCAACTTATTTTTGCAACGTTGCAAATTCTGATAAGGTCATAGTAACCAAAGAAAGCGATGTATGGCCACGAGTCAAGTTTTCACCGTTAATAAAACATCGGACTATGTCAGATCAAAACACCAATCCACCCACGCTTAAAACCATTGCCAAGCTGACTGGCTTAAGCCAATCGACCGTTTCCTTGTCGCTGCGTGATGGCAGCAACTTGAAACAATCCACCCGAGACAAAGTTGCGCAAGCCGCTAAACAGATTGGCTATGTACCCAATAGAGCTGGTGTGCGGTTACGCACTGGTCGAACCAACGTCCTGGCCTTGGTGCTTTCAACCGATGTTAAAAACCTCGATTTTACTCGTATGCTGATAAAGGGCATTGGAGCGCAAATCCAGGGTGGTCAATACCATTTAAATGTCATTCCAGAGTATGAACATTCAGACCCGGTTGAAGCCGTACAGTACATACTAAACAATCGCTCTGCCGACGGCGTGATTCTGACGCACACCAGCGCAAGAGACCGACGCGTGCAGTTATTGATGGATGCCAACATGCCATTTGTCTCTCATGGCCGCACCGAATTTTATTCGCAACATGCCTATCTCGATTTTGACGCAGAGAAATTTATTGAGCTTGCAGTAAACAGACTGATAACCAAAGGACGACAGCATTTGCTGCTTGCCGCCGTGGACAACGACACAACCAACTTCGCCAATACCGTGAATGGCTTTAATCGATCTGTGGCCAAAGCCGGCATTATTGGCGATGTTGCCAGAAACTCTAACCTGCTTGCCGACACCGAAGACACACGCGCGTTTGGCCGACAACTGGGCGCCTCGATGGACGGCGTAGACGGTATCATCTGCAACAATGAGCTTACCGCGCTTGCCATGATGGGCGGATTGCAAGAAGCAGGTCAGAAAATGGGTGTGAACTACGAACTGGTTTGCAAACAAACAACAGAAATATTACCGCTGCTCTATCCACAGCTGGATACAGTTGCTGAAGATCTTTACTCGACCGGTAAAGAATTAGCTGATTTACTGATTAAAAATATCGATGGCGCTTCGGCCGATTCGCTGCAGATTCTGCAAAAACCGATTCCGAACTGGCGCGACTAAAGAACTGGAATTACTTGAAAACGCAGCTGCAAACAAGTGCGAAAAATGCCAGCCCAAGCTAGCATTTTCGAAAACTCACAATCAAACCCTTGTCTGCCGAATGCGCATGACCGTCGTGCTGATAAATACCAACCTGATTGCTGACAAACTCAACAATGTGTCGATCGTCAATCATTTTTTGCACAACCCTATCAAACCCTTTCGATTCAAAATGCGCTTGATTGATGGCAATAACGAACAGCCCATGCTGTTTTGCGATATCGAGAAGCTTTACCAAAGCATCCGGCCCCAAGTGTCCATGAGTAAATGTACCGCTGGACAACACAGCTCCATACTTATTTCGGTATTTAGCCATATTACCTGTTAAATCAATATTCAATAAATCTCGATAAATACCTGTTTCACGGCTATGAGCCAGCATTGCGTCGGAAATATCAATGCCATCAATGATCAGATCGGTTGAATCGAGCGCTTTGCCCAGCAATCCTGTCCCACAGCCAATATCCACAATTGGTGTATCAACCGTTTTGACCCGAGAGAAAAACGTACGTGCTACTGCATCTGGCAGCACATAGCCAAGCCCTTGAGCAAAGTCCTTATCGTAAGAATCTGCAAGCTTGTCGTAGTACTTGATATTATCGACAGGCGTTTCCAGCAAATACGCTTGCTCCAACAATTTTTTGCCGGGCGAATTACTCTGGTCGTTGTTGTTCGAGTCGTCAGTCATGATGGGTAGGCCCTTATTACTGGTCTCTGTTTACTTTAAAGCAATTATGCGACAACAAATACCACCTCAAATTCCATAAAGTGTATTACTGGTGTAAACATGGCTCGAACTTTTACCTTCTGGCAGGTAAAATAAATACACTGATCGAATACCTTTCGATTTTCTACGGAGACATCAATGGCACTCACACCCCGCACAACACCTGTCCTGGGCGCAGCCACAGCACTATCGATTTTTGCGACTGTTTTTGCAACGACTGTTATTGCAACTAATGCGCATGCAGAAACCTTTCGCTGGGCTGGCACAACCGATCCACAAACCATGGATCCACACGCTACTAACTCTGCACCTGTTTTAGGATTTTTAAATAATGTGTATGAGGGCCTGGTGCGTCGCAACAAGGAAATGAAAATTGAACCGGCTTTGGCAACAAGCTGGGAACAGCTTGGCAGCGATGGCTGGCGTTTCAAACTACGCGAAGGCGTTACCTTTCACGACGGTGCAGCACTTACCGCCGATGACGTATTGTTCTCATACGAACGTGCTTCTTCCGAAGAGTCAGATGTACGATCATGGTTCGCACCGGTCAAGAGTGTGAATGTGGTTGATGACTTAACTATCGACTTTTTGACCAATGCGCCAAACCCGCTGTTTCCGGATTCAATCGCCAACTTTATGATCATGGATCGCGACTGGACAACCAGCAACGAAGCAGAGAGACCTTCAAAAGAAGCTGAAAACCATGCAACCCGAAACACCAACGGTACAGGCGCGTTCACAGTCACCTCTCGCGACCCGGGAGTAAAAACCACGTTGACGCCTTTTGATGGCTGGTGGGATGAAATGGAAAGTAATATCACCGAAGCGGTATTCACGCCAATTGGCGAAAGTGCAACCGGTATGGCGGCGCTACTCTCGGGAGAGATTGATTTTATTTCACCCATACCATTACAAGATGTACCACGCATGAAAGAACGTGATGGGTTTACCGTGCACGAAGGTGTTGAAGCGCGAGTTCTGATGTTCGGCTTCGCACATCAGGCCGAAGCGTTGAAGTTCTCAGACGAAACAGGTGATAAAAACCCGTTCCAGGATGTACGTGTTCGTCAAGCAGCCTATCAGGCAATAGACGTTGATGCGCTGATCAAGAAAGTCATGCGCGGCAATGCACAGCCAGCTGCGCAACTTGTATCCGATGCCATGAAAGGTTTTTCCAGCGCCAACGCTGAACGATTGGCCTACGACCCGGATGCCGCCAAGCAGTTACTCGCCGATGCAGGTTACGCCGATGGTTTCAGTTTTGGCCTGCAATGCCCGAACGACCGCTACATCAACGACGAATCCATCTGTAAAGCTGCCGCTTCAATGTTTGCCAAAGTTGGTCTGAATGCAAAACTGACCGCTATGCCGGTACGAAACTATTGGCCAGAGCTACGTGAAGACAAATTCGACATGTACCTTCTGGGCTGGTCGCCAGGCACATTCGATGCAGAACACCCCATTCGTTTTCTCGTAGCTACACCTAATGAGGAAAAGAAGCTGGGTAGCTGGAACTTCGGCGATTACTCCAATGCACGAATTGATGAACTGCTGCCGATGATTCAAACTGAGCTCGACGATGCCAAGCGTCAGGCAATGATTGATGAAAGCACGGCGGTGATGCAAGAAGAAGTGGCATACATACCCATGTATGTTCAGCCGCTGATCTGGGCATCCAAAAATAACGTGACATTGACCCAGAGAACGGATAACTTTTTTATCCTGCGCTGGGTAACCATTAATTAAGACCCGTGTTATAAGTCAGTTCTGTTATATCCAATCTGGTCAACACTTTCTGTGTTGACCAGATCAATTACCTCACTATGAATTCTGCAGAGTTTGAATACTACGGCTGGAATACTCCCAACGGCCAGAAAATCATGATTGCGCTAGAAGAAGTCGGCGCGAATTATCACTACCATCCGATCGACATTAGCAAAGGTGAGCAGCACACTGACTCATTTCGAACACTATCACCTGACGGCAAAATTCCAGCCCTAGTACACAATTCAAAAACGCCAGTTACCTTGTTCGAATCAGGAGCAATACTGTTGTACCTGGCAAACCTGTTTCCAATGCTTACCGGTACCAACGAACAAGACAAGGCGAAAGCCATGTCGTGGACTTTATGGCAAGTAGGTCAACTTGGGCCATTAGCCGGTCAGTTCGGTCGTTTTCATGCAACCCAGCCTACAAACGCAGACGCTATAAAACACTTTGAAGCATTGGTATGGCGCTGTATCGACGTGATGGAAAAACAGTTATCGCAAACAAGGTATCTGGCCGGAGAGCAATTCACCGTGGCAGATATTGCCGCCTTCCCGTGGATTGCATCAGAGCAAAGTTATTTACAACGCTATAACTTAGGATGGCAAGAACAGCGCCCAGCATTGAATCGATGGGCAAAGCTAATTGCAAAAAAACCTTCAGCAATAAATGCACTTGGACTAAAGTAATTTGTACCTGATAAATTTGTACCTGATATAACAGGGAAATCCCTGGTTGTTTAACGCAGAGGCTCAAACGAGCCCCTGCGCCACAATGCAAATCACATAGCAATCTGCTTTTTTGACTACTGCAGCAATTCCCCGGTTATACCGTCAACTCGGAACTCCGATTCCTTATTTTGCTCATCCAGCACTTCAATTTCCCAGATGACCGTGTCATTCTCTTCTTCCAGCTCCACTTCTATTATCACGCCGTTTTCCGCACCCCTTACCAATTCAATCGCTTGTTCCATTGAAATTGTGTTGCTCAAACCAGGGGCGTCATCATCGGAGTGTTCGGTGCTTACAATTTCGCCTGTCATGCCATCTATTTCGACACTGACTACCTGGTTAGCTTCATCAACAATTTCAATCTCCCAAATTGCGCGGTCGTCATCGAACTCCAGCTCGGCCTCGATTAAAGCACCGCCTACCGATGTCAGCGCAATTGTGGTGGCTTCATCCAGGCCGGTATTCAGGGCTGAAGTATCGGTGTATTGACGTGACCCTGCGTGAGAAAGCGCGCTAAGCAATGTAATTGCTGCAATACCCATAGCCGCTATGGTGACTCTTTTTTTATTTACGTTCATAGTTTGATTCCTGTTTATCCGGTTAATTAAGAGGCTGCTGTTAAGCAGTAAAACCAGTTTAGGGACCAAAACTTAGTAGAAACTTAGTGGCTACCAATTTGTTGAATTGCAGAGTACTTACGTTTCAATAGGCTTAAGCGTACACGCTGGAACAAGCTATTTAGTTCTGCAAAGATTATCAACCCGTTTCAATAAAGTCGGATTAGCGTGTGTCATCTTCTTCAGAAGCTTTGGGGTGCAGAGTAGTTGCCTCCGGTGTAAGATTTGCGGACACCGCAACTGCATTGGCTCGATTTTCAGTAGCAGCAGGACTACTCCACAACCTGAACAAAGCAGTCATCACTGTCGTGCCAGCAATCAATGAGAGCAGATAGAAAATACCCTCAGGACCTAATTGCTCAATAGCGAGACCACCCAATGTTGGCCCAAGTATCATGCCTGCTGCCAGGATTAAAACCAGCGTACCACTAGCTGCAACCACTTCGGATTGCTTCAAATGGTCATTCATATGAGCCATACAGATGGAATACACTGGCAATGTTAAACCACCAAGCAAGGCCACCAGCAGGTACAACAAATACAAATTCTCGGCAGGATTTGCCAATAGTGCGAGCACAATACAAATGGGAATCGATAAACCCGGAACTCCAGCTATGAGCAATCGCCTGTCCATTAAATCTGATAACTTGCCAAGGGGAAATTGAAACAACATGCCACCTAACGTCATGCAACCAATCAGTCCAGCGATAGAACCTTTACTCAATCCTACGGCGCTACCGTAGAGTGCCAATGCTACGTAGAGTACAGTTTGAGAGATACCGTTGAGAAAGCTACCTGTCAATCCCATTGGAGATAATCGGAAAAGTGCTATAAACGTAATTCTTCCTGGTAACTCGTATGGCGGGATGGCACCTTCAGATATCAACATAGGAACAAGTGAGAAAGAAATTAGAATGGATACCAACAGGAAGAGTAAAATCCCTTCCGGACTCGAAAGGTTAAGAAGCAGTTGACCGAGCGCAACCCCGCCCGTTTGAATCACAAAATAAATCGACAGTAAGCTGCCACGGTTTTCGTTATTTGCACTGCCGTTTAACCAGCTTTCAGCCACAATGTACAACCCAGAAAAACAAAACCCTGTTACCAGGCGCATAGCACCCCAACTCCACGGATCGGCGGTGACCAGATGCATCAGCGAAGCCGCACTCGCCATGGAGGCAAGCGCTGCGAAACTACGAATGTGTCCCACGCGCATGATCAAGCGTGGCGCAATTAAACAACCCAGGAGAGACCCAACAGGGTATCCGGATTGAACAAGACCGATAACGGAATCACTAAACCCAAGCCCGTTTCCACGTAAAGTCAGTAAAGTAGTTAGCAAGCCATTGCTTATCATGAGCAAGATCATGCCTACAAACAAAGACCACGACCCCCGTATTGCTGCCCACATCACGCTACCCTTAACATCGTTAGTTTATGTACAGCGTGAATATACGCTGTTTGGTTTGAAATACAGCAATACAGATCATCTTCGCCAACTTGGCCCTGGGCTGAATCGAACACGCATTTGATACATCCCAGGATCGACCGATCCCGATGCTTCAATTAAAGTGCATCAAGAAGATGGATAGCGCCAATCGCTATTTGCAGGAAACGTTCATAGCCGACTATTGGTGGAAGCAAATTGAATTGAATCCTCAGAACAGTAGATGCGCCGAATTCTGGCTCGGTCTGTTTCGGATACCAGGGCGTTCCCGACCTCACCATTATTAGCGTTGACAGTGAATTCCTGTGTTAGATCGAGGGATGTGCTCATTGCTCTATCTCAGCCCAGAACACCAGAAGTGTTGCGCAGTTCAATGGCATGGACGGATTGGAATAGATCATGCGCGAATGTGCCCCTTTCTCTCCAAAGACCGTGTTGATCAGATGGGATGCTCCGTTGAGGGCAATTGGCATATCATAAAAATCTGGTGTTGCGCCGCCCGTTCCTTCAAGTCGGTGAATACGTTTTATCCGACTCAGATCGCCAACTATGGAACGCAGAAGCGCCAAACCGTTTAATGCAGAAAGTTGAAAAGCCTGGTAGCCTTGTTCTACCGTTAATTCAGCGCCCATCTTGCCTTTGAACTTCAGGTCACCCGCTATCCAGGGCAACATGCCCGAGGTATAAATAATCGATCCGATCTGCGAGTGTGTGACGTAGTCCGCGACGGCTTCCGGAACTGGTGGCATTTCGAGTCCAAGTTCCTTGAGGCGTTGCTCTGGGGTAGTTCCCGTCACTGCTTTCAATTGCATAGGTTCCTCCAACTATAATTACGTTGCATTTCAAAAACCCTCGATAACTATTTTTCCTTTTGCCATACCCGATTCGATTTGCCTGTGTGCTTCCCGCAGGTTCTGAGCGTTAATGGGTGAAAGTACATCGGTAACAGTTGTCCGGATTCTCTGTGCATCAATTTCACTGGCAACCCAGCTTAAAAGTTTGTGTTGTTCGATCATGTCTGTGGTTTGATGCATTGCTCGAGCGAACATAAATTCCCAATGAAGGCTGGCCGCTTTCATTTTCATGCCCTCCATCGGCATCGGTAAATGGGTATCATCTATCGTCACAATACCACCTTGTGGTCGAATGAGTTCAACGGCTGTATCCCAGTGACGCATGTCATTAAAGATGGCGATATAATCCACATGTTGCAGTCCAAGAGCGCGAACTTGTGCAACCATTTCTCCTTTGTGGTTAATGACATGATCGGCCCCGAGCTCTTTTACCCACTTTTCCGTTTCGGCTCGGGAAGCGGTGGCGATTACCTGAAGTCCAGCCAGTTTTGCAAGCTGAATACCGATTGAACCAACACCTCCTCCCGCTCCAATGATTAGAATTGACTGACCCTTGTGTTTACCATCGCGATCAATACCCAGGCGTTCAAAGAAGGCTTCATAGGCGGTTATAGTCGTTAACGGTAGTGCTGCAGCTTGTGCGTGGCCAATTGATCGAGGTTTGTGCCCGACAATGCGTTCATCCACTAGCTGAAACTCGGCATTACAGCCATCTCGAGTAATGTCACCGGCATACCAAACTTCATCACCCGGTTTGAACAGGGACACATTTTCCCCAACGCTTTCAACAATGCCGCTTGCATCCCAGCCAATAACACGCGGTGGTTCCTCCACTTTACCTTTCGTACCGCGACCCGCACGAACTTTGGTGTCGACTGGATTCACTGCTATCGCCTTGACAGCCACCAGCAAGTCATGACCCGTTGGTGCTGGTTTGGGCAAATCCACATCCAGCAATGCATCAGGATCATCAACAGGTAGATAGTGTTTGATAGCTACTGCTTTCATTCATCTTCTCCTGATCAGCCAATTTGTGTCATCTCGTTGAGCGTAAATTCAGCAACGCAACCGTCGGTAGCCTTCATATAGGCTGCCAGGTGCGGTGCATTCATATGCGTTTGCCAAAGTTCTCGAGATTCCCAGTTTTCGTATAAAACGAAATGCGCAGGATTGTCATTGTCTTGATGCAGGTCGTAATTGATACAACCGTCTTCCGAACGCGTTGTGTCAATAAGCTTCATCAATTCCGTTTTAATCAGATCAGTTTTATCCGGGTTCGCTTTGATGTTAGCGATGATGGTTAGTTTGGACATGAAATACGCTCTCTGTGGATTGGTTCAGCTTAGAGTACTTAATTCGCATATACAGGATAAAGAGCTTTTTCATGGAAATATAATCCTTTATAATCGGACAATGCTGGTCGAGAACCTCCAACTCTTTTTAACCATTGCCGAGAAGGGTAGTTTGATCGGCGCTGCACGCGAGACGGGTATGTCCAGCACCCGGGTGTCCGAACGCTTGGCCGCACTGGAAGCACATTACGGCGTGGTTCTTTTCAACAGAACCACGCGCTCCATCAGCCTGACGGAAGAAGGGCGTGTTTTAGTTCATGGTGCAAAAAATGTCCTTAGAGAAGTCTCTGATCTTGATGCGCTTATCCGCTTCGGTGCTGAGACGCTGTCGGGGCCCGTCCGCATAAGTGCTCCAATTGATATTGGGCGCAGCATCGTGTCCAAAGTCATTACTGCTTTCACTCAAGAAAACCCAGCGGTGTCTATCGAACTGTCACTCTCCGACGGTTATATTGACATGGTTGATCAGGGATTCGATTTGGCAATTCGCTTTGGCAAAATTAGCGACACGTCGCTTCGTGTTCGTAGTCTGGGAGATTTTCAACGCTTGGTATGTGCGTCACCAGATTATCTTGAGAAGCACGGCGTGCCCAGGAAACCAAAAGACCTTGTAAAGCACAATTGTTTTGTTATGCGTTTTGGTATGACTCTGGATAACGTCTGGGAATTTGGCAGCGGTTCCGAACGAGAGCGTATTCATGTAAGTGGCAATCGCATCGTGGACGACGGCTCATTGATTCGATCATGGGCACTGGCCGGAGAGGGGGTTGTACTAAAGTCTGTGCTTGACGTTCGAGATGATATACGTGATGGAAAGCTGGTGTCGCTATTAGAAAAATTCTTGCCCCCACCGAACCCCTTGCAACTAATGTTTCCTCCTGCTCGCACTCAGCCACGCAGAGTTTCTGCGCTGGCAGAAAAGATTGTGACGACGGTTGGCAGAACATCGTAGTTCTAGTCAGGTATGTTTGATCTAGCACATCAGCCAGCCAGTACCAAGCATGCCCAGCGAGAGTACGCTAAAGGGGTAGACAGCCCTGCAATCGCATTAGTTGACGGCCAGAATCGCTGAAAGCATTCGCACATTCTAATTTGCACACACTAAAGCGTTGGTACCGTGGTTTGGATCATAGTTAACGTGTTAATACAGTTCGTGTATTTCTTGGATAATTAGTAACTACAAATTTGTACGTTGCGACCAACCCGAGTAACGCTAAGGGTGTGCATGAAAGGAATATGGCCGTCGCTGTAAACCTTATATTAATATCATCAACATGGGCTGCGAAACCAAATGCATTCGCAACAATGCCAATATATGAAGCGCCTACTGCATACCCAATTGCTTGCGCTGTCGGAATTGCGCTAGTAGCTCTTTCTATCTCATCTGGCGGGACTAAAGCACAAATTCGTCTTGAAATAAAGGTCCAAGCCAGGCCAAAACCGACGCCTTCGACCAAACCAAAGACGGCAGTAAGCCAAATCGGCCCGTAAGGCACGCTATAAACGAAACCAAAAATACCCAATGAAGCTATTAGCATTCCAATACCAATCATCTTGGGGTCATGACGTTCTGGCAGTCCTGATGAGAGTGCTCCTGTTACAGACCAACCCACTGCTTGCGTAGCAATGACATAACCGGCCGTTAGAACGGATACATCATGTAACGCAATCATAATGAACGCGCCATAGATCGACAAGGTAACCGACGCCGAAGAAAAACATAAAATCATAATGCATGCGGCACCTATCGGATGGTGCAAACTTATCGGCTTATGAGGTAAAAGGCGATTGTTATCTTTGCAAGTGTCCAGTCTAAGAAACATCGCAAGGCAAACAATTCCGGCTACAACAAACACTGGCGTGATTATTATTGAAATGTGGACGCCCGCGTAGCCGATTGCGATGATTCCGGCTGACAGCCACAAGAGACGCCAAACAGGAAAACGTGTTTGCCCGGAGTTGGTTGTAGATTCAGTTGTATCTCTGACTTTGGCCAGAATGCCAAGGGACAGAAAAACAGCCATCATCGCGAAGAATATGAAGCCGATGCGCCATGTTGCAAATTCTACGAAAACCCCACCCAGAAGAGGGCCTGTAAAAGCCGAAGCCCCCCAGAATACTGAAACTGCACCCATTGCTCGAGCCAGCAGCTTCCTCGGGAACAATACAGCTGTCGCCACGAACGAAAACGCTAGCAATGCCCCACCGCCGAGACCTTGCAGTAAACGTCCTATCAGGACAACCCACATCTCTGGTGCAATAGCACTTAGCGTGCATCCGGTAGCAAAGAGCAAGGTAGCCATGACCATGGGAACCCTAAGCCCGTAACGAAGGGTGATTAGTCCGCACGCGGCACTGGCTATTACTGATCCGAGTTCGTACAGCGAGACGGTCAAAGAAACAAGGTTTTCTCCGCCAATTTCCGCGACAATCGCCGGCAACATGGTAGCGATTATGAGTGTGTCTAAAGCGTGTAGGCTAACACCAAGGCAAATCAAAGCGAGTGGCCAGCCGAACTGTCCATTGACGATTTCGCCCCAACTGACAAATTCACTATCGACGTTGTTATTCACGTCGAAATCGTAAAGTGAATTAGCGTATTTATTTCATCATCCAGAAACATGTTTAAACACTAAAATAGTTCCGCGTTTTTCATGTTCTACTACGCGATCTAGTGTTGCACCAAGCTTCTCCGCCAGACGGATTGATGCAATGTTTTCTTCAGATATGCAACTGAACACCTTGTCCCAATTCAATGTCTCATAGGCGTAAGCCCTCGATCGAATAGCGGCTTC
>CALIMV010000097.1 GCA_938045275.1 uncultured Granulosicoccaceae bacterium
GCCATCGATACCCTCCTCTTCTGACAACGCACCACCGATGACTTTAATAGCGCCCTTTTGTGCCAACGAAATTAGACCACCAGAGACTGCAGTTACCGCATAGTCGATATCACCAGAAGCGATAGCGACAGCCATGGGTTGTGCTGCCTGAAAAAAAACTAATTCGACGTCGAGTCCGGCTTGCTCGAATAATCCTTTTTCTACAGCAATAAAGCTTGCGGAATGCGATGTGAAGCGTAAAGCGCCGACTCGAATTTTCTTATTTTCAGCAAAGGCCGGCATCCCAAAAGAGGCTGCAGCCACTGAACCACCTATCAGTTTTAGCGCATTTCTACGCGACACATATTTCATACTCTCCTCCTGAACTTCTACAGTTGATTATTACTTGTAATTATATTCGGATTGGCTTTTGTATGGTTCTTAGACCATTTCCGAACGAGCCAACATTGCCCAATGCCTGTATTCCAACATTAAAGCCAAGACAATGTCAATTTTCTGCTTTCTCCGACACGTCGCGCAATCCAGTCTAACGCACAGCTTGATAGCGCAATGTCATAAATCTATTTCCAGATTCTAGACTCACGTACCATTCATTTACCTCTCTGCTGGCCGCTACTCTTCAGGAGGTACAGGGTTGTCAGGTTTTTAGTGGATAACACATACGCATGTATGCCTGTACTCATTGGTTTGTTCTCATAATACATGCAGTCGGAATACTGAACTCGAATTAATCCAGCCCCGAAACATTGGGATAAAGCGGAAACAGAGCAAAGGTCAATTGTCCAGTGCCAAATAACAAGCTATTTATAGTTGCGCACAGGCTTTTGGCTAAAGAATGCCGTTTGCTTTTGGCGCTACTAGCAACGCTGATAACTCTGCCAGCCTTTGCGGCCCCGATAGCTGTGGACGACGATGTAGCCGTGCCGTCGAACACCACAGTGTTCGCCAACGATCTGGCTGCAAATGACACTACACTTACAACCGACACTTATACCATCACGGTACCGCCGTCCAACGGTACAGCCACGTTAACGACCGACGGGCTACTCGACTACACCCCCAATATTGGTTTCGCCAGTATCGACACACTGACTTACTCCGTTGATGATGGTGCTGGAGGTGTAGACACAGCTACTGTTACTCTTGATGTTGTTCTAACCAGCGATTTTCTAACACCAGGCAACAACTTTCTTATCGGCCAGGAAGATATACCAACACCACTGAACCTGACGGTTGACCCCAGTCTTGAATTCGGAGGCACACTGCAAGATATAATTGGTGTTGATGCGCTGTACCGTCAGGAAACCATGATCGGTGTGCCTGTAGCGTCAACCATTCCAATTGGAACAACCGGTATAAACATCACAGGCTATGCAACGCGCAACGTCGGTACTGGTGCAGCCGACAACCATAACGACGACTACGAATTGATATCCGTAAATATCAATTTGCGCGAAGCGACTTACAGTGGGCGTTTGACCTACAGCGTTAGTCCTAAACTGTCTGCCGGAACGATCGATCAATACACCTGGTTAAATGTACCGCTTGGTCAATCAGTTTTGACCGATACCAGTTACGTGACTGGTCACTGGACCGGTGATTCAGACCCACTTATTGAACTGGTTTCAGGGCAACTGCGCATTACCGAGACCATTCCATTGCAAATCGCTTATCACATCGAATACATGACCGCTGACGGTGATAGTGCGGACTTTGTCAACGGTTCCGGTGATGTTCAAAAACCAAACGATACTCAATCAACTTTCGCAATCCCTGCAGAACTTGAGCCGAACGACGGTTCAGAGCACGGGTATATAGTTCTAACGGGCAATAGTGCGGCCGATGGTTCTAACTTCAATGAGGAACATAAGGGTTTCAGTCGACTCGTTGCCGATATGGAGGCGAATACCGTTTCAGGTGTCATCGCATCCGAGCGAGGTGAAACCGATGCACGCGTTACCACATGGTCTTTTGTCGATTACCCGCTGATCGATCTTCGAGATACACCAGGCGCAACACCAGTATCTATTACCACCAGCACCGCTACCCGAGTCGGAGATTCCACAGCAACGGTTGCAGGTGTAGAGGATGACCCAACCATTTACATTGACGCAACTGGGGCTCTGATCGTAGAGCGTGCCACCAGTCATGCTGGCACCTTTACAACCATGTACACCAGTGAAAACTACAGGCGTACCGGTTTAAGTTCCATTGCGAGTTTTGTCGGTGTCGAGAGTGACACAACTTTATTCGATTCCAACCCACCTGACGGTGTGGATGAGAACGGTAAACCGGTAAACCTACAGAGCTTCGCCATACCTGCAAGCTCATCTATTGGTATTTTGCAAATGTCCTGGCAAACCATTGGTGGTAGTAACACAAACGAAAACGTTGGTTACGGGTTTGCGGTTATCGATCTCAATAACAACACGAGTTCAGGGTCAATTACCTTTTCCAGAGCCACAACACCCGATCTTGTTGCATGGCAAGGCGTTCCGATCGGTACCACCATGTTCGGGGCAACCGATGGTGGCGTTGCGCTATTCCAAAGCAATAAAGCCCCAGGTGCATTTACAGACGATTATCCTGAAACTGCACGCTTCACGCTGGTCAACAACGCCGATGGTTCGCGCACATTGGAATTTACGGCATCATCAAATGCTGGCACCGGTACGTTTGCAGACTATCTTGGGACCGCACAGGTTTCCTGGCTAGGTAGCGAACCGTTCAGCGTTCAAGGTGTACCTGCCACCGGAACCTTGTCACACGGCTCACCAACCAACAATGGTTGGGAAGTCGACTTTGCCGACATACCGCTTCTGACCATCTCGAACGACCAACACAAATCTGGAACACTGCAACTGGACATGTTACTCACATCGACAGGTGAGCTTGACAGCATCATTATTCATGTGGAACCGGTAGTTGATGACCCGTTGTTAACTGCGTCTGATGTTGCTGGCTATGTCGATAATCCTGTCAACCTCGGCATTAGTATTGGTGATTCGGCCGATATTGATGGTTCAGAAACTCAACTGCAATCATTGACACTCTCCGGGGTTCCAACATCGGTAACGCTCGCGGCAAACACCGGCACCGTTACCAACTTCGGAGGCGGCAATTGGCAGTTTGACGTTGCGGCTTTGGCTACTCTAACAGCAACCGGTACAGCAACCAGCACCGCAACTGTGACAGTAAGCGGTACTAACACAGACACACACGACC
>CALIMV010000098.1 GCA_938045275.1 uncultured Granulosicoccaceae bacterium
GGCATACTCAATGCTACCCAGCTGAGTGGGTCCGACTACATTTCCGGCGACCCGAATCACAAACAACGATCCAACACCTTGATTGAATACCAACTCCACAGGCACTCGTGAATCAGCGCATCCGACGATAACAGCAAGCGGTTTTTGAGCTGCCACATTTAAGTTATTGGCGTCCCTCGATAAAATACCAACGTCAAGCTCATTCTTGATAAATCTCTTATTACCGGTTTTAAGTATATTTACGGCATCTAAGGCTGGTTGCATAATCTCAACGAATTAGTAGGCTACAAAAGGGCTAATACCGTCATTTTGCCATTTTTCATTGGTTTTATGCGGAGTTCCACCCATAAATATCAAATGGAATACTATCCTTTAGGCTAAATTTCGATCTGTTCACTAGTGTCAAACGGAACTAATTGCCATACTGCCGGTATGAATATTCTGCTAGTTGAAGACCACCGGTTGGTGGCTGACGCAATGAAGGTAATGCTCATGGAAATTGAGCCTGGCGTCAACATTACTGCTTGCTACTCTACCCAGCATGCTTTGTCGACAATCGATGGTGGTAAAGAGCTTGATCTGATACTCACCGACCTGTTTATGCCTGGCATCGATGGCATTGGCCTACTCGCTGGGCTGCAAAACCGGGGCGTAACCATTCCAGTGGTCATTGTTAGCGGCGCGACTGAAGACAAATACATTCGAGCAGCAGTGAAAAACGGTGCCGCCGGTTTTATTCAAAAAACATTGCCTGGCGCTGAGATGATGGCCGGCTTGAAGCAAGTGCTTTCCGGCGGTCGATTTTTTCCGGAACGTTACTTAAGTGAAAGTGCCGCCGAATCGGAATCCAGCAACGATGCAATGGTCACTGGCCACAAAGGCGTCAGTATCCCCCGCCCTGGTGAAAAGCAACTTCAAGTGTTGCGCCTGATGGCAGAAGGTAATTCGAACAAACAGATTTCTCAGATTGTTGGTATCTCGGAAGCCACCGTTAAATACCACACATCTCAATTGTTCAAGTTATTATCAGTTAAGAACCGAACTTCTTGTGTTCGTGAGGCGCAAAGCTGCGGTTTACTCGCAGCCTACGACGAAGCCTAGCTGGTAACAATTCAAGCACATTCTTTAAATGGTCGCCTTTGTGCGACCAGTGAATAGCGCGTATGGGATAAGGGCAACGAGCGCCACAACCCATTTCACGCCTAAATCACCCACAGCCAGTTGCGGCCAGACAACACCTGTGCCAACAAAAGCCAATGCATAGAATAAGAACGTATCAAAAACGGTGCTTATTACAGATGAAGTAAACGGTGCAACCCACCAATCCATTGTGCGCAACTTGTCGAACACCGAAACATCAAGCAACTGAGCTATGAGGAAAGCAGTACCAGACGCCAGTGCAATACGAGGGTCTGCAAAATACAAAGAAGCTACAACACCAACGGCAAAGCCCGCATACACCAGTAAACGCGCCTTACTTACACCAAAATATCGATTCATCAAGTCCGTGATCAGAAACGCGAATGGGTAAGTTAAGGTTCCCCAGGTAAGCCAGGAATTAATCTGGATTGGAACCAGGATATTGGAGGCCACAATGACGATTGCCATGGCAACAATGGATAGCAGAAGTGCTTTATTAGGGTTCACAATTGAAAAAAGTGCTAGCGACAGAAGCGCGCATTGTAGCCGGTTGAGACCGGCAGCGACACCAGAATTCGCTGCAGATGTAAGTTTTGTTATTTAAAACGCCACTCAGTTCCCGTCTGGCGTTGCAGCCATTTACTGTTGCCCGGACACTGATACACAAATCTCGACGTTTGGTCACAGACACAGGTCTCGCCAGATTTATATCCTGCCTGACCATTCTCGGATGCTACTGTTAATGAATAAGCGCCGGTTAGTATTTTGATACATTCTGCTTAGGATA
Source organism: uncultured Granulosicoccaceae bacterium (assembly GCA_938045275.1). Lineage (GTDB taxonomy): Bacteria > Pseudomonadota > Gammaproteobacteria > Granulosicoccales > Granulosicoccaceae > Granulosicoccus. Next base: position 1,928 of record CALIMV010000098.1, read on the forward strand.
AGCCGTATTCGACCGTCATCGACAGCATAGGACGTTGCAGCTGTCGCCAATAAAGCACGGTGTGTTTGTAATCTGTTGAGCTCTATGCTGTCCCACTGGTACTCTAATTCCAATTCATTCATAGCCAGCCGTAAACCGGTCACGTAATTTTTCAGGAAACCTTGCTCTAGTCCTGCAGGACAGGTACCGCTGTAATAATTGCCATCACCACCTTCTTTCGCCCCATTTTCTGCTGTGCAATACAATGTAATGCCCACACTGTATCCAGTACTGTAAGCGCTGGCATCGGGCGTGACACCGTGCTGCGCACAATCCTTTACGTAACGATTAAGCGCATCTGCTGATTTTCCATCTTCACCATGCTGGTAACCCAGCGTTTGCCAGTTGTTCTGCAAACACGTTTTTTCACTAACGGAACAACCGGGCACTGAGGTCAGTAACGCGATTACTGCTATCAATAAAGTAATACGTTTGGTATATATACCCATTCATTGCTTCCTGAAAATGCAATCCCATAGCTATTTAAACTGTTTGCAGCCAATTATGGCTATCCTCAGCATCACCCCATTGAATCGCATTTAATTCTGCGCGAATATCCCTAATTAGCGAACCAGGTGCTCCGCTGCCTACCTGATACTCCTTGCCTTTATAAATGAATGTCGTTACTGCTGCTAAAACAGCAGCTGTTCCAGCAAGACCAGCTTCGGTTCCAGGTTTTGAACATCGTTCCAACAACTCCTCAACACCGAAATCTCGCTCTTCCACATTCAGGCCACGACTTTTAGCCAGCGTTAAAACGGATTCGCGTGTGACGCCATGTAAAAATGACTCATCCAAAGGCTTGGTGATAACAGAGTCTCCGTCAAACAGAATAAAATTTGCCGCTCCGGTTTCCTGAATATCACCATCAGGGCAAAACAGGACCTGGTGCGCACCGTGTTCTTTTTTCGCGCGCATGCAGTGTTTTAGCGCGCTGGCATAGTTGCCCCCGCCTTTAACCATGCCATGATCTGGCCCGCAACGCACCCCAACATCATCGAGCAAGATGCGAAGCGATGCTTCACCACCAGAGAAATAATCGCCAACCGGTGAGAGCAAAATGTACAACAAAGATGTATCGCTGGGTTCAGACGCTTTGCCAATGGCAGCCTCTGTGCCGATGTGCGTTGGTCGGATATACATTGAAGCCGGCGGTGCAGGCACTTCGCTTTTGTATTGACCAACAATACTGGTGATCATTTTTTCAGTTAGCGTCAGATCAAGCGGCGGCAAGAACAGCAGTTCGCTACTTTGGCGAAAGCGCTCAATGTTTTTATCCATGCGAAAAATCTTAACCGAACCATCTTTGTGCAAGAAGGCTTTAAGCCCCTCGAAACAGGTGCTGGCATAGTGAAACACATGCGCACCGGGGTGCAGACTGATTTTGTCCGCGTCGATGGTCTGCATATCACCCCAACCATTGTCGAAAGTGCTTATTGTCATCTGCGGCATAAACTGTGTGCCGAATTCACCAGCCATAAATCGAACCCTTTCTTAATGTTTTAACTTACACACGACAATTTACACCAGCACAGCAGAGGCGCAAAGTGCTAATTGATGAAAATATCGACCCACGCATACACCCATAAGAAAAGGCTAAGCAAAACCGCAGCAGACCCCATATCCTTCGCACGCCCGGCGAGTTCGTGATGCTCCATTCCTACTCTATCGACCACAGCCTCAATGGCGCTATTGAGCAACTCAACGATCAACACTAATAACGTCAGACCGATTAATACGATACGCTCCACTGGACCTGCTGCGACAAAGAAAGCCAGCGGAATGAAAATCAGGGCTAACAGCAATTCCTGTCGAAAAGCAGCTTCGTGCCGAAAGGCGGCTTGCAACCCTTGCATGGAATACCCACCGGCCTTGATAATTCGGGTTAAACCAGTATTGGCCTGCTTTTTCTCATTCATAGGTCATGTGCCTTTTTCTCTTAGACAGACAAGCAAACGTTAAGCCTATGACGACTCTTGTTCACCAACATCTCTCTTTGGGGCTGATCGGATGTTAATATCGTGCCATGAAATCTGGGCTAATGGCACTATTGTTACTGTGGCTCGCTACCAGCCACGCAAATAACAACAACGCGCCTCTGGTGGCTGTGGCCTCCAGTTTACGCCATGTATGGCCGCACCTGATGTTCGTGTATGAGAACCCTGAAAAGCCGCGGGTCACTTTCGGCTCTTCTGGTAATCTTGCCCGACAAATCACACAAGGAGCACCTTTTGAGCTGCTACTTTCTGCCGATGAGTCGTTCCCGGCCTGGTTGGTAGAAAACAAAACGACAGATCAATCCCCTGTTATTTACACAAGAGGCAGGCTTGCCTGGGTTGCACTAGCAGAGTCGAATTTGGCGCAATTATTATTGCAAGCAAATTCGACCAACGATACAAGTTTCATCCTCCCTGACAGTGTGACAAGTATAGCCATAGCCAACCCAGCGTTTGCACCTTATGGGCGTGCTGCGAAAGCCGTTTTGAATTCGATCAATGGTGGCGACTCGTTAAAGCTTGTGATTGGAGAAAATGCAACGCAAGCACTGCAATTTGCTCTGTCGGGTGCAAGCGCAGGCGGTATCGTACCGTTGGCACTAGTGAGCAATACCGCAAGAGATAAATTACCAGATATTGTGGTGTCAGAGATTCCGGCAACCCTGCACGAGCCTGTCGTGCATGCGATGGTACGACTGGATCAATCAAGCGATGCAACCCAGGAACTGTTCGACTTCCTCATTTCAGACGCAGCGCAGGCAGTATTTGTTAATCACGGGTTTCTGGCATCTCCATAGCAATGTCACCTTTTTGGCTATCACTCAAATTGGCGCTCTGGACAACCGTTTTGCTGATTCCAATAGGGTTGGTAATGGGTCGTGTGCTTGCCTATGGCAAATTTAAGGGTCGCGTATGGTTAGAAGCATTTGTGTATCTGCCGTTAGTATTGCCACCAACGGTTCTAGGTTATTACCTGCTCGTTGTGCTCAGCCCCAATAATAAAATTGGCAAAACGTTAGCAACGTTGTTTGATGGTCCATTGGTATTCAGCTTTGAGGCTCTGGTGTTGGCATCGCTTATCGTCAATTTACCTTTTGCTGTGCAACCCTCACAACTGGCATTTGCTGCCATAGCACAAGACACCCGCGAAGCGGCCTGGGTCAGTGGTTTATCTTCTTGGAGTACCTTTTACCGCATAGAGCTTCCACAATGCTGGCTTGGTGTGCTTTGCGCGGCAACGCTTACGTTTGCGCATACCTTGGGCGAATTCGGTGTGGTGCTTATGGTTGGCGGCAATATAGCCGGTGAGACTCGCACATTATCAATCGCAATATACGATAGTGTCCAATCGTTTAACATGGGCTCTGCTGGTGCAATGACACTGGGCTTGCTTCTGTTTTCATTAGTTGCACTTGTGATCGTGCGGATAGCCGGCATTCAGCATTCCCGTGAACGATAAACACCCATCACTCGAGGTTCAACTAAATCAGTCTGAGCCGTTTCGATTGAATGTGTCATTGCAATGTCGCGGGGGCGAGCTATTGGCATTGACGGGCCCATCTGGCAGTGGAAAGACCACCGTTCTACGTGCTATTGCCGGCTTGCATCGCACCACTGAAGGCGTCGTAAGATGCAATAACCGGTACTGGCAAAACACCAGAGACAATACATTCACACCGCCACAACACCGTCGCGTAGGGCTGGTGTTTCAACACTATGCTTTGTTTCCACACTTAAACGTTTTGAACAATATCATGACTGCTATGTCCCACATCAGTCGTGCCCAACGAGCAAACAAGGCCATGCAATGGTTACAATTGACCAATATGGAAGGCTTGCATCAGTACAGACCTGATCAACTCTCCGGAGGTCAGCGCCAGCGTGTCGCCCTGGCAAGGGCACTGGCTCGAGAACCTGATGTACTGCTACTGGACGAACCCTTTTCTGCAGTAGATCAACTCACCCGGGAAAAATTATATCGAGAGCTGGCACTTATTCGTACTAAGTTAGACGTACCAATGATGCTGGTGACTCACGATATGCGGGAAGTGCAACAGTTAGCTGATTCAATTTGCCTTATCCATCACGGAACAACATTGCAGAGTGGGCAGGTGAACCAAGTGGTGCGTAAGCCTGATAGCCCGCGAATTGCAAGACTACTTGGACATAAAAATATTTATACTGGCATTTACACATCCAGTGCAGCGAACGGGCGGCTTAGCGCATTGGGCACTGAGTTCGATGTGGGCCACAACGCTGACCTTGAAAATGGTCCGGTATCGGTGCTAATTGAACCCTCAGCCATTATTATGCACAGAACAGACAGACCATCGAAAGGTGAAAGAGAAAACCCGGTAAAAACGTGTGTTAGTGAGGCCATAGAAATGGGTGACGATCTTATGCTAAAACTGATTATCAAAGCTACTGGTGAGTCGATTGCCTTTAGCATCTCCAGACACGTGGCTGCGCGTAATCGCGTCTCAACTGGCAACCAGCTTGGCATATCAGTATTATCAGAGGGGATACATTTGATGCCAGCTGATGAAATCCGAAATCCATAAGTTAACACATGATCTCAAAATACTTTACGTTCACAAGACGAAGCTTTAGTTCACTCACAGAGCAAGAGATTCTTGCATTGGCAATATCATCTGAGGAGGATGATGCACGTATTTATCGTGCCTATGCCGATGGACTGCGAGAAAACTACCCTGCCAGCGCCAGCGTGTTCGACGGCATGGCCGATGAAGAAAACAAACACCGCACCCTGCTAATTGACCTTCATGTAGAACGCTTCGGTGAGAACATACCGTTGTTAAGACGTGAGCATGTGCGTGGTTACTACGAGCGCAAACCCGATTGGCTGGTTCGACCATTGTCACTTGAAAAAACCCGCACAATGGCGCAAACCATGGAGAGGCAAGCAGAAAGGTTTTATTTAGCTGCGGCACAAAAAGCCACCGATGCCAGTACTCGAAAATTACTGGGCGACCTCGCCCTTGCTGAATCAAGCCATGAAAATCTTGCCATAAAACTCGGTGAAGAACTTACACCCGAGCCGGTTATCGCGCAAGAAAAAGACAAAGAACACAAACAGTTTCTACTAACCTATGTGCAACCGGGACTGGCTGGTTTAATGGATGGCTCAATATCTACATTAGCACCCATTTTTGCAGCCGCCTTCGCCACTGGTCGAACCTGGGATACCTTCCTTATCGGCTTGTCCGCCTCGGTAGGTGCCGGAATTTCAATGGGATTTACAGAAGCTGCTCACGATGATGGCGTGCTAACCGGCCGCGGCTCACCGATCAAACGCGGGTTGGCCAGCGGTATCATGACTACCCTGGGTGGGCTAGGGCATGCATTGCCGTATCTAATACCCAATTTTAAAATAGCCACCACCATAGCAATCGCTATTGTGGTGGTAGAATTATGGCTTATAACCTGGATCCAGAACCGCTACCTGGAAACACCTTGGGGACGCGCTATGTTTCAGGTATTGCTCGGTGGCTCTCTGGTATTTGCTGCCGGAATACTTATTGGCCACGCCTGAATTTCACGCCTGAATTTTATGTCGAATAACTCCCCTCTTCGTCTCGCCGTCCGACAACGCTATAAACAGAGCGAACCTGAGATCGTAAAACAGCTACTGGAAGAATCCACCCTATCGCCACGTGAGCGGTACATGCTAAGCGAAAGCGCAGCAGAGGTGGTAACGGCACTTCGTACTGAAAACAATCCAAGCATTATGGAGAGCTTTCTAAACGAGTACGGCTTATCAACAAAAGAAGGGGTCGGGCTCATGTGTCTGGCAGAAGCACTGTTACGGGTACCTGACTCCGACACAATCGATCAGCTTATCGCCGATAAAATCGAACCATCTAACTGGGGTTTACACCTGGGCCAGTCCAGCTCTAGCCTGGTTAATGCGTCAACCTGGGCACTGCTGTTAACGGGCCAGATACTCGATGACTCTACGGCAGATAAAGACAACCCTAATCCGGTTGCGGCATTGCGTCAGCTAATACGACGGCTTGGAGAGCCCGTGGTTCGAACCGCCGTTAGTCAGGCGATGAAAATGCTGGGTAAACAGTTTGTACTGGGTCAAACCATAGAAGAAGCTTTGAAAGAAGCGCGTACTCTCGAGTCGTCAGGCTACACTTATTCTTACGACATGCTTGGCGAAGCTGCAAGAACAGATAACGATGCGAAACGTTATTTCGAAGCTTATGCAAAAGCCATTGAGCAAATTGGGACCGTTGCAGGTGAACAAGTTGCCGACAAGCCTGGCATTTCCATCAAGTTATCAGCCCTGCACCCGCGTTACGAGTATGCCCAACGCGATGCTGTTATGCGCGAACTGCTCCCTCGAGCACAAGCGCTTGTCGATATGGCAGCCAAGGCCAACATCGGTTTGAATATCGATGCTGAGGAAGCCGATCGACTCGATCTCTCGCTGGATATTATCGAATCGTTAATGAAAAACCAGGCTGTACCCGATTGGGACGGGTTTGGTGTTGTCGTGCAAGCTTACAGTCGCCGTGCGTTACCGGTACTGGATTGGCTGTTTGATCAATGCCATACCCTGAACCGGCGCATGATGGTCCGTTTAGTTAAGGGTGCCTACTGGGATGCCGAAATAAAACTGGCCCAGGAACTGGGTTTGGCAAACTTTCCGGTTTACACTCGAAAAGCCCACACCGATTTAAGCTACCTGGTTTGCGCACAACGCTTGCTGGACAACCGCGATATTATCTACCCGCAGTTCGCAACCCACAACGCGCACACAGTTACCGCAATAAGGTATCTTGCTGGCGCCGACGCCAACAGCTACGAATTTCAGCGCCTGCATGGTATGGGTGAAGCCCTGCACCAGCATGTTTTGGATAAACACAACACACGCTGTCGTATTTACGCACCGGTTGGAGCGCATGTTGATTTACTCGCCTATCTGGTCAGGCGTTTACTTGAAAACGGGGCGAATAGTTCTTTTGTCAATCAGATTGTTAATACCGAATTGTCGGCCATGGATGTTGCTCGGTGCCCTATCGAGGAAACCAAATCGTTCACCGACACAGAGCACCCTGCGATTAAAAAACCGTTGCAGCTATTTAGCCCTGAGCGCATAAACTCAAAAGGGTTCCGCATTAATGATCCCGCGTCGATACAAGTGTTGCTCGACGATCGAGAACCGTTTCGCGAAATGTCGTGGACTGCAAGACCATTGTTTGAAACCAATTCGCCGTCCAAACAACAACTGGAGACTGCGCAAATTAACGTGCTTAATCCTGCCAATTCAAGCGATATTGTTGGAACCGTTATTGAGGCCAGCAGTAGCGATGTTGACGAGGCAATAGTGTCCGGTTTAAACGCGTTTAATAGCTGGACTAAATTGCCTGCATCAAAACGCAGCGCAATACTACTGAAAGTAGCCGACTTGTATGAAGATAACGTAGCACAGTTTTGTGCGCTGGCTTGTCGAGAAGCTGGCAAACATTTAAGCGATGGTATAGCCGAGGTGCGCGAGGCCGTCGACTTTCTGCGTTACTATGCCATCGAAGCAACCAAGCAATCAGCTTCAGCGCGAGGCTTGATCATATGCATTAGTCCCTGGAATTTTCCGCTGGCTATTTTTACCGGGCAACTCTCAGCTGCACTGGCAGCTGGCAACACCGTCATTGCAAAACCTGCACAGCAAACACCATTGATCGCCGCCAAGGCCATTGAGTTATTTTATGAAGCTGGCATGCCAGCCAATGCGTTGCAGTTGCTACCAGGCGATGGCGCAACCATTGGCAATCGCTTAGTCAGCGATGAGCGCATTGCCGGCGTTTGTTTCACCGGGTCAACAGGTGTTGCCAAGCACATAGAAACAACACTGACCCAGAGAACGGCTGATAACGGCGATAAATGCAATCCTATGTTAATCGCCGAGACCGGTGGTTTAAATGCAATGATTGCAGATACCACTGCACTGACTGAACAAGTAGTAGGCGATGTCATCATGTCTGCATTTCAAAGCGCCGGGCAACGTTGCTCGGCACTGCGCATCCTGTACATACAAGAAGAAGCAGAAGAGCGCTTGTTAACTATGCTTTGTGGCGCACTGGATGCAATGACCATTGGCGACCCGTGGAATCTATCCACCGATATCGGCCCTGTTATAGATACCGCAGCGCTTGAGAAAATAACTCAGTACATAGCTAACTGCGAGAAAGATGGCCGGTTGCTTAAAAAATTACCTGTGCCAACGCCCTTATCTGAGCACGCAACCTACTGCACCCCGGCCATCGTACGTGTGTCTGGCATTCAACAAATGCAAGAAGAGATTTTTGGCCCGGTACTGCATGTAGCTACATATAAATCCAGCGAACTGGATAACGTTATCAGCGATATAAACGCGTCCGGTTATGGACTGACTTTCGGATTACACACACGCATTGATGATCGCGTTCAACACATTGTCGATCGAATCCATGCTGGCAACATTTACGTGAACAGAAATCAAATCGGTGCCATTGTGGGTTCCCAGCCATTTGGCGGTGAAGGCTTATCCGGAACAGGGCCAAAAGCCGGTGGACCGCATTATCTGCCGCGCTTTTATCAACCGGTTTTATCTTGTATCAACGAACAAGCAAATAACAATCACTCCGCACCCAGTGTCACAAAAACAAAAATTCAAAACGCACTCGATTCACTCGAACTACCACTTCAAGCGCCCGACGATCGACCTCAATGGTTACTACCCGGCCCCACAGGTGAGAGCAATCAACTCAGCAAGCACCCTTGTGGGCGCGTAATCGTTATTGCCAACAATAAAGAGTCTGGCCTTGCACTGACACGCAGTGCCCTGTCCGCCGGTTGCGCTGTGCTGTTGATATGTTCGGAAAAATTGGAACGCACCGAATTCGACTTTGAGAGTTCAGACAAAACACTAGCGCTCATTCACGCAGAATTTGATACCAATCAAATAGCGACGCTAAACAATATAGAGGCAGTTGCGTTTGCAGGAACAGCTTCAGGCGCAATAGAACTTAGAAAAGCCATGGCAAAAAGGCAAGGACGTATACTACCGCTTATAACGCACAGCGATGATATCCTGCGCTTCAGCACAGAGCGCCATGTGTGCATCGATACTACCGCTGCTGGTGGTAATGCGACTTTGTTAGCCTCTGCAGAATAACTGGACTCTATTGCCCGAGTCATTCCGCAGAATAAACGTACTAATTTATCAAATCACTTTGGTCATACGACATCAGATGCATATATTCGGTAGCAACGGTTAAGCCGTTACAAACCACCCAGCACCGCATTAACGCTGTCTTTGGCATCACCAAACAACATGCGAGTGTTGTCTTTAAAGAACAACGGATTTTCAACACCGGCATAACCAGTAGCCATGCCACGCTTGGAAACAATGACTTGTTTGGCATTCCAAACTTCAATTACCGGCATACCGGCGATGGGACTGTTCGGGTTGTCCAGTGCTGATGGGTTAACAATGTCGTTCGCGCCAATGACGATAACCACATCGACATCGCCAAGATCATCGTTGATCTCATCCATCTCCAAGACCAGGTCGTAAGGCACATTGGCTTCTGCCAACAATACGTTCATATGCCCTGGCATACGCCCCGCTACCGGGTGAATGGCGAATTTCACATCGACACCGGCCTTACGCAACTGTGTTGTTAGTTCTGAAACCGGATGTTGCGCATGTGCTACGGCCATACCATAGCCAGGAACAATCACTACGGACTCTGCGTCTTTGCACAATTGCGCGACTTCGTCAGCGGTTATCGCAACAGCTTCACCCTGTACTTCATCTGAATCGCCATCAGCCGCCGCTGGCGCTGTTCCAAACCCACCCATGATGACGCTGAAAAACTTTCGGTTCATTGCTCGGCACATGATGTAACTTAATATTGCACCGCTACTACCAACCAAAGCACCCACAACAATCAGTAAATCGTTGGACAACATAAAGCCGGTTGCAGCTGCAGCCCAACCTGAATAACTGTTGAGCATTGAAATAACAACCGGCATATCAGCGCCGCCAATGGCCATAACCATGTGAACACCAAACGCGAATGCAAGTAAAGTCATGATTACGAGGATGAATGTGCCTGCACCCTTGCCTGCACCGAGGAAGATGAACAACAGAATCAAGCAGGCAACACCGATACCAATATTTAACAAGTGCCGATTTGGCAGCATCAATGGGCTACTACCGATTTTCCCATTCAGTTTGCCAAAAGCGACAACCGAACCTGTGAACGTTAAAGCACCTATAAGAATACCCAGATAGACTTCAACGTTATGAATGGTGCCTGCGGCACCTTCAAGATGGGAGTCCGGGTCCAGATAACTGGCAAACCCAACCAAAACGGCTGCCATACCCACGAGGCTATGCAGTATCGCAACCAGCTCCGGCATTTGAGTCATTTGCACACGACTGGCCAAAAAGGCACCGATGCTGCCACCGATTACCATCATGACAATCAACCAGCCATAATCGGTGACGTCTGTACCGAAGACAGTAGCCAGTATGGCAATCGCCATACCCGCCATGCCAAATACGTTGCCGCGTCGCGCGGTTTCCTGCTTGCTCAGCCCAGACAAGCTCAGGATAAATAAAATGGCAGCTATGATATAAGCCGCAGTAACCATACCTTGATTCATTGTCTTATTTCCTGAACATCTTCAGCATGCGCTGAGTTACCAAAAACCCGCCGGCGATATTGACACTGGCTATCAGAATAGCGATGGCGGCCAGAAACGCGACAAAACCCGATGCGGAAGACACTTGCAACAGCGCGCCTACTACAATTACGCTACTTATCGCGTTTGTGACACTCATTAGCGGCGTATGCAATGAAGGGGTTACGTTCCAAATGACTTGATACCCAATAAAACACGCCAATACAAATACGGTGAAATGACTCATGAAGTCGGCCGGTGCAACTCGTCCTATCGCTAAAAGCGCAACAACACCTACCACGGCAATAACCAGATTGTTAACCATGGATGGCTTAGTCTCTTCGGCTGCTTTTTGCATGTCAGCAGGCGTTACGGCACTCGCCGATGCAGGTTTGGGTGCAGCAGAGAGTTTAGGCGCTGGTGGTGGCCAGGTGATTTCACCGTCTTTGATCACCGTTGCGCCGCGTATGACTTCGTCATCCATATTGACATCGATAACACCGTCTTTTTCAGGTGTCAGGTCGCTAAGCAGGTGCCTCAAGTTTGTGCCATACAGTTGGCTCGACTGAGCGGCCAAACGACTGGGCAGATCGGTGTACCCTATTAACGTCACGTCACCGTGTTTGATCACTTCATTTGCTCGGGTTAACTTGCAGTTTCCTCCCTGCTCAGCCGCTAAATCTACAATCACGCTACCCGGCTTCATGGATTCAACCATATCGGTCAGAATCAGCTCTGGTGCTGGTTTACCTGGAATAAGTGCCGTGGTAATGATGATGTCGACATCTTTCGCTTGTTCACGAAACAGCGCCATCTCCGCATCGATAAACGCTTTACTCATCACCTTTGCATAGCCACCCTCGCCCGCGGCGTCGTCTTCTTCTTCAAAATCGAGTTCTAAAAATTCGGCCCCCATACTTTCAACCTGTTCCTTAACTTCAGGTCGGGTATCAAATGCTCGAACAATCGCACCCATTCCTTTGGCGGCCCCAATGGCTGCCAAGCCAGCGACACCTGCGCCAATGACCATCACTTTGGCAGGGGGGACTTTACCGGCAGCGGTAACCTGGCCCGTGAAAAAGCGTCCAAAATGATTTGCCGCCTCAACTACAGCACGGTATCCGGCTATATTCGCCATTGAACTCAGCGCATCTAGTTTTTGTGCTCGCGAGATACGTGGCACTGAATCAAGCGCTAAAACGGTCAAATTCTGTTCGGCCATTTTGCTCATGAGGGCTTCGTTTTGAGCTGGCCAAATAAAACTGGCGAGGGCCGAACCTTTCTTTATCAGCGCAACTTCGTCGCCCAGTGTTGGGTGCGTGCCGGGCGCACGAACTTTTAGAATTAGGTCGGATTGCTCATAAAGCGACCGGGTATCATCGATAACCTCAACACCTGCCTCTTTATAGGCCTGGTCTGAAATACTGGCGGCCAAGCCAGCACCTGATTCAACTCGCAGTGTGTGCCCCAGCTTCTGAATATGTTGAGCCGTTTCCGGCGTAAGTGCCACACGACGTTCACCATCGTGACTTTCTTTAGGAACACCTATATCCACTGTCGAGAACTCCTGAATAACAACTTATGAAAGAGTGTGTATGCAAATCATTGCAGTTTGCTGGCATAAATCACAGTAACTCGTTGATTGTACTTTAGACAACGTACCGTGCACAGCCTTTGCGGGTCAATTATGCTCAGTATTACCTGTTCATAGCGGACAAAAACTCGCGATCTATTGGTCAGAAGTACCACTTCATGGCCAGCTTTATGCAATTGTTGACAATCTAAGCGCGACGAACGTTGCAGGCTTGTGGAACAATCCCGCTAATAATTTGAGCAGGTAACTGCATGGCAACCACGATGCACAAGTGAAAGCTTGTACTCGCACTTGTCCAGTAGGTACACTTTGACGTTGTCTAATTCTTTATTTCGGAGGTCCTCTAATGATCTGGTTAATTACGCTGTTTCTACTTGCCCTGTTTGTCTGGCTATTGCTCAATGGCATCAATGAGAAACAGTGGGTCGACGCCCATATGCACGATGAAACGGTCTCGAGTGACAAAGGTTTGTTCGCCAGTTTTACTGGATTAGGCGAAGGTGAGGCTGATGACAAAGTTGGCAATGTGGTTGAGAACCTGAAGAAGAAGTCAGCTGATGCGTCCAGCGCAATAGGCGAAAAAATCAGTGATGCTCGCCAATCGGAAACGGCCGAAAAAATGCGTGAGAAAACCAGCGGCATTCGCGAACGTGTTCGAAATGAAGTGCAGAACGACGATGGCATGCTGAATAAAATCAAGAACAATGTGTCGGATAAGGTCGATAAAGTAGGAAAGAAGGTCGATGAGAAAATCGTGAATCGAGACAAATAGTCTCTATTCAATTGGACGGCAGCTAGTTCAAAAAGGCCGATCAACCCGAGTTGATCGGCTTTTTATTTGTCTATGCAAAAGTGACCTTTCAACCCCAGAGTTTCCTGGGTGCCGGGAACATCGTGGCACCATTGAATTCAATCGGTGGTACTCGATCTTCAGCCAACAGTAAAGGTCCATCCAGATCAACCAATTCAGCCCCCTGCGCAACCAATACCGCGGGCGCCATAGCCAAAGACGTGCTAACCATACAACCAACCATGATCTTGAATCCGGCCGCTTCCGCCGCAGATTTAAGCAACAAGGCTTCAGTCAATCCACCGGTCTTGTCGAGCTTGATATTGATAAAATCGTATTTGCCGTGCAGGTGTTCCAGTGATTTGACATCATGGCAGGATTCATCGGCACAAATCGGCAAACTACGCTCAATGCCTTTTAACGCATCGTCATCACCTGCGGGCAATGGCTGCTCCACCAAAGCCACACCAAGATCAACCATGACTGGTGCTAATCGCAAATAATCATCAATACCCCACCCTTCATTTGCATCAACGACCAATCGACTGTGAGGCGCACCTTCACGAACAGCCTGTAATCGTTCCAGATCGCCTTCCCCGCCGAGCTTGATTTTAAGAACGGGCATGTTGCTGTGCTTTTCGGCAGCAGCGCGCATGTTATCCGGCGCAGCCAAAGACAAGGTATAACAACTGGTGACAGAAGCAGGCTCACTGAGTCCGGCAAGTTGCCAAACGGTGGTATTGGCCATTTTTGCCTGTAAATCCCACAGTGCGCAGTCTAGAGCGTTTCTGGCAGTACCCGCTGGCAACGCATGCTGCAAATCCTGCCGGGTCATGCCATCAACAATGGCACCCCGTACGGATTCGATTTGTTCGTTGACCGATTCAATACTTTCCCCATAACGAGCGTAGGGTACGCATTCTCCATAGCCGGAGTAACCGTCGTTATCTAAACGAACTGTGATCACTTTGGCTTCTGTGCGCGAGCCACGCGAGATCGTAAAGACCTGCGCAAGCGAAAACGAATCGTTACTTACGCTGAGTTTCATACCAGTGCTTGCGCAAGTCGATCGGCACTGTCTCGGAAGGGGTCTACAGTGGGCAAACCCATTTTTGCTTCAATATCGTTTAGCAAGACCTTAGCATCGTCGTCGGACAAGGCGGCTGTATTAACTGAGATACCAATGACTTTACAATCCGGATTAACGACGTGGGCAAGATTCAACGCTGTATCACGTAATTGCTCAAGCGATGGCAAAGCATAATCCGGCAGACCGCGCATGTGTTCTCTTGTTGGCTCATGACATAATATAAGTGCATCTGGCGCACCACCGTGAATCAACGCTAACGTCACGCCAGAATAGCTTGCATGAAATAGACTACCCTGCCCTTCAATTAAATCCCAATGATCAGCTTTGTTGTCTGGCGTTAACCATTCGATGGACCCTGCCATGAAATCGGCGACGACGGCATCCAGTGGAACGCCGTTGCCAGTAATCAAAATACCTGTCTGTCCGGTTGCACGAAATGTTGCCGATGTGCCCTGCTTTTTCAGCGACTTTTCCAGTGCCAATGCGGTATACATTTTACCAACTGAACAATCAGTGCCGACCGCAAGACAACGCTTGCCAGTTCGCTTAACGCCATTGGCAATCGGGTATTGGTGCTGTGGCACACGTACATCAATCAGTGCTCGGCCCGTTTGTTCTGACAACGCTTTCAAACGCGGCTCATCGATCAATAAATTGTGTAAACCAGAAGCAATATCTAATCCGGCATTCAACGCATCTTCAAATACCGATATCCAGGATTCGCTTATTACACCACCACGATTGGCAACACCTACCACTAAAGTTTTCGCACCGCGTTCAACGGCCTGAGCAATACTGAGTTCATCGATGTGCATATCAGCATTGCAGCCATTTTGGCTAAATTGACCAACGCAGTAATCGGGGCGCCAGTCTTTGACGCCTTGTGCCACTTTAGCTGCCAAAGGGTCTGCAGCGTCCCCAAGAAAAAGCAGGTATGGTGTTTTTAACAACATAAGGCGACCTTAACTAATAACTTATCCAAAAAAGTGGCGAGATTTTGCCATAACTTGGCCTTGGACACCTTGCAGGATGCGCCGCTAAGTGACGGATTTATCGATTATTTATAGTAGTAAATTCGGCCAGATTCAACGCAACGCTAGCACCACTGGCAGACGTGCTATTTTAGCTGCATATTTTGATTAGGAACTTAACGCTCGTGACGCACACACGCATCCGAAAATTCAACACATCAGATACCTACCCTGAGCAAAACCTGGACAACGACCTTTGCCAGGCCGTTCTCACCGAAGGTGGCAAAACCATCTATTTGCGTGGCCAATGCCCGCAAAATCTGGATGATGCAAAGAATATAGATAGCCACGACCCAGTAGAACAAACGCACAAGGTTATGCAAAATATCAAACAACTTATTGAAGAGGCCGGAGGAGATTTAAGCCATCTGGTTAAAGTGGTCGTGTACATCACAGATGTTCGCCATCGCGAATCAGTTTATCGAACCATGGGTGAGTACATTAAAGACGTATTCCCTGTTTCCACCGGATTAGTTGTGCAAGCGCTGGCCCGGCCTGAATGGCTAGTCGAAATCGACGCCACTGCCGTTATACCGGATTAAGACAATGACCTTTTCACTGGTGGCGCGTTGTGCCGAAACGGGCATGTTCGGATTGGCTATCGCTTCATCCTCTCCAGCTGTCGCTGCAAGGTGTTCATTTGCTCGAGCAGGCGTCGGTGCAGTCGCCACACAGAACGTCACCGACCCTAGCCTGGGTCCGCTCGGCCTAGACCTGATGCAAAAAGGCTTAAGTGCTGAACAGGCGATAGAGAACATTAAAGGCGTTGCAAAATTTTTGGCGTATCGTCAAGTTTTAGCCATTGACACTAACGGCCTCACAGCCATTCATTCTGGTGAGAATTCCTTGGGCATCTGGGGCGATGCCCAAGCAACGGATGTGGCCTCTGGAGGTAATCTGTTGGCCAATGAACAGATTCCACAACTTATTGTTGACGGATTTCTGGATGCCACGGGGCATATTGGTGATCGATTGATTGCTGCCATGCGCGCCGGACTTAAAGCTGGTGGGGAAGCGGGTCCTGTGCATTCTGCCGGCATGCAGATTGTCGACACCGTGACCTGGCCTGTTGCCGATTTGCGGTGTGACTGGACAACTGATTGTCCAATCGACAACATTGCCGCGGCGTGGGAAATATACAAGCCACAGCTTGATGCGTATCTGCAACGAGCAGCAGACCCTACCGTTGCACCTTCCTATGGTGTACCCGGTGATAGGTGAACATTAGCGCTCCTACAACTGTACTATGACAAACGAACCCGAAAAGATCGACACACTCGTTATTGGCGCTGGACAAGCTGGTGTGGCAATGAGTGAACACCTGACAAATAACCAGGTACCTCACCTGGTGCTGGAACGCGCACGAATTGCCGAACGTTGGAGAACCGGCCGATGGGACTCACTGGTTGCCAATGGACCCGCCTGGCACGACCGCTTTCCGAATATGCACTTTGACAATATCGAACCTGATGCATTCGCCGATAAAGAAGCGGTCGCTGATTACTTCGTTGCTTATGCCGAAAAAATTAATGCACCTATTCGTTGCGGCGTAGATGTGACTCTGCTTGAAAAAATTCCTGATCGCTCTGGTTTTCGTATCACCACATCAAATGGCCTTGTCGAAGCAAACCGAGTGATTACCGCTACCGGCCCTTTTCAAACACCGGTTATCCCACCCATAGTGCCTGCCGATGCCGATCTCGTTCAAATACATTCACACGACTATAAAAATCCTGCTCAGCTGCCCAATGGCGCGGTTTTAGTTGTTGGGTCGGGTTCATCAGGCACTCAAATCGCCGATGAACTGCAAAAAGCGGGTCGACAAGTGTATCTCTCCGTTGGTCCACATGATCGCCCGCCCCGCGCCTATCGCGGCCGCGACTTTGTCTGGTGGCTTGGCGTACTGGGTAAGTGGGAGATGCAAGCCATGGAACCTGGCACACAACACGTAACCATTTCGGTCAGCGGCGCTAACGGTGGAAAAACGATCGACTTTAAACGACTCGCAAACGAAGGAATAATATTAACTGGTATGACAGCAAGTTTCGAAGCTGGCTCCCTGAACTTTGCGGACGATCTTGCAGAGAACATTGCAAATGGCAATGCTAACTATTTATCGGTTCTCGATGAGGCGGACGCGTTTGTGCTTAGAAGTGGAATCGATCTTCCTGAAGATCCAGAAGCTCGCCGTGTGGAGCCCGACCCGCAATGTTTGATCAACCCGATTAAATCGCTGCAATTGTCAGAGTCGAATATCGGCGCCATCGTTTGGGCTACAGGTTTTACAGCTGACTACAGCTGGATGCACGTCGATGCGTTCGATGAGGCCGGCAAGCCACGCCATCAAAGAGGCATATCAAGCGAACCTGGCATTTATTTTCTCGGCCTACCATGGCAATCCAACCGAGGATCGTCGTTTATCTGGGGGGTTTGGCACGATGCAAAACTGATCGCCGACCATATTGGCATTCAACGAGACTACATGTCTCATCATGATGCCGCTGCTTTGAAAAGTAACTCTGCGCATATCGTGAACGAATAAAACACGAAGTAATTACTTTTACAGGTTTTACCCAACACAAAATCGAAAAGCCGCACCAGGATTATTCGCGAAGCGAGTTAACGCCTAGAAAGTGGAGAAGCCAGTGGCTTCCATAAAGCGATATTGCCACCTTACCCACGCCGAATTGTTGTGCACTTGCTCATCGTAATCACTTGAATACTGACGACCATCGCTATTGGACCACTGACGCTCAAAATACTTGGATGCTTGGCTTGCCGCGAGATCGGTTTCATTTGTTTGTAACCAGGCATTTGTCTCAAGATTAAAGTCATCCAGGTTTCGCCTGGTGTAATTACCCGAACCCAGTAACACATCAATCCGTTCATCGGCACGTCGATATAGCATTTTGGCATGGCATTGCTCTCCGTCGGTGATACACCAACGTACAACAATGCCCTCCCTGGCCAGTTCAGCTGCCACTGGACGATTTGGCACACCGTTCTTTTCCCGTCCAAATGCATCTTTGTTTAAATCTAACAGCACACGCACATGGACGCCACGCGCGTGCGCTTGCTTTAACGCTTCAACGATGTCTCGATCAGAAAGATAAAACATCACTAAATCCACCTGATCACGACTTTGAGCTGTTGAAAGCAGATTCAAAACAGCGGACTTGATTCGAGATTCACTGACAATCTGAATATGAGGTGTGGTGGGTAATGCGAGCGGCGGAGAACTTTTCTGCCCATCGACCTCATCTGGCGATCGATTAACCATTGGTTCAGAACTGTTTGCTTTAATGCCACCAAACAATCGATGATTTTTAACTTGCGACAGTATGTCGTGCGGCCAGGATTGCCAAACAGCATCAGCATCGCTCATTGACAGCAAAGCCACCTCGGAAACAAGCAAATCTACTACCGCATCACCAGAAAATGAGAGCGCCACATTCCGGTGCGCACTGCTGCCATCATGAGGATTTGCCGAGCTCACCAGCCCGGTTAGCACCCCCTTGGCATTGTCAGCAACGATGAGTTTTCGATGGTTTGCTTTGAAATTCAGCAAAGCCAGATAACTGCGTACCGACACCTTACCGGGACCAAACGGATTTGGAAGCGCTGAACCGGTCGAATTACCGAATGGTTTTATTAACCAGCGCCAGATACCAGAGTACAATGGATTACTGTCTTGCAGCTTTGTCAGGTCAGTTAGCACTACATCGATATCAGCGTCTCGCATCGATTGAAAATGTGCTGATGGCAGCCCACCGTATACAGCGTTTATCGGATCGCTGATAACCGTTATTTGCAACGATGGTATTGCGGACTTTTTTTTAATCAACAGATCGGTCAATTCTTGCGACAATGCGCGGTGTGTTTCGGCAGTGGGACCCTGCCAGTCGTTAAACAGAAACATATCGACCACAATTAACGATTCTGCATCGGTGATCATTTTCACTATGGCATCGAAGATGGACTGTTCCAGTTGCCTTGAGCCTGCCGGTTCAATCCAGCTCAGATCGGCGAGGAAGGTCACATTTTTGGCAGATTTGGGGGCAAAGTTCAGAGATACAGCTATTGGAGCAGGTGAAATGGCCGTAATTGAATAAACGAGGACGAAATATAGGCTGACCAATAACAAAAGATGTCGAAAATGTGAATTTTTATGCCTGATCACTGATTTGAACATGAGAATGTCACTAAATACCAAATAGTCGGCAATTTGTTAATACAACGTCACAAAGAACAGTAGTCTAGTTGCTAAACTAGCGGGTTGACGCGCATCGTATCTGCAATAACATGTTGCTAAGTGTTAACGCAACAGCCCGCCGCCGTAAAACTGCGATTTCGACTAGGTGAAGGTGATGTCAGATACGACGCGATGGAGTAAGCGGTTTCACGCTTATCCCGGCAAGAACTATACTTCGGATCCGTGCCTCGATTTAGATCGGTTCAGCAGGACGGACAAAGAGCAATCTTGAATGAAAACTGTTAATTACATGCCCCCGGGCGGCCCGATGCAAGGGTTCGCTACTGTGCCTGCAACGAGCGATGCTAAAGAGTATCTGCGTCTATTGCTGCGGCACAAATTTGGCCTGCTCCTCACCCTTTTACTGGGTATCGGGTTAGCGACGCTGTACCTGATCAGCACAGCACCGACTTACGAGGCATCGACGCTGCTCGAAGTGCGAGATTCAGGCTCTCTTGCCCAGGAAGATGGCGGCGTATACAAAGAAAAGAAGGATTTAAAAGAAGAATCAAACATACTCCGATCTCGTAAAGTACTTAATCCGATTGTCGATCAGTACAAGCTTCGCAATACAATTGAAGCAAAAACAATTCCTGTCCTCAGCGACGTTACCAAACGCGTACCAGCATTGGCAAAATGGATTGGCAGCCTTGATTTCGCGAAATCTTACGCTTGGCGTGAAACCGAATTGGAAATCACGCAGTTTGCCGTTCCACGTGAATGGGAAGACGAAGAATTGGTTTTAACTGTGCTGGAAAATGATCGATACGCACTTGAACGAGACGGCCAAAATATTATCGAAGAGGCCGCTGTTGGCGAGAATATTGTCGTTGAACTCGGAAACTACGATCCGCTAACACTATTGGTTACCGCAATCGATGCGCCAGAGGGCGTTAAGTTCTCACTTGCCAAGCAGTCGTTACAAGTCACCATCTCAGAACTCAGTTCCAACCTGATCACCGAAACCACCGATGCCAAATCCAGCATGATCAATATTAAGCTGCGTGGCGAAGATGCAAAGAAAACAGCGAATGTTGTCAACTCAATTGCTCAAGAGTACAGCAGCGTAAAGCTCAGTGGTGAAACTCGCGATGCGAACGCTAAACTCAAATTTTACACTGACAGTCTACCAAGCGTTGAAGCTGACTACAGAGCGGCTCAGGCTGCATTAACGAAATTTAAAAATGATGGAAGGATTGTCAGACAAGACGAACAAACCATTGCAGCACTCCGACAAATGGATCGGCTCGATGCAGATATTTCCGATCTGCAAATAGAACTGAATCAAAAATCTGCCAGATATACTGTTGGCCATCCGGATATCAAGCGTCTTCAAAAAGACATCAATGAAATCCGTGCCGAGAGAAGCCGCTACGCTGCTCGCGTTAAAAACGCACCACAAGTAGAGGGTGATCTGGATGCGCTCGAAAACGATCTGGAGCAAGCCAAAGAGCTCTACACTGAAACAGTTAACGCGTTAAATAAATACGAACGCGATCAAAAGGCGTATGTAAGCCAAGTCAGCATCATTGATGAAGCACTGACGCCGCGCAAGCCAATTTCACCCAACGCGTTACTTGCCATGGTTGGCGGTACACTTGCAACCATGTTCCTTTACATGCTCTACCTGACCCTGCGCTCTGCTCTATCAACTGTGATTTCAGATCAGGATGCACTCGAACGCGCATCAGGTTTACCGGTGTTCATGAACATTCCAAAAAGTGCTGCGCAGAAACGACTGGGAAGCGCAACCACTGTCGACCCTCGAAAACTACTGCCTGGTGCCACGTCAAATAGCCGAGCATTAACACCAGCAGATTCCAATGTTTTGGCGCTGAGCAAACCTGAAGATTACTCTATCGAGAACTTACGTGGATTGCGCTCAATGCTCGAAGATGTAATGGACGGTGCTGCTAACAATGTGCTTATGATAACCAGTCCGTTGCCAAGCATGGGTAAGTCATTCGTCAGTATGAACCTGGCAGTTCTATTGGCACAGGCTGGCAAGCGTGTGTTGTTAATAGATGCTGATTATCAACGTGGACAACTTCATAAAAGTCTGGGTTTACCTATGGGTCCAGGACTACCGGAAGTTGTCAGAGGTAAATCTGAATTGAAAGAAACAGTAAGGCCGACCTCTGTACAGAATCTGTATTGCATACCGCGTGGTTTTATGGGTGGCGATGCCGGACGAGAAATGCCCAGCGATAAAGAATTCAGTGCGTTCATGCAAGTGGTTGCACCACGTTTCGACATCGCCATTATCGATACGCCACCGGTACTCAGTGTTGCTACGGC
>CALIMV010000099.1 GCA_938045275.1 uncultured Granulosicoccaceae bacterium
GTCTGCAAGTTTTAAATTTCGTCTACGATGGCTTCGCACCTACGAACTTCTCCTTCGTAAATCATTTGATAATTCACCCAACTTGGCAATTTGCCATTTTTGCTCCGGCGCATACGCAGATAAGTCTGTAACAGCAGAGGCTGAGTAGGAATAGACACTCACGTAGGTAGCGTATGCAGAAGCTTCCAGGGCTCGGCCATTCAACGCCGCAGCCACCCCGCGACTTACTGAAACCGCAGCATTTCCAGAGCCATCAAGAGACCCAGAACCAGCATGGCTTTGAGCGTTCCGGGCAGCAGAGGCAGCTGCATTGTCTAATTCACTACGGCTACACTCTTCCTGAATATACCTTTCACCGATCGCTAAGGCTTCAATAATTTGATCGTCGGTCAACAAGCCTTTTACCCTTTGAATACAGGCAATACCAAATTTGATCCTAAATTCGAAATTATCCTCACTATCAAGATCGATTGTTTTTGCCAGCTTCTTTAACTCTTCTGAAATCATACGATTATCAAAGGTTGTGGCTACCCTCCGTGTCTGTTGGACGATAGCTACTGTCAGCCAAAAATAATTACCGCTGTTGGCGACTAATCAGGGGTGCTACCAGATTTTCCGCAACCAAATTATGCAACACAGTCATGTAACCGTGGCTGCGCGCACGCTGTGATTCATCGGACGTTATCGCAACGCTAAGCGACATGTCAGGTAACACATGCAACACCTGACCACCATAGCCACGGGCGTAGGCTGCCTGCACACCGGCAAGTTCGCGTAGGAACCAGCCGTATCCGTAACCATCGCCAGAGTATACAGAACGGGTACGCGCGGTAAACGCGTCTTGCACCCAGTTTGAATCGAGTACCTTCGTGTCATTGATCGTACCGTTATGGAGATAAAGCTCACCCAGTTTTATAAGATGCAACGGCGACAATGACATTTCATTTCCTCCAAGGAAATAGCCTTGTGGGTCGCGAGTCCAGGGTGCGAAGTAGATTCCTAATGGTTTTCCCAACCAGTCATTGGCAAGCTTATGCAAACTACGACCTGTCAGTTCAGTCAGTACTGCACCCAGCACATGGGTATCCCCAGTTGAATACAGCATACGACCACCGGGCTCATCGACAAATGGCCTGGACAATACATGTTGTATCCAGTTGTCGCTGTTAACCCATATGTTATAACTTCTTCCCGAAGTACGCTCAAGCCCGGTGCGCATGGTGAGTAAATCATCCAGTGTCAGCTCAGCGACTTGGTCACTAGCTCCTTTTGGAAGCAGTTCTGGAGTCAATTCACCCAAAGTTTGTTGTAGGGAATTAATCACGTTCTGTGTACGCGCAATGCCAACCAGGGTGGCAACAACCGATTTTGAAATCGACTTTATGTTAACCGGCTGATCTATTGCCGGCCCACGAAACGTTTTCGCCAATACCGTTTGCCCGTTTAGCGATACAACGGCAGACTTTATTCGATTTTGCTTACTCGCCGCATTTTCAAAGTTGGCTAGAATTGCAGTCAGGTTCGCCAGATCGGGTTTCTCATTGGCGAAGCTGTTTCTTGGTCCTACCAGGCTACCCACGTAGATGGCCGCAGCACTGGTAAGAAGGTCACGCCGGGAGTGAAAATTCGGTGGTTTATTGTAGCTAATGGTTACTCTCTCCTTTTGACGCATACCCTTTCTCAAATAAGCTAAGAGCACACTGTCAATTGGCACGTCATACTTTATTCGACAAGCGTTTGAACCTTATTGTGCCCATAGGTTTCATTTGCCTGCTATAACAAATGCAAATGGGATTCGCATGAATGTATACAATCATTGCTCTACACATCATAAGGTCATGATATACAGAGTCGCGAAATGACCTTTGCACTTTTTGCTGGAAACATGAGTTACGTCAAGAAATCGAACCAGAAGCTAATTTGTGTTAGCTTTGACAGTACTTTAATGTACTTCAACCAAACATCAACAAGTTAGCGTTTACATAAGTTAAATATTCATACGTGCACGAGGACAGGCGAAATGACGTTTATTCAGTTAATCGGATTATTACTGCTAGCTGCACTACTCATTGTGATCGGGCGTTTCGGCTACTCAATAGTCAAATACGTAAGAGCATTTCCAAAAGATGCTCGTTATAAAAACTTAAAAGCACAATACGCAGATTTAATCCATGACCTGGATAAAGCCATTGAAAACACCACCACCGTTGAAGAATTGAACAAAGCGTTGGAAAACATGGCTTATCCGCCTGAAACGCTACTGGTCATTATGCGAGAAGAAAACGCTGCCGACCGAGATCGCGAATATGAATTAGACTCCGCCATAGTTAATCGACTAAAACCGAAAATTGAGGGCGGAGAAAATAAAACTCGCATTCAAGTACTCAATGGCAGCGGATATGGACATAACAATGATCAGCATTTTTATATTTGGGAGCACAAGCTAAAAAAATACGGTTTCAGCTTCATTGAAGTCAGATTGGAACGAGACATGCAAGATCTGGTTGTTGCTTAGCTGTAAAAATCCGCATCTAACGATCAATATAATATATCTATTACAGAAGTAGAAAATCACATCCAAATCGTCAGGAATATTCAAACGTGTTTGTTAGTGTATTTTCTCCCCGCTTTTAATCTTTTCCAGTAATTTACCTAACCACCTCAGCTGTATTTCTGAATTGCGTACATTTTGTGCATTGAATCTATACTACTATTTGTAGTTAGCGTTATTGGGGACACCTGAATGTCTGAAAGCTATTTATCGCACATCAATAAGAACCTGGTTGAAATTCGACAATCCGGTTTGTGGAAAAGTGAACGCGAAATCGTGTCTGCTCAAGCAGGCAGAGTGTCGGTAATGGAAAACCAACAAACGCGCGACGGTGTTGTTAACTTGTGTGCGAACAATTATTTGGGACTGGCCGACAACCCTTCATTGATTTCAATAGCCAAACAAGC
>CALIMV010000100.1 GCA_938045275.1 uncultured Granulosicoccaceae bacterium
CTGGATAAGGCCAAAGATGAAGCTACGCGTCAGGAGCGACAATCCTTGTTGTTCAATAGCGCCACTCGCCTTCAGCGCTTGGTGAGCCAGCTTCTGGATTTAGCTAGAAGTCAGGCATCTGGCCAAACTCAACAGCACCCCGTTGAATTGAATGAATTGGTAAGAGACCAAATTTCCAATTTGATTGAATTGGTTGATAAGAAAGGCATCGATATAAGCGTTACTCGAAACGAACCCGTGGTTCTTTTAAATACATACGAGCAATTGCAACATCTCATTCAGAACGCGCTGTCGAACGCGATAAAGTTTGCACCGCAAAACGGTAAAATTGTAATTCAACTTTACCCGGAAAATAAAACAGGCATCTTTTGTGTAACGGATAACGGCCCA
Source organism: uncultured Granulosicoccaceae bacterium (assembly GCA_938045275.1). GTDB lineage: Bacteria > Pseudomonadota > Gammaproteobacteria > Granulosicoccales > Granulosicoccaceae > Granulosicoccus. The sequence continues at coordinate 391 of CALIMV010000100.1, forward strand.
GGCGTTTCAAAGCAGGAATTAGCCAGAATCACAGAGCCGTTTTTCCGTAGCGCGGAGCACCAAACAGGAACAGGTGCCGGATTAGGTCTTGCTATTTGTCAGGAAATTGCAGAAAACCTGGGTGGAGTACTTTCGCTGAGCAACGTCTCGCCCAACGGGTTTGAATTCAAGTACTCGCAAAGGTTACATTTGACTGAAGTTCAGCATTAACTCAATGTTAACTTAACCCAGGCGATCTTAAACAGAAGCAGTAAGACCACCATCCACACGAATGTTTTGACCCATGATGTAACTCGATTCTTTGCCGATGAAAAAAGCAACGGTGTCTGACAGTTCACGCACATCGGCATAACGCCCGGCTGGAATGCGTGCCAGACGATCTTCTTTTTCCGGCAGGCTGTTAATGAATCCTGGTAATAGATTATTCATGCGCACACCTTCTGCTGCATACTTGTCGGTAAACAGTTTCGTGTAACCTGCCAACGCTGCACGGAAGATCGCCGAGGTAGGAAAATCTGCGTCGGGTTCAAAAGCGGCAAAAGTTGAAATATTAACAATGGAACCGGATTTTTGTTTTTGCATAACCGGCAGAACAAGCCGCGTCATACGCACAACATTCATTAGGTAGTAGTCCATACCCAGGTGCCAGTCTTCATCACTGATTTCCATTACCGGTCCTTTGGGGCCGTGGCCAGTACAATTGACAACGCCATCAATGCGACCAAATTTATCCAGGCTCGTTGATACAAATTTTTCCAGATCAGCAACAACAAGATTAGACCCTGTAAAGCCAAGACCACCTAGCTCGTTACCCAGTGCTTCACCTTTTCCCGATGAAGACATAACAGCTACATCGTAGCCGGTATCCGATAATTTTCGGGCAGCGTCGGCACCAATGCCACTGCCACCACCAACGATTAATGCAACGGGTTTATTACTCATAATAATTATCCTTAAGTTGTTTTCGTATCATCAACAATATTCATTTGTGCCACACCGCTATTGCCGAGACTAACGCTGGCAAAGGGCCCGCCGTGACACATAGCCCCCGGGTCTTGAGGGTCGGCCAACGGTTCTTCTGCCAACACTTTTTCGGCAAACTGTTCAGCATTGTCTTTGGGACGGTAGCCAAGGTAGCTGGCTTTTGCATTGTCTACCGGAACCCGGTCATTATTTGAAACACCGTACACAACGGTAAAACCGGTTGTAGGCGTTTCAATGCAACGTTGTGTCAGCTGGATAAGGTCGTCATATGATAACCAGCTACCAAGTGCTCTTGCGCTTGTTACCTGCGCACATGAGAGAATACGCATATGGACGCTTTCAATACCGCGTTTGTCCCAATACATGCTGCCAAGATCTTCGGCAAAACATTTGGCCAAACCGTAAAATGTGTCGGGTCGGTGGCGTACTTCTGTGTCAATGAATTCAGTTTTCGGGTGCATGCCAACCGCATGGATTGAACTACCATAGATAACTCTGCGCAAGCCATTGCGGTACGCTGCCTCCCAGATGTTATACGCGCCGACAAAGTTCGGACCAAGCAGTTGTTCAAATGAACCTTCATCAGCGTAAGCGCCCATATGAACGACCATTTCTGCGCCTTGCAGAACGTCTAACATATCATCGAGACTGGCAAGGTCGCCTCTTTGATACGTTTCACCGGGATAAAGCTTACCGATATCATCGACTATATCAGTAGATACCAGCTCATCTGCCATTTTGGTCATTGGCTCACGCAAGTAGGAACCAAGTCGTCCGGCCGCGCCGGTCAAAACAATTTTTTTCATGCGGTCTGTGTCATGTCGAAGGTTTATTTAACTGCAGAATGCAGGCTGCAAGTCTGTCCATCGCTTCGCTTAGGCTCTCTTCAGACACGGCTGTAGAGATGCGGAAAAACGGCGATAAATCGTATGCACTGCCAGGTACGGCAGCGATACCTGCAGTTGAAAGTAAATATTGCGTGAATACAACGTCGTCTTCTATTACCGTGCCATCGGGTGTCTTAGCGCCTATGAGTTCGGCACAACCAATAAAAGCGTAAAAGGCACCCACAGGTGGATCGAGAGTCAGCCCGTCTATTTCAGCAACACGTGAAACGATTAAGTTACGCCGTTTTTCAAACGCCGATCGGAAGTGTTCAACGTTATTCTGTGGTCCGTTCAGTGCGGCGGCCGCCGCTGCTTGCGCAACCGAACAGGCCCCTGATGAAATTTGAGATTGTACCTTTGTCATCGCCTTGATGAGCGGCTCTGGTCCTGCCGCATACCCAATACGCCAACCGGTCATTGCATAAGCTTTGGATACACCGTTAACAGTT
>CALIMV010000101.1 GCA_938045275.1 uncultured Granulosicoccaceae bacterium
TGTGCCAGCATGAACAGGCAAATTGCTGATCTACTCGTGCGGTATGCACGAGCCATCAGTGCTGACCCGGAACGCTCTGCCGAGCTCATCGACGGTTACAACACATTGCGTCTTGCTGATGCATCACTGGACAAACAGAAGCTCAATCTCGCCCATCCAGATCACCCTTTGCAAGTGGTCATTGTTGGCCCAACACAGGCTGGTAAAAGCACCTTGTGCAATCTGCTGCTCGATACCAATGTGGCTGGCATTAGCGCGCTGGCTGGTTTCACCGTGCACGCACAAGGTTTCGCTGCGAATGTAGAAGAAGCCAATTTAAAAGTACTAGAGAATTTAATGCTGCCATTGACGCGGATTCCACTAAACGCGTTAAACCCAGAGCAACTTGGACACTACGTTCTCGAATCAGTAGAGCAAGGACCTGATGCACTGGTAAATAATTGCGTGGTATGGGACACACCCGACTTCGACTCGGTCGAATCCAGTGGATACCGCAGTTCCGTGCTTCAAGCCCTTGCCATGGCAGATGTTTTGATACTGATGGTCAGCAAAGATAAGTACGCAGATCAAACTGTGTGGGACATGCTCAAACTGATTAACCAATTAGGCAAACCGGTGTTTGTTTGTATCAACAAATTGGATGATCAGGACAGCGAAACGGTCGTTAACTCATTTGAGCAACGCCATATCGAACAATTCAGTTCGAAGTCACCTGTGATCATTACCCTACCGTTTGATCGCAGTAATGTTACCAGCGCCGTTGATCGAACCATAGACATGGATGCAGCCACTCGAGCCGAGCTCGAACATCGCCTGCAGCTTACCCAAGCCAAAATTGATCGAACCGGACAAAATCAACATATTGATGCCTATATTCAACACCATTGGCCAAAATGGATAGCCCCCATTGAGCGTGAGCGTAATGCACATAAAAGCTGGAACGAGGCCGTTGTAAAGGCAGTTAATGAAGCAAAAGACCGTTACGCCACCCGGTATTTGAACAACCCTGAAAAGTACGAAACTTTTAACAAAGCCATTGCCGAGTTACTGACTTTGCTGGAAATTCCCGGTTTGGCAGAAACGCTGTCTAAAACACGCAGTGTGGTCACCTGGCCTGCACGCAAATTGTTCGGCATCGGTCGATCAATAGCTCAACCAAACAATCAGCCATCTAATCTTGAGCTCGACACGCTTGATTTAATACTGGAGCAAACGATAACCAATCTGCAAGGCCACATTCTGACCGAACAACAGGAGCCTGATGCCGATAAAGTGTACTGGGCAAGCCTGCATGAGGCGATGATGGCGAAAAAATCAACACTGCGTGTCCGCTACGCTGCTACTGCCAAGCAACTTCAGAGTGAGTTTGAACCGCAAATCGATGCAGCTGCCCAACAGCTTTATAAACAACTTCAATCTCAACCTGCATTACTGAACACACTGCGTGCGGCACGTGTCTCTACCGACGCCGCCGCCGTTGTTTTGGCGGTAAAGTCTGGCGGATTGGCCGTTGCCGACTTAGTGATTGCACCTGCTATGTTATCAGTGACCACCTTATTAACAGAAAGTGCGCTTGGTCAATATATGGAACGCACAAAAAATCAATTGAAGTTAAAACAAAAAATGTTGATCAATGAACAGCTTATCGACAACGAACTTGGTGCACACTTTCAGGCTCTAAGCGATGAGCTTAACAGTCCGCAACTGCTGCTCGCAGGCTATGGGCCAACCCCAGAGCTTTCATGAAATAATTCACTTAGCTGAGCTAACATAGCTCGGCCGAGTTTTTTGACATCGTAAATAGTAATAGACTTTTCATAGTAAACAGACACGTCGTGCCCTATGCCGATAGCGACCAGCTCCACCTGGTCATGGCGTCTGATATCGTCAATAACTTTATGTAAATGCGCGATCAGGTAATTCTCAGGATTATTAGACATGGTGCTGGCATCAATCGGCGCACCATCGGATATCATCATGATTATCTTTCGCTGTTCCGGCCGTTTGATTATACGAGAATGTGCCCACATCAAAGCTTCACCATCGATGTTCTGTTTCAGAATATCGCCGCGCAACATAAGACCAAGACCTTTGCGAGCTGTACGGTAAGGTGTATCTGCCGATTTGTAAATAATATGACGTAATCCATTTAAGCGGCCCGGGTTAGCGACACCTCCACTACTTAACCAACTATCAACGGTCTGCCCACCGTGCAGTTCTGTTGTAGTGAACCCAAGAATTTCAACGCTGACACCGCATCGTTCAAGCGTACGAGCAAGCAGGTCGGCACACGAGGCGGCAATGGTAATTGGTTTACCCAGCATGGACTTGGAATTGTCTAATAACAATGTAATGGTTGTGTCTCTGAATTTCTGTTCGCTTTCAGCTTTAAATGATAGAGATGCAAGCGGCTGAGTTACCAAGCGGGTTAATCGAGATGTATCCAAATGGCCTTCATCCAAATCAAATTCCCAGTGTCGTCGCTGCTCCGCCATGAGCAATCTTTGCAAACGACCAGACAATCGACCTACTAAAGATGAATGTCTTTGAATTTGCTGATCAAGCTTTTCTCGTAGCTCAGTCAGCTCTGCATCGTTGCTTAAATCGACTGCCTGCACAACCTCATCGAACTGCGTAGAGAATACGGTGTAACCGCCGGTACAAGACACGTCAGCGCCGCCATTACTTTGCGCTTCGGAGTCTACTGGCGCGTCTTTATTGGGTTGTACTGAGCTTCGTTCATCGGCATCATCAGCGGCACTTTGAACAGATCGCTCTTGCTCTTCGAGCTCCTCTCGCATCGCATCTTTTGCCGCTTTTTCCATCTGCGCTTCGTTATCTTGCTCAGATACATCATTGCTAACCGCCTCCTCGTCAGAGGGCTCATCCTCAGCGACCAGTGGTTTGGCAACATCACCTTCGGATGGGTTTTCGGCTACCAGTGACTGAACATCCAAAGATGCTATTAACCGCAAAGCCACTTTGCTGTACGCCAATTGATCAAACTGAGCGGCGCCGAGTTGTTTAAATTTATCAGGCACCAGCGAGTCCATCGTCACTCGCCAGTGATCCACCAGTGAACCCAGCGCTTGTTCAGTTTGGTCACCTGTTAGTGCCTCGTTAGCCAGGCAACCAAGCACAAGTGACAATTGTTCAATACCACTGATTGTTTTAAGCTTTGTGGTCGAATAAGTTTCATGCTGTAGTTTCGTCAGGTTTTTTCCAACACCTTTGTACGAATTGGCCCCGAGAGATTCACAACGCGCTCTTTCCAATGCATTGAACAATATGCTTGCATGCCGATTTTCAGGTAAGTGCAAGGCGTGCAGTCGAGCATCATGAAAAGCACCTACCACAGCAATAGCGTCACCCACGCCACGCAACACAGCCTGTTCATTTTTCACACACGTTGTGTCAAGTTCAGGTGCAATCACGCCAAGTTGTATCGCTGCAGTTGCTTCAGGCAACTCAACACTCAACTGCGCATCACTGGCGATAGATCGCATGCAAGCGGCGTTGGAGCGACGAAATATTTCATCAGCTTTAGCCACTTGTTGCTCCGTTCTTGCATTCGAATCGCTCATGCCTCTATTATCGGTGTATCCTAACTAAATTGCTGCAAACCATTCGCTCAAGCGCTATTAAGCACTAATGTCAGACCTGCTAACACACCTTCACCAAGACTTAAAAACCTGGGCCTCCGATGCGTCAAACAAAGGCTGGTTGAACGAGCGTGCTGCGCACTCTATCGATGCGACAACCACTGCCACGCCAGGTTCTCTTTTCGATAAACCCAACCGACCACTTGTTGTTGGTTTTTTTGGCGGCACTGGTGTAGGTAAAAGCACCTTGATGAATCGTTTTGCCGGTGAAACGATAGCGCGTGTCAGTGCTGAGCGCCCGACATCGAGCGAAATTACCATCTATGTTCACGAATCAGTTTCGGTAGCACGATTACCCGAAGAGTTTCCGATGCAACGTATGCGCACCAAAACCCACCAAAACAATCAATATCGCTCTATCCTCTGGATTGACATGCCAGATTTTGACAGTGTTGAACAGTCAAATCGCGAGCTGGTTGAACACTGGTTGCCACATATCGACGTCGTTATTTATGTGGTAAGCCCAGATCGTTACAGAGACGATAATGGCTGGCGACTGTTACTCGAACACGGCACCAAGCACGCTTGGTTATTTGTAATCAATCACTGGGACCGCGGTGACGACAGACAACGTGAAGATTTTCGTCAAATGCTCAATGCCGCAGGTTTATCGAACCCGATATTATTCTGCACTGACAGTAGCGACAGCACCCGCTCAACCTGGTACAACAAAAAAGATGAGTTCGAGCAATTCCGTGAAACCATCAATTCCTTTGCCGATCAACAACTCATAGAGCAACTGGAATCGCGCGGCGTGGTTCAACGCATAAAGCAAATTCGTTCGGTGACCGATGAGCTACGCTCGCAAATGAGCACGCCAGAACAGCTTGATCAGCTATTGCCACTATGGCAGTCGCACTGGGCAAACAGCACCACTGAGCTCATCGATTCAACGGAGTGGAAAATTCCGGCAGTTGCTAACCTGTACGCCGATCAGAAACAAGGGTTACTGAGCAGTTTCTATGCGCGCATTCGGGGCAAGCAACCGCCAGTTGTAGAGCCAATCGAGACGCGCGCGGGCCTCAACAACCTTCTCGACGACGCCTTTTTCGATAGAGTGAATGAATCTGTCGATGGCTTTGCACAGCAAGCCATAGGCATGGGTGTGGCCATTCGAGCCCTGCAAGCACCGTTAGCTGCATTAAAACCAGAATGGCGAGTCCGCGCGGGCAATGAACTGGAAACGGCGATTCAACAATCGATTGCGGCACCCGGAACCAAATCGCATCGCGCATTGCATAGTGCGCTGGGCTGGCTGTGTTGGTTGTTACCACTAGCGGCAATGACGTGGGCCGGCTATCGCATAGTCAACGCATTCCGACTCGGGGCAAACGACCCTGCGGCGTATTTAAGTACCAATTTCGCTGTGCACAGCATATTGCTTATCGGACTTGCCTGGCTGGTGCCAACATTCCTTTACATCAAGCTCAAGCCATCTCGAGAAAAAGCCGCTGCGCGCGGAGCGCGTGCCGGGTTGAGCGCCGTTACAGAGCATATCAATCAACAAGTGCAGGGCTCCCTGCAACAGCTGAAACAGGATCAACAAAGACGCCTTGGTGAGTT
>CALIMV010000102.1 GCA_938045275.1 uncultured Granulosicoccaceae bacterium
AAACACCGAAACCAGACACAAAGTTAATAGATGATCAAGCCGATTCCCAAGTTATTCAACCTGCGCGTGAAAAAGCCAAAAACTATCGCAGCTCTGCATTACTCTGGGTAATTGAAATTAAACATTTACACAAAGAAAACAAGACCGAACAAGCCCTTAAAGAACTAGCGCTGTTCAGAAAGAAATTTCCAGACAACGACAATGAACGTTTGTTGCCAAAGGAATTATTGAAGGCAGAGACGGACTGAGGCTGGCACAGACTTCGGCTAGGTGCACGATATCGAATTAAATTGCACTATTTGTCTCTACAGCCAAATTTTTCTTGTTTGAACTGTCTGAGCACCGCGTTTACGGTAAAATTACGCTACTTTAGTAAGACCATTTACACTTTTTTAATGTAAAGTACAGTTTTCCAAAACCCAGTGCTTATGGCCAGATCAATACGTTTACTTACCGTACTGAAGCAGCAACTCAAACGGCAAGGCATAACCTATAAAAAACTCGCCAGTGAACTCGGCTTAACGGAGTCTGCAATCAAGCAGATGTTTGCGGCCGACAACATGTCGCTCAAGCGTATGGATGCTATTTGCGAAATCCTCAAGCTCGACATCAGCGATTTGGTTGCCATAAGCGAAGATCAAGAGAACAGAATTGAATTACTGAGCGCCGAGCAGGAGGCTATATTAATTGGTGATCAAAGACTATTGCTTGTAGCTTACTGCGTCGTTAACCACTGGACATTTGAAGAGATAATTGCCCGCTATGAACTTACTGAACCTGAGTGCATAGAGCAACTTGTCAAACTCGATAAAATGAATTTCATTGAACTGCTACCCGGTAATCGCATCAAAGCGTTAATTGCACCGAACTTTGCGTGGCAGCCGAATGGCCCTATTGAACATTTCTTTCGTAATGAAGTCCAGGGGGCTTTCTTCGACGATAGCTTTGATGAACTGGGTTGCATTCGACTTGTAAAGAATGGCGATATTTCCATAGCAGCTCGAAAACAACTGGTAGATCGATTAAAAGTCATAGGCCAGGCTTTCGATGATACCAACCGCGAAGAAAGAAAATTGAGCCCTAATGATCGCAAAGGTACTACCATGGTGCTAGCTATACGACATTGGCAATTTCAAGCGTTCGTCGCTTTGGAACGAAAGTCGGACTAGATTAACGTTTGCATTGTAGGGTGTTACTGGTATGTCACGCCATACTAGGGTTCGCTAAGTATATTCATAAATTTTGATGCAAATGCGCGTCGGTAAAGCACACAAGAAATCCACAGCGTAGCCAGAATAAATGACCATGCATTGAGAAACCATGCAAACGACGCCAGTGCAAAAAAATATGCATTCAAACCAGTGGTAAAATGAAATGCAGCAATAGCATGCAACGAAGCCAACTTCTGCGCGTACTTCTCCATTTCTTTATCAGTGCGTGTAGCAGGATCGGGTGCTGCGCCCGCTACAATCATTACGTAATTAAATTGCCGGTAGCTCCAAGCAAATTTAAAAAATGAGAATACGAAAATAAACGTAACGAGCAATAGTTTCATATTCCACACTGTGCGGGTAGTCGGGCTGGAGAAAGGTAAGTCTGTTAGCACTTCCATAGCCTGATCAGTAGCGCCCAACCCCGCGAGCATAGCGCCTACAATCAAAATTGATGTGGATGCAAAGAAAATCACACCCTGCTGGAATTGATTTTGAATTAGCGCATCGAACATTTTAGGATCCCGGCGAACCAACATCCTCATCCACTCAATTCGCATTGCATTCATACGGTAAGTTATGGTGCGGATTCTGAGCGGGGAGCGATTAATTAACCAGAAATGTCCCATCCAGGAAAGCGCAAAAAAAACCAGTGCTGCAAGATCTATTGTATTGAAGCCCCACAACATCGCTTATTGGTTTCTATAAATGCAATTCACCGGCTATTATACGCATAAGTCCACATTGAATAAGTCCACATTGAAGAGATTGAATGACAAACATAGACCCCAGCATTGACCCTGTCGATGCCGACGAACGTCGGGCCTGCAAACCATTGGTGTGCTACAGCGTAGACGGACTTCCGCCCTACCCTAAACAGCAGTACGAAGCAGCCAGAACTGAGCTGACAAAAATTGATGAAGTGCTAGTCCAACCGCGTGATGCCGAAACCTTTAGTGTGCCAGCTGGACATTTTTTTCGCATAAGCAGTGTTGAAGGTTCGCAGGTTGGAGACTTGAATTTGTGGAACCCAGCTGATCTTTCAGAACATTTCTACAGTGGGAAAACCAGGCAGTTACACGCATCACATTTAAATACCGGTGACAGATTATGGAGTAACTTTCCCGGAATGCGGGCTATGGCAACCATCACCTACGATACCTTACAGTGGTATGGCTGGGATAAAGACGGTGGTGCTGTACATGATGTCATTGGCACACGATGCGACCCATACACCAATAAATTGTTAAAAAACACTGACTATCATTATTGCTGTCATTCCAATCTGACACGCGCACTGGCCAGACACACCGGTAAACCAGCAACTGAGGTTGAGAAGTATGTACACGATGTGATGAACGTATTTATGTGCACGGGTTTTACGCTGGACACACACCAGTACTTTATGAAAGCAAGCCCAGTCCGACCCGGGGATTTTATAGAGTTTTTTGCAGAAATGGATTTACTCGGTGGTTTGTCCGCCTGCCCGGGTGGCAATTGCGGAAGCTCTCACTCTGACGACTCAACACCGTGCTTTCCATTGCTGGTTGAAATCTATAAAACCACATCAAATGTCTTGAACGATTGGCAACCTGCAGTCATTAATCAGTACTCTCGAACACACGGCCTGTAAAAACAGTAAACAACTACACACCAATATATAACCTCATACAGAGAATAAGGAATCAACAATGAGTAACTTGCAAACCGTTCCAGCCCGCCGAGGAGTGGCAGTAGCTGTTAATAAAGGCCAGGCTTTGAAAATCGTTAATACCCATGGGCATCAGGTAGTGGATTTTTGGGCGTTTGTTGCTGGCCATTTGACTGAATTCAGTGGCATGGAGCAATGCCGCGCAACCTGGCTAAAAATGTGTCCGGAAATAGGCGATCATTTATATTCAAACCGGCGACGTCCCATTATGACGCTTGAAGAAGACACCTCTCCGGGTAGGCACGATTCAGTGATGGCGCCTTGCGACAACGAACGCTACGGCTTACTCGGTTGCACGGAATATCACGACAACTGCAAAGACAACATGCATGCAGCGCTTGCGGCTTTGGGTCATTCGGTACCGTTTACGCCAGGCTCGCTGAATTTATTCATGAATATTCCATGGCAGCCTGATGGCACGTTGTCTTTTGACCCACCATTGTCAAAAGCTGGCGACTATGTCGTTTGGCGTGCCGTGATCGATTGCATTGCGGTGATGTCCTGTTGTCCGCAAGACATTCTACTTATCAATAATAAAAATACGGTTGAAGCTCACTTTGAATTGTTGGACTAGCTATACATACTAGCTTGATACAGATTTCGCGCTTGTCTGCAACCAATTGATATAAACACGCTCGGACAAAGACGAAAACAGTTCCGCTTGTTCACTACAATCTTTGTCAAGCTCGGCGGCACCGCCGCTACCCAGGGCAGCAGTTAGCGCTTCAGCATAGGCCGGGATATTTTTCCAATTGTTGACCGTATCTGGCTCGACCTCTAAATGAAACTGTAGTGAGTAAGCTCGATTCCCCCAGCTCATTGCCTGCACTGCGCAAGCAGGTGATGTAGCCAAGCATAAAGCACCGGGTGGCATGGTTTTTATTTCAGCACTATGCCACTGCAAGCACGGAAAGGATTCTGGCAGCCCATCCAGCAATACGCCATTTGCACCGACTTCGGTTAACTGAACGTCAAGCACACCAATCTCTGGAGTATCGCTGGGACCGACTGTACCACCCAATGCATCTGCTAATAACTGATGACCAAGACACAGCCCAAAATACGGTAAGCCTCGCTCTTCCACCGCTTCTTTAATAAACTGCTTTTCTGCAACCAGCCAAGGGTGTTGTTCTTCTTGCCACACGTCCATAGGACCGCCCAGCACCCAGAGACCGTCGTAGCCGTCCAATGCAGGGAGTGCATCCCCCTCATTGATATGAACCGTGTCCCATGTATGACCGTCTTCAGTAAGGTATTGACGAAACGACCCTGCATGCTCGACCCGTTCGTGTTGCAAGATCAATAATTTCATGGTGTATTTGAAGTTTCTAAGGTTGATTTAATATTTTGGGATCGTAACACTGAAGGCGAGACACCGTATTGTGACTTAAATATGGATGAAAAATGTGCAGCACTGACAAAGCCTGTAGCCAAGGCAATTTCAGTGATAGACAATTGCGACTTTAACAACAAGTTTTCGGAAGTGTCGAGCCGAAGCTTGCGATAGAAAGCTATTGTACTTGTGCTTAGCTTTTGCTTGAACAAACGATTCAACTGACGTGCTCCCAGACCCACAACTGCGGCTAATTGCTTTAACTCCAGGGGATCAGCAATATGATTTTCCATAGTTTCGATCACCGCCAGTATAGATTGATTATGTGTTCGGTATCGTTCTGCCAAGCCTGCTCTTTGTGGTTCGCTGGAAACCCGCACCGTAGTGTGTAAGAACCAATCGCTCACTTGGCGAGCAAAGTCTGCTCCGTGATGCTGTGTTATTAATGCGTGCATCATATCCAATGGAGCAGTACCTCCAGCACAGGTAAGTCTGTTGCGATCAATAACATACAAACTGCGCTCAATTAAAAGCTCGGGCGATACTTCCGATAATGCTTGAGCGTGCTCCCAGTGCAAAGTCATTCGATAACCACGCATTAAACCCGCCATACTAAGCACAACAGGCCCACCAGACACACCACCGATTAACACACCGTGACCTGCTTGCCAACGTAACCACTTGTAAAGCGAAGGTACTTCTAATTTAAGCGGATCACCGCCAGCCACCACCAGTATCAAATCGAAGGAATCATGCGCTTCAGCTATTGGAGTTGCAGGTACGGTTGCACCACTTGAACTGACAGCGCCGCCGCTCTCAAGGCACAAATGAGTTAATTTATAGGCATTGGGACAGAGTAAATTCGCGGCTCGCAGAGGCTCTTCTGCCGACGAGTAAGACATTAATGCGAACCCGTCGATTAATAGAAAACCGATTCTGAATGTGGCTGCTCGATTTTCGATCATGTCCATAAACGGAAATTATACGCCCACTTTAGACAAGTTTCACCTATATTTAAAGCGCAAGATCCCACTGTTCTGTTGCAGGAAAATCCATGCGCTATTCAGCATTGCAAATAATTAAACAAGGCTTGACCGGTAACAAAGGTTGGACTCCCGCGTGGCGAGAGCCCGAACCTAAAGCCGACTACGACATCATCATCATTGGTGCTGGCGGGCACGGCTTGGCTACCGCCTACTATTTGGCAAAGGAACATGGCATAACAAACGTAGCCGTTCTGGAAAAGGGCTGGCTTGGCTCAGGCAACATTGGCCGCAATACCACCATCATCCGCTCTAACTACATGCTGCCCGGTAACGAGCCCTTTTACGAGTTGTCGATGAAACTCTGGGAGGGTCTAGAACAGGACTTCAATTACAACGCCATGATTTCGCAACGCGGAATCCTGAATCTATGCCATAGCGACCCGCAACGTGATGCATTCGCTCGGCGCGGCAATGCCATGCTTATGGCCGGTGCTGATGCTGTGCTGCTTGATGAGGACGGTGTCCGAAAGCTCTGCCCTGATCTTGATTTCACCAATGCACGATTTCCGATTAAAGGAGGATTGTGGCAAAAACGGGGTGGCACCGTACGTCATGACGCTGTCGCTTGGGGATATGCACGCGGTGCCGATGAACGAGGTGTCGATATTATTCAAAACTGCGAAGTAGTCGGTATGCAAATCGACAACGGTGTTTGTACCGGCGTTGAAACAACGCGCGGTAAGATCGGTGCGAAAAAGGTTGCAGTCTGTGTTGCGGGTTCGTCGAGTCGGGTGATGTCAATGGCTGGTATGCGGCTACCAATTGAAAGCCATGTTTTACAGGCTTTTGTTTCCGAAGGTTTAAAACCGACCATACCAGGCGTCATAACCTTTGGAGCAGGTCACTTCTACATCAGCCAGTCAGATAAAGGTGGACTTGTGTTCGGTGGCGATATAGATGGTTATAACACCTATGCCCAACGTGGAAATCTGCCTACGGTTGAAGATGTATGTGAAGGTGGTATGGCCATCATGCCGCATATAGGTCGCGCTCGACTCCTGCGCATGTGGGGAGGTGTTATGGACATGTCGATGGATGGTTCGCCGTTTATCGATAAAACTGATATTAGTGGGCTGTTTTTTAATGGTGGTTGGTGCTATGGCGGTTTCAAAGCCACGCCTGCCAGTGGTTGGTGTTATGCACATTTGCTAGCTACTGGTAGCCCTCACGAAACAGCCACCGAGCTTAAACTGAATCGATTCAAACGCGGCAGAATGATTGATGAAAAAGGTGTGGGCGCTCAGCCCAATTTGCACTAGTGTGCTTACGCTGACAAAAGGCAACAATCTCAGTCGCGCTGATAGGTTGTAAAGAAAAATCGAGAGTACAGGAACACTTCCCACATGATAATCAATCACCCACTTCTTGGCCCACGTGACGCGGCTGAGTTTGTCTATCTTGGCGATGCATCATTGATCAATCGACCAGACAGTGCAACCAGCAACGCCGCCGAGCAATTCTATGAGTACCTTTATCTGCGTGACAACGTGGCTGGTGAAATGCGGGAGCTTTGGTATCACGAACAAGGTGATCGATCGTGGTTAGTTGTGACGCGCAATACACTCACTCACGAAATTAGCAATGTGGAATTAGCAAGAGATGTTGCTCGCGCCCAAGGCCGTAACCGATGAGTCAAGTCAACCGAATTGAGCAAGGGTTGGTCGACACCAACAGAGAATTAAAATTCACCTTTAACGACAAACTGTATATTGCGCACCCAGGCGATACACTGGCGTCGGCTTTACTTGCCAACGGTCAACGTCTGGTCGGTCGGTCATTTAAATACCACCGCCCCCGTGGAATTTTCAGCTGCGGTTCTGAAGAACCTAATGCGCTGGTCGAACTTCGGCGTGGCGCTTACCTGGAACCTAATACAAGAGCAACCGTTACAGAGCTGTTCGATGGACTGCAGGCACGCAGCCAGAACCACCGAGGACCTCTGGGCTTTGACTTAATGGGTATTAACGATTTGCTGTCACCATTTCTGTCCGCTGGCTTTTACTATAAGACGTTCATGTGGCCCAAAGCATTTTGGGAAAAATTGTATGAGCCAGTCATTCGTGCATCAGCTGGTTTAGGCAGTTTGTCTGGTCTACCCGACCCTGATAGCTACGATAAAGGATTTTTACATGCCGATATATTAATCATTGGTGCAGGTTCCGCTGGCTTATCAGCCGCGTTGCTGGCCGGTGAATCTGGTGCCCGGGTAATTCTGGCCGACGAGGATTTTAAATTAGGTGGCCGACTGCATGCAGAAACCCTGCAAGTGGATGGCAAGAGTGGCTCTCAATGGGCAACAAGTACGGTGAAAACGTTAAGTAAAATGGATAATGTGCGCTTGATGTCTCGTACGACCGTTTACGGGGCGTTTGATCACGGCATCTATGGGGCTCTCGAACGAAAAACAGATCACCTGGCTTCTGCCCACGGCATGCCACGACAAGTACTTTGGCGAATTTATGCAAAACGCTCTATCGTGTGCACTGGGGCAACTGAACGTTCAATTGCTTTTGGAAACAATGATCGCCCTGGTGTCATGCTCGCCGGTGCTGTTCGAGCCTATGCTAACCGCTGGGGAGTAACTCCTGGCAAGCGCGTTGCTGTATTTACCAATAATGACGATGGCTGGCGAACGGCAACTGATTTGGTTAACAAGGGTGTGGAAGTTTCGGCCGTTATCGATTCTCGCAGCATAGAGGCACCAGCATCGGTTGCGGGTGCGTCGATTATCATGGGAACCAACGTCATTGATACTATGGGTCGTGCTGGCATACACACCATAGCACTATCCAATAAACAAACCATTAAGTGCGACTGCCTGGCTGTATCCGGCGGTTGGAATCCAAACGTTCATCTGACCTGCCACCAAAGGGGTCGACCAAGTTGGAATGAAAAGCAAGCCTGCTTTCTTCCTGATGGTGTACTACCACCTGGCATGCACGTTGCCGGAGCTGCTAACGGCGCTTTATCGTTAAGTTCTGCGATTAATTCGGGTTTTTTGGTCGCAACCGATGTGCTGCAATCACTGAACTTAAATGCCGCTAAAATGCCATCTGTGAATGCCGATGATGAATCCACTAACATCGAGCCATTTTGGCACTCTAAACAAAGCACCAAACGATGCTGGATTGATTTGCAAAACGATGTCACCACCAAGGATATTGTGGTTTCTCATCAGGATGGTTTTCGCGCTGTGGAGCATCTAAAGCGTTATACAACCCTTGGCATGGCTACAGATCAGGGAAAAACATCGAATGTTTTGGGGCTTGCCATTATGGCCGAGCATTCTGGTAAATCAATACAGGAAACCGGCACTACTATTTTTCGTCCACCCTATTCTCCGGTGCCCATTGGTGCGTTAGCGGGACGATCACGTGGAAAAGAATTTAAGCCAACCAGAAAAACGCCAAGCCATGACTGGGCAGAGGCACGCGGTGCGGTATTTGTGGAAACAGGTAACTGGTTGCGAGCACAGTGGTTTCCGATTGAGGGTGAGACCCACTGGCGTGAAAGTGTAGACCGAGAGGTCCTGCAGACCCGCAACTCGGTAGGCATTTGCGATGTCAGTACCTTAGGAAAAATTGATGTTCAAGGAAAAGATGCCGGTGAATTTCTTGATCGTGTATATGCCAATACATTTTCAACACTGGCTGTGGGCAAAGTGCGCTATGGCATTATGCTGCGCGAAGATGGCATTCTTATGGACGACGGTACAACTGCACGTATGGGTGAACATCACTATGTTATGACCACCACCACTGCAAACGCTGTCAGCGTATTTCGGCATTTGGAATTTTGTCGCCAATGCTTGTGGCCAGGGCTCGATGTGCAGTTAATTTCAGCAACGGAACAATGGGCGCAGTACGCCGTTGCCGGGCCTAATGCTCGTAAGTTACTACAAAAGGTAGTCGACCCTGACTTCCCCATCGATAATGAAAACTTCCCGTTTATGGCTTGTAGCGACATCACTGTGTGTGGAGGCATTGGAGCCAGATTATTTCGTATTTCTTTCTCAGGAGAACTAGCCTATGAGATCGCTGTACCCACACGTTATGGCAATTCAATAATGGAAACATTACTACAGGCTGGAGAGGAGTTCGATGCTGTACCGTATGGAACTGAGGCGTTGGGTGTTATGAGAGTAGAAAAAGGCCATGCCGCTGGTAACGAATTGAATGGACAAACAACCGCGGCAAATATTGGGCTTGGACGCATGGTATCTAAGAAAAAAGACTCGATTGGTAATACGCTTTCTGAACGTGAAGGTATGAATCGAGAAAATGGCCTGGTACTGGTTGGCTTTAAACCGGTAAATTCAGCCAGCACTTTAAGTGCTGGAGCACACTTTGTAACCAGAGGCAATGCAGCCACTACTGAAAACGATGAAGGCTGGATGACATCAGTTGCCTACTCCCCAACGCTTGAATGCTCAATTGGTTTGGGATTTATTCAGCGCGGACAAGCTCGTATGGGAGAAATTGTTGAGGCAGCCGACCCTTTGCGTGGCAAATCGACCAGCGTTGAAATTGTATCACCTCACTTTATCGACCCTGACGGAGAACGTTTACGTGGCTGAACTAACGTTGAAAGCACAGACACCTCTAAGAGGCTATAGCAACCGTTTTGGCGACACACGCCTCAGTGAACTATCGGATACCGCCATTTATTCGATTGGATTGGCGCTAGAAACTGCACCTGCTCTGAAAGCGATCAAGAATAGCCTCGGTACCGATTGGCCCGAACCAGGTAAAAGTGCAAGCAGCACTGATGGCGTTTATCGATTACTGGGGCTGCAAGCAGACCAGGTATTTGTGCTATTCAGTGCGGCGACTGCCAGTGATGGGCAATCTCAACAATTACCCAATCTCGGCCAGAACACCTATACAACAGATCAGTCAGATAGTTGGGCGGGATTGTATATAGAAGGCCTTAGTGCAGTTGCGGCACTAGAACGAATTTGCCCAATTGACTTACATTCGTCGGTATTCGAAATTGGGCGAGTCACTCGCACCAGCATGGAACACTTAGCGGTCATTATTCTTCATGAAGCTGAAAATCGATATTTGCTTCTGTCTCCAACATCTTCAGCACAATCGTTTCTGCATGCATTAGAAACGTCTTTGCAAAATGTTATACCAATACCGATCGACAATTAGCTAGAGCTTTTAACGGATTGGTGGCGCGTACATAAGACCACCATCAGTCCAGAGCCGATTAACACCACGAGCCAAGCCCAAAGAAGTGTTTGGTCCAACATTGCGTTCGAAAGATTCTGCGTAGTTGCCAATGTGAGCGATAATGTTTGCACACCATTTATTATCTACACCCATCTTCTCACCGAAATCCCCAACTGACCCAAGCATTCGGGCAGCAGCAGGTGATGGGTTGCTAACGAATGTGCTGATGTTGGCACTGTTGATACCCAACTCTTCAGCGTTGATCATACAGTGTAATGTCCAGCGAACAAGGTTGCCCCAAGCATGATCACCAAATGGAACCATCGGACCTAGCGGCTCTTTGGATATAACTTCAGGCAGTATTAAGTGTGAATCCGGGCGCGCTAACGTTTCTCGAGTAGCCGCAAGTCCTGATATGTCACCTGTAATGGCAGCACAGCGCCCCTCATCGTATGCGTTTTTGAATTCGACATTGATGTCGTAGTAAACAGGGCGAAAACGCATTTTATTAGCCGCAAAATAGTCAGCTGCGTTGAGAGTGTGAGTCGTGTCCCGCAAAACACATAAGCCTAGATTGTCCAACTCTAATGCGCTTCGAATTCCGGAGCGCTTGGGAACCATGAAACCTTGCCCGTCATAGTAATTAACACCAATGTATTCGCCGAATTCAATATTCCTGGACATCGTCCAAGTAGTGTTTCGTGTTAGCACATCAATGCTACCCGCTTTCAACGCTTCTAAACGCTCTTTCGCACTAAGCGGAACGAATTCAACCGCTTCAGGATCGTCGAATATAGCGCTGGCAACTGCTCGGCAAAAATCAGAGTCTAACCCAGAGTAATCACCCAGGCTGTTTGGAAGCCCAAAACCCTTTAAGCCTTCGTTTACACCACATTTTACTGACCCGCGTTTTTGCACTTCAAGCAACGTGGCGGACTGACTATAGCTTGGACTGGAAAATAGAATCCCGCCACATACGACGAGAGCCAAGCCGGCCAACTGAGTTAATTTTCTATGCCCGCTAATACGGCGTGAAATTGAGTTCGTCATTTGTATTTAGAATATTCCTTGACTTATTGATCAGCTGCCAAACTTATTTTCAACGTAACCAATTAGATCATTGATATTAACGCGAGAATTGATCGCTTTATCAAGCTCACCACTCGGTGTATAAATTAGGTATCCCGGTGCTGCTGGAAAAAGTTTGCCTGTTTCTTTCTCTATCTGTTCGTTGAACACATCACCTAAAACAACATAACTTGGAAACGCAGTGGGTTTTTTATCTACGAACGCTTTTATTTCAGGCATGTAGTCATGACCATCGATAACCAACCCAACAACATGGGCTGATGATGATTTGTATTTTTTGTGAAAAGCTTCTACCGCTGGCTTCTGTTCTTCACAAGGAATACAGTCTAATTGCCACAACATCACGACCGTCCAACGACCATCACCAACGTAGTCTTTGACGTCAACGCGGTTTTCTTCAAAGTCGGAAACCAGCAATTCCTTATTCTTTGATGTATTTGCATGCAGCGAAGAAAAAGCAAACAATGAAGCTAGCATAAAGATGGCCGCCAACTTGCTGATCACCTTAGTATATTTTCTCATGTAGATTCCTATTGCACTCATCTTACTCGCATCGATTGTGGGACCGGGTCGACGAACAATTTGATCACCCAACCAGTAATTACTCCATTCTCCATACTATTTTTTTCGGTACTGTACTACAGAAACAGCGACTGGAGATAAATCGGAGTTGTGCCTGTAGCTCGCTCGTACGCACGGCTCAATCTGCACTGCGCTGGGTTCTACATTATTGCTCACAAACTCTTCCTCCACCCGAACTGCTCTTAGCTCAGCTTCAGGATTGTTACCATCAACATCACTGCAAGCCGATATCGAAAACACGTCACCCTGCTGGAAGTTTGCCGCTAATTCTGTAACCACTAGTTTGTTACCACGCCCCATAACATTTGAACTCTTATCATCAAATATCAGCACAGTTCGTCGCAGCTGGTTGTAAGGTTGAAGATCGATCGGACGCTCAGCACTCTCTTTTTTATATACTCTTTGCCGCGCCGAGCTTAGTACGCTGCTTTGGTCCATTCTTTTACCGAGCGGGATTGCATCATAGTCGTTCACTACAACCGTATTTACATCAGTGGTTGGCGAATTAACGGTGTTCCCGCCGACGCCAGATATAAAAGTATCGCCAGTACCACCCTGTTCGGAAAATATGGAGTCATCTAGAACGATGTCAACAATGCGATCAGTCCCGGTAACGAGCAACAACGACGATGGGAATATCTTGTTGTCTTTTATATTGTATTCTCGGCGAACTTCAATTTCACCCACTGCCACACTGTAGTCGGTAACCGGACCTGCTTCAGTTTCAGATAGTCGCTTACCATACGTTACGTAGTTCAGTCCCTGATCAGCTGACACTCGTTGAATACCGAATCCGGCATCCTCCAGTGCGCGTACAAGTGTATTACCGAAGGCAGTGGTTGGATTGGATACCTGTAGCGTAGCAGTCCCTACTTTCATTTCGGGAACTTGTACTAATGCAGATACCAAATTGGTTGATATCAACTGTAATCGGCGTAATTCAGATAGTGATGTACTGGCTACAACTTCGGGCTCCCCACCAATTAATGGCATAAATACAGCATTGTTTCGCTGCACTATGGGAGTTTCGCAAGCTGACAGTGTCGACAAAACGACACCAAAAACACACATTTTTAACTTGAGCATTGTCCTTTTTCTCCGAATTATCCTTTTCTGCGCCACAGATCGATCACTACACCGCGATTTGGAAATCCAGGCGTTCCAGCGTTTGGAGACCAGCAACCTTCATTGAACACTCTATTGCGAGAAACACCCGCTGCGTAAAACTCTTCAGCGATACGCTTTGCTCTGCCCAGTGCCAGCCCCTCGTTTCCAATCTCAAGGTTGGTGTATCCATTACTACAACCAACAATACCTACAAGGTCTGTGTTTTCCGCGTACCGGCCGATTATTTTTTTGACAACTAACTTTCCGGGACGACCAAGAATTTGAGAATCATTTGGAAAAATGACAGTCTCCCGTCTAATTCGTGTGTAATTGTCTGAAAGCGAGGCAAAAGCTTCATCAAATACGTGGGACATGTTCTCTAATGTAAATGTATCAACGGACAAATCTGGCAGGCCAACACCAGGAAAAGAGTTTTGAGCGACCTGTTGAATGAGGTCGTCTGTTATTAGCGCGATGCTTGGCACACCACCTTCAATAGGCGCAGCAGAAGTGTACTGAACACTGCTTGGTGCTAGTGTCAATTCATTTTCACTGGTAGCAGCTGTCTGATCTAGTTCAAAACCACGAACTTTCACTGGCAAACGAGTGCCGGCCAGCAACATAGGGCCGGCCGGAAGAATAGTCTGATCACCACGCCAAACCAATTGAGCTCTCGAGTTTGTCGATGCACTATTTGATACATACTCGCGCGTGTTCACTATTCGGTAAGATCGAGTGAGTTCGATATCACCTAGTGTGACACGCAATCGGGTTTCTCTGTTTGCCACATCGCCAGCGAGCGTCACATCATTGATGTCCAGGTAATACTTTCCCTGATCAGCATCGACTCGCTGCATCCCGTACCCGAGCTTTACTAATTCTTCAACAGCAGGCAATACTTGCTCTGATTTGACCTCGTTGAATTGGATAGTTGTGTTAAATGGTTCCAGCAATTGGGGCACTACAGCCATTAGATCTCGAACCATATCGCTTCGCAATTCCTCTTCCGCGGGTGCGATCAACCGATCAGCATCTTGTGTATCAAGACTGCTTGCGCCAGTTCCAGCGCAACCCGTTAAAAGTATTACAACGCTGGTCAGCGCAATTGCTGCAATTGTTGGGAGCTTTGTCGGTCTGAATTTCGGCGTCTGGACTCGAAAGCGAATTGCATTGACGTCTAGCGACATGAGACTGTTAAGATTTCGCATTAGTTTTGCCTTTTTGGGGCACTGGCGCCCCGTAAAATCACATCCACTGGCATATAGTCCGACCGTCCTTTGAGAAACAATGCACCGTCTAACTGACATTCGAGCAAACTAATAGCCAGACTAAATCAATTTAAAGTACGACAACGCTAACAAATATTACTGATAAAAGCAGCCATGTCGCCCTATTTTCGGGCAACAGACCCCACAATTCTGTGTTGTATTTGCTGCACTGTCAAATTTACCAACTATACCAGCTGCAGCCACCCGATTAAGCTACAGCAATTTCCAGAATCAATTTACAAAATACGATGTCAATTTCCAACGCTGTTATAACAACATTACCGCAAGATTTCATATTTGGGGTAGCCACCTCAGCCTACCAGATTGAAGGCGCATCTAAAACTGATGGTCGAGGACCTTCAATTTGGGATGATTTTTGTCATAAACCCGGAAACGTGGCCAATTACGACAACGGTGACTTCGCCTGCGACCATTATAATCGTTGGAAAACTGATCTGGATTTAATTCATGGCCTAAATGTTGACGCTTACCGGTTTTCATTTTCCTGGTCCCGCGTACTACCCAAAGGTACAGGCCAAATCAACGAAAAAGGCCTGGCATTCTATGATCGCCTGATCGATGGCTGCCTGGAACGTCAACTGCAACCATTCGCCACTCTGTACCACTGGGACCTGCCATCAAGTTTGCAGCAATTGGGCGGTTGGACGCATCGCGATACCGCCTACGCATTCGTTGAGTATGCAGCGCTAATGGTGACCCGCTTTGGTGATCGGCTGGCATCGATTAGCACGTTTAATGAACCTTGGTGCTCATCCATGTTGGGTTATCTCGAAGGCATCCACGCGCCGGGATTAAAAGACATATCACTGACCATGAAATCCATACACAATCAGCACTTGGGTCATGGTCTGGCAGTTTCTCAAATAAAATCTATTAACCCAAGCTTGCCCACCGGCATTGTGCTCAACCTACAGTCAATTTACCCAGGCTCGGACAGTGAGGAAGACCAATCGGCTGCTATCAGACATGAAGCATTCAACAACGGCACTTTTTTAGACCCGCTGTTCAAAGGCAGCTATCCCAGCGCTGTTACCGATTCACTTGGACACCACCTTCCTGAAAATTGGCAAGATGATCTGTGCAATATTCACCAGCCACTGGATTTCTGGGGCCTTAATTTTTACACGCCAACAAGAGTTATCCACACGTGTCAGCGCGAATCAGCTTTCCCTCATACAGCTCAGATTTTCCTTGACAGCGAGCACGAGTGCACAGACCTGGGTTGGGAGATAAACGCTGCAACGTTGAAAGAGTTGTTAATAGACGTGTACAAGAAGTATCAATTGCCACCCTGTTACATTACGGAAAATGGAGCGTGTTTCAACGATGAGCCCACGGAAGGTACCGTCGACGACACTCGTCGGGTGCAGTACTTCGAAGATCATATTGCTGAGATAGCAAAAGCACACCAGGCTGGAGTTCCAATCCGCGGGTACTTTGCCTGGAGTTTGTTGGATAACTTCGAATGGGCTGAAGGCTACACTATGCGCTTTGGACTCATTCACGTGGACTTTCACACCCAGCGCCGAACGATAAAACGAAGTGGAGAATGGTTGGCCAATTTAGCGCAGTCCCATCACGCTCGGAAAAACTCGTCGTTACTATAAACTGGAAATACAGACGACGTAATTGGCTTTATATTAGTGGGACTAATCGACTAGATTGCGTTCTTAGCGCCGCACTATCAACAGTAAAATTGTTGCCGGCAGCACATAAGTTGCCGGCGGTACATGCCGGCGGAACACAATGAGTACGGAACAACCAAACACGCTGCTACGTGCCAATAAATTTACGCACAGCCACGGCACCGGCAACGGCCACTAACGATGATATGGCAGTGCCCCATACGAGATCAACCACGCTCATCAGCGGCGGCCAATTCTTTATGGTTGCCAGATTGGTCACATCGTATGTTCCATAAGCGATAAAGCCAACAACCGCACCATAGATGGCGACGTTCAACAAGGATAAATCCGGTTGTTCTGGACGCACAGCCAACAATACAATTCCAGCCGAATAAAGTAGATAAAAAACGCCAGCCGGTACAAAGAGGATGTCTTCACGCATCAAAGGGCCCAGTTGCGATGCATAGAACTGTTTTGCCACCAAACCTAGCCAAACCGCATCTATGACGATAAAAGTAAGTAAGCTTGCAACGTAGGCTATGGCAAACTGTTTCATGGAAATGCTCCTGTATTTGATCGTTGCTGCAGTAACCCTTTACGTCACTTACTGTCTTTTGGTTCCGTAGCGTCAAAACGGCGAAGGGCAATTTATCTGTATTCGTTGTTCAGTGACGGGGTGCGTAAACGCAATTCGATCAGCGTGTAACATAAGTCTGCTTGATTGTGCGCCGTACAGCCTGTCGCCAACAATGGGTGCATTCAAACCCAGCGGATGCGCTGCATGAACACGTAGCTGATGTGTTCTACCAGTGATTGGTTTAAACACAACGCGGGTATTAGAGGTATCTTCCTGTCGTCGCCAGCGATACCAAAGTGTGTTAGCCGCCTTACCGTTCTTAAAACAAACAATTTGAGCAGGACGATTCTCGACATCCAGTCGTAGAGGGAGTCGTATTAAACCGCCTCGAGCAGCCGGAGCTGCAGACAAAATAGCCACATAGCGTTTGACAACTTGCCTTCGTTCAAATTGCTGTTGCAGATGACGGTGCGATGAGCGCGTTTTTGTCAGTATCAATAATCCAGACGTATCCATATCGAGCCGATGAACTAACATGGAACCTGTGGCGTCCGGGTACGCATTTTTGGCTTGTGTTGCAATAGAACCGTCGATTGTTTTACCCGGTTGAGACAAAACCCCGCTGGATTTGTTGACAACAAGTAAATACTTATCTTCAAAGCAAATGTTTAATTGGTTTTGGCCAGTACTACACATTGATTGAAATTCGATGATTGAGATTGAAATTCGATGATTGAGATTCACGTCTTATGGACAGAGCCAATTCACAAACGATTAAAACTCGACCAGTTGAGAATTAAACAGATAATCACGCCGCGCCGGCAATTGAATGAAATAGCCTAGCATGATAGCGTCGCACCCAGCTACTAACAACAATTTGGAGCTGCCTCATGTGTGGCATTGTAGGACTATATTTAAAAAACGAACAGCTACGTCCGCAGCTTGGATCTCTGTTTCAACCTATGTTGGAGGAAATGAAAAGCCGAGGACCAGACTCGGCTGGCGTAGCGATCTACCGAGATGCAGTTGCGCCGCATCAAATCAAATATTCTTTAGCTCATGACCAAGCAGACTATGACTGGCAACTATTAGGTTCAGAATTGGATAATCACTGCCAATGTGAGTCCAGTATCCGGCAAATTGATTCTCATGCAATTCTAGTTTGCGATGCACCGGAACAAACTGTACGCAACTGGCTGAAGCAACACCGACCGGGCGTGCGCCTTGTCGGGTCGGGTTCAAGTCTGGAAATATTTAAGGAAGTCGGCTTGCCAGAAGCCGTGTATTCACGTTTCGAGCTAAGCACGGCTGGTGGTACACACATGATTGGCCATACTCGTATGGCCACAGAAAGCGCGGTCACCACGGCTGGTTCTCATCCTTTCGCCACTGGGGCTGATTTGTGTCTTGTGCACAATGGTTCGTTGTCCAATCACAACAGGCTTCGCGAACAACTGGAAAAAGCCGGACTTGAATTTCAAACTGAAAATGACTCTGAAGTTGCAGCCGCTTACATGACTCTAAAAATTCGAGAAGGCATGACCCTGCGCCAAACTCTGAAACAAGCATTGATCGATCTCGATGGTTTTTATACTTTCTGCGTCGGAACCACTAACGGTTTTGCCGTGCTAAGAGATCCAATTGCCTGTAAACACGCTGTGCTTGCTGAAACCGATGACTGGGTAGCAATGGCAACTGAGTATCGTGCCATAGCAACATTACCTGGCTCCGAGACTGCCAACATCTGGGAACCAAAACCACAAACCATTTACGCTTGGGGGGAACTCGAGTAATGCCAAGTATTGATCTTCAAGAAACCGGCCTTAGAGCACTCAACACGACGCTGCAATCGGTTGAACAAAAAGACGCTGCTTATACCATTACTAATCCGATGGGCGCCCATGCTATTGCGTGTGGATTAACACACGAAATTAACGTTACCATAGAAGGACATGCCGGATTTTATTGTGCAGGAATGAATCAACGTGCCAACGTCACTGTTAAAGGTCATGCCGGCGTTGGCTTGGCTGAAAACATGATGTCCGGTACAGTACGCGTCACAGGTAATGCAAGTCAATCTGCGGGTGCTACCGCGCATGGTGGTCTGTTGATAATTGAAGGTGATGCATCTTCCCGGTGCGGAATTTCAATGAAGGGAATCGATATTGTAGTGGGCGGCTCAGTAGGCCATATGTCCGGTTTCATGGCTCAAGCCGGCAATCTGGTCATTTGTGGAGATGCCGGTGAAGCTTTGGGCGACTCAATCTATGAAGCCGTAATATATGTGCAAGGTACAGTCGAAAGTCTGGGTGCCGACTGCGAAGAGAAGCCAATGGATGAAGAGCATATAAAAAGCCTTACCGGCTTGCTGGCTCTCTCCGGCATAAACGCGAAGGCTGAGGCGTTCAAGCGGTACGGATCGGCGCGAACGCTATACAACTTCCAACCCGACAACGCTGGCGACTACTGATCGTTATGACCAACAAGAAACAGCCACAAACTCCTCAACGTTTCTCAGCTACCTTCGACGAATATACGCTCGCAGAAATCAGGAGAGCCGCCAGCACTGGCATTTATGACATTCGTGGTGGCGGGGCCAAGCGAAAACTGCCGCATTTTGACGATTTACTGTTTCTCGGCGCTTCCATGTCGCGCTATCCACTCGAAGGCTATCGGGAAACGTGCGGAACAAATGTTGTCCTCGGTAATCGTCACGCAACCAAACCATTGGAAATTGCTATCCCCATTACCATCGCTGGCATGAGCTTCGGGTCGCTATCCGGTCAGGCCAAGGAAGCGCTGGGTCGTGGCGCCAATACAGCCGTGACCTCCACGACTACGGGCGATGGTGGTATGACCCCGGAAGAGCGCAAGCATTCAGCCATGTTGGTATATCAATACTTACCTTCACGTTATGGCATGAACCCAGACGATCTAAGAAAAGCAGATGCCATTGAGATCGTGGTCGGCCAGGGTGCAAAACCTGGCGGCGGCGGTATGTTAATGGGTCAAAAAATTTCAGATCGTGTCGCCGATATGCGCACCTTGCCCAAGGGTATCGACCAGCGCTCAGCATGCCGGCACCCGGACTGGACCGGGCCAGATGATCTTGAGATAAAAATTCTTGAACTGCGTGAGATAACCAACTGGGAAAAACCAATTTACGTTAAAGTCGGTGGTGCTCGCCCCTATTACGATACAGCCCTGGCTGTAAAAGCCGGCGCCGATGTCGTGGTTGTCGATGGTATGCAAGGTGGAACAGCCGCCACCCAGGATGTTTTTATTGAACATGTTGGCCAACCCACACTGGCGTGCATTCGACCAGCTGTGCAGGCCTTACAAGATCTCGAAATGCATCGTAAAGTACAGCTCATAATTTCAGGCGGAATTCGAAACGGCGCTGATGTTGCCAAAGCCTTGGCTCTGGGCGCAGACGCGGTATCAATTGGGACAGCTGCATTGGTTGCGCTTGGTGATAATCACCCTCAATACGAAGAGGAATATCAGCAGCTAGGCACAACGGCTGGCGCTTATGACGACTGGCATCTGGGTCAGGACCCGGCAGGCATCACCACCCAGGAACCAGAACTCGCCGCGCGGCTCGACCCAGTAATGGCTGGACGCAGGCTGTCGAATTATTTAAAAGTCATGACACTTGAAGCTCAAACCATTGCGCGTGCGTGTGGCAAAAATCATGTGCACAATCTCGAACCTGAAGATCTGGTAGCCCTGACTGTAGAAGCATCAGCAATGGCCCAAGTACCGCTGGCTGGCACAAATTGGGTACCGGGACAACATTTGCCGGTTTAAGCACTATTTAGTAAGTTAAACCACTTACATTAAGCCCATCATATTTACAAAAGCAGTAGTTTAATTTTCCAGAAACAACAGGAGCACAAACATGTCGGACCTTGCCAAGTTTGCCAAAGATAAAGGTGTACGTTTTTTTCTGTTTAATTTCACCGATCTGTTTGGCATTCAACGCGCCAAACTGGTTCCTGCTCAAGCAGTAGCGAGCATGCAGAAGTCAGGTGCCGGTTTTGCAGGGTTTGCCACATGGCTTGACATGACCCCGGCACACCCTGATATGTTCGTCATGCCAGACGCAAGCTCAGTTATCCAGCTACCCTGGAAACCTGAAGTTGCTTGGATTGCGGGTGACCCCTGGATGGATGGCGAACCGGTCGCCCAAGCACCTCGCAATGTCCTGAAAAACCTGATGTCAAAAGCGCTCGATGATGGCTTGATAATGAAATCAGGGGTAGAACCCGAATTTCATCTTATATCTCAAAGCGGTGAAAAAATTTCAGATAAACGTGATACGCAAGAAAAACCGTGTTACGACCAATCCGCTATTATGCGTCGATTCGACGTTATTGCAGAAATCTGTACAACCATGATTGAGCTTGGTTGGGCGCCCTATCAAAATGATCATGAAGATGCTAACGGACAATTCGAAATAAACTGGGACTTTAACGACGCGCTGACTACGGCAGACCAACATGCGTTCTTTAAGTTCATGGTCAAATCCATTGCTGAAAAACATGAATTGCGCGCGACATTTATGCCCAAACCTTTTGTCGACTTAACTGGTAACGGTTGCCATGTGCATATATCCGTTTGGAATAAAACTGGAAAGAAAAATCTATTCCAAAACAAAAAGGATGAAATGGGTGTGTCAGAAATGGGCTATCACTTTCTCGGTGGTTTGATGACACACGCCGAAGCGCTATGTTCAATTACCAATCCAACCGTGAATTCGTATAAACGCATCAACGCACCGCCAACCTTATCCGGCGCAACCTGGTCACCCAGCTCTATCACTTATGGTGGCAACAACCGTACTCACATGGTTCGTATTCCAGATGAAGGTCGTATTGAATTTCGACTTGCCGATGGCGCTGCCAATCCGTATTTATTACAGGCTGGCGTGTTAGCTGCCGGCTTAGACGGCGTTGCGAACAAGAGCGATCCGGGAAAACGGCTCGATATCGACATGTACACAGAAAGCCATAAAGCTAAAGGTGCAAAAAAACTACCGTTGAACTTGCTGGATGCCATCCGGGCGTTAAACAAAAACAAAACCTTTTGCCAAGCCATAGGCAACGATTTTTGCGATGCGTATATAAAGTTAAAAAACAATGAATGGGACAAGTATGCACACCATCTAACTCAATGGGAGCGCGAAACATCGCTTGATTGCTAATCGACGTTAATAATACGTATCGTCTCAGCATACCGGCTGAGACGATCAACCTCTTGTGCGAGTACACTTCGTGTACCCTGAATCAGCGACTTGTAGTAGGCGTTTCCTGCATCTGACTTGGCAAATACACTTAATGCGTCTAAATCGGCGTTTGAAATATGTCGATAAACCACAGCCGACGGAATGAGCAATTGATTACGCATAAATGATCGATACAAGGCCTCTGAACTCCGATCTTCGTTAATTTGATTCTGAGCCATAGCCAATGCTTCCACATTGTTTGAACAAACGCCAGCTATAGAAACCAGAGCTGAAAGCTCTGTATTTAACGCCGATAAAAAATAAACTGCGCCAGTATCAGCTAGCATCCGGTTAAGTCGAACATTACGCTCATCACCATGAACTTCAGATTGCTTATAATTATGTAGCAAGGAATCAAAACTTGATTCATCAATGTCGCGTGAATTTAGTTCGGCGCGGTGAATATTTTTACCGGTATCACTTTGTATCCAGCTGATTATCTGCACCAGGTGTTCATCGCTTATACGTTGATCTAGCTGGTTCAGAAATCCTTGGCGTAGTACGTCAATCGACAAATGTTCTTTGAGCATTGAAACCGTTCTAGAGTGGCTCTGGTTACTATCGCACCGTTGCCAGGCCTGTTGCGTTTCATCTACAACCGTTGAATATACCCTGGATAAATGGGCGTGCACACCCGCGTGTTCGTAGATCGAATCCAGTGCGCGACTACGCGAAAAATCAGTAGCGTGAGCGTGCCCACCAATTGAAATTAAACACAAAAATACTAAATATGGAGAAACAATGGATACTATACAAGTTATTATTGCACCGCGAATTGCGGCGAGAGTATAGAGCCAATTTGTCGGGAAACTTTGTTTGCGATTACTCAACTTTGGTCTATTCCAGATTTTATACGACGGAATAGGCTTGAGATTTGTACTGTTAAGCTAAACGTGGTGCAACCTACTCTCGGCACCACACACAGCCACAGAACATTTTTAGACGAGTTTGTCTTGTGGCTCTTTTCCAGCGAAAAACGCATCAAGATTGTCAAGAGCACGAAACCCCATCGCATCGCGTGTATCAAAAGTTGCGCTACCGATGTGCGGCAGCATCATGATATTGCTATGCGAATAGAATGCCGGATTGCCACCTGGCTCATTAATAAAACAATCCAGACCCGCAGCTGCAAGTTTTCCCGATTCAATGGCGGAAAGCAATGCAGCCTCATCGACTAACGCACCGCGCGCCGTATTAATCAGCACGGCTCCGTCAGGTAGTAGCGCTAGAGTTTTTTGATTGATCAAGCCCGTCGTCAGTGGTGTTGCCGGACAATGCAAACTCAAAAATTGCGACTCTGGTAGCAATGACTCGACCGAATCGTGATATGTCGCGCCTTGCTCATCTTCAGGCGATAGCCGGTGTCGATTGTAGTAATGAACCTGCATATCAAAACCACGGGCACGCCTGGCCATCACCTGACCAACCCGCCCCATACCGATAATGCCCAAGCGCTTACCTGTGACCTGCATTCCCACCATAAATGATGGACTCCAGGTGTCCCATTGACCAGAGCGCACCATTGCATCGCCTTCTGCGGCACGACGGGCAGCACCGAGTAGTAATAACATGGCAATTTCTGCAGTGGCATCGGAAAGTACATCTGGTGTGTTGGTGACGCAAATACCTTGATTTTTTAGCGCATCCAGATCGCAATGGTCGACGCCGACGGAATGATTGGCAATAATTTTTAGTCGAGGATTCAGCTGAGACACCGTAGCGGCATCAAAGTGCTCCGAATGACATGGCAGAATGGCATCTACCTCAGCGCTTATACGCACAATGTCGTC
>CALIMV010000103.1 GCA_938045275.1 uncultured Granulosicoccaceae bacterium
CATGCCCACTGCCATCGGTGAGTGGGTACTTAAAGTGCCACAACGAACCGTTTTCTTCTTCGGAGAGCACTTCCAGGTCTGATAACGAGGTATGCATGAGAGGGTCCCAGTTGACCAGTCGCTTACCCCGGTAAATTATGCCGTCATCGAATAGACGTATAAAAACCAGTTGGACGGCATCCGACATGCCTTCATCCATGGTGAATCTTTCTCGCGACCAATCCGGTGATGCACCAAGTCGTCGAAGTTGTTTTGTAATGGTACCGCCGGATTGTTCTTTCCATTTCCAGACACGATCGACGAAGGCTTCACGACCCAATTCGTGTCGATCGGTTTGTTCTTTGGCGAGTTGACGTTCGACCACCATTTGCGTAGCGATGCCGGCATGATCACAGCCCGGCTGCCACAGTGTATTGAAACCGCGCATGCGGTGGTAGCGAATCAATGCGTCCATAATGGTGTCTTGAAACGCGTGACCCATGTGTAATGTGCCCGTTACGTTGGGCGGTGGGATCATAATGCTGTAAGGGTCGCCTTTGCCCGAAGGAGCAAAGTAACCGCTGTCCTCCCAGGTCTGATACCAACGTTGCTCGATTGACTTGGGGTCGTAGGTTTTATCCATGGCACTAATGATCTGTCTGATTTGTCAGGGTTCTTGTTTTACGCGAATGAGCAATCGTCGAATGTCTCTTCGCAATTCGTGTATGTGTCGATCAACGATCTGGTCAATCATATGCTCTATTTCATCTTCGCTGTTAATTGCTTGAGCATTATTTTTATCATAATGACCGATCCCGAGGCCTTGTTGGCTTTCCCGGTCAAGGAAATCATGATTATTTCCCTCTCTATCGAGGATATGATCTTGTAACACAAACTTGACTGGTCTGGACTGTTGCAGCATGTCCAGTTCGCGTAATACCTCGCGGCCAAGGCGACTTGATTGAATAATCGATTCGTTGCCTGACTCCACCACAGCATCAAGCACTGGCAGACCGTCATCGTGATCTTCAATTGTCATCAAAATTACTCCCAAGGTTGAATTCAAACCAGCTAATACCTACTCAACTTAAACAGGGCGTTAACATTGGTTGAGTCGATACGATGGGCTAAAAATAGCCTTTTCGTACTAGGAGTATAGGTCTACATTTTATGGTGGTGTAGCGGATAACCTCTTTGTTGATAAAACCGGTACCGTTCGCGGCCCGAATCGCGTACTTTTTCTGCCTGATTAACTACCTCTAGCGCACGTTCGAAGCGACTGAAGAAGGTTGGTACGGCGTTAGCCAGGTTGATCAGCACATGTCGATCATTGCCAGGTTCCCCGGTTGATAGTTGCACTGGATCAGAGTCGTTTTTTTGCACTAATTCATCAGAACCAAGCAACCGATGAGGAACAAAGCTATCGGGCCGAAACTGCCAAAGTTGCTCGTCTAGTTGTTGTAGTAGCGTTTCATCGTCTGAATGTATAAAAACGGTTTTATTATGCCGGAATGCTTTCTCAGCCAGTTTGCACACCAGCATCGCGCGATTGTGTGCATTTTCGTCAGGCAATACATAGAAATCTATTCGCGTCATGCTTTATATCCTGCTATCCAATATGTTTGGCAATTCGGCCTCTGACTCAGATATTCGCGTTGACAGTCAAATGGGTTCAAACAACGCATGGCGACTAAGCGTTGTTTAACACATATTCCATTAATAGTGGAACCGGTCGGCCAGTTGCGCCTTTTTCCTTTCCACTCTTCCACGCAACACCAGCGATGTCCAGATGCGCCCATTTGTAGTTTTTGGCAAAGCGTGACAAAAAACATCCTGCTGTAATTGCGCCTGCTGGGCTTCCGCCAATGTTTGCTATATCGGCAAAGTTGGAATCGAGCTGGCTTTGGTACTCCTCCCAAAGCGGCAGTTCCCAAGCAAGATCGCCAGTGATTTGTCCAGCCTGATACAGCGCGTCTGCCAGTTTGTCATTGTTGCTCATAATGGCCGTGGATACTTTACCAAGCGCCACAACTGCCGCCCCTGTCAGAGTTGCTACATCTATAACTGCTGCCGGTTTATAACGCTCAATGTAGGTGAGCGAATCGCACAACACGAGTCGACCTTCAGCGTCGGTGTTGAGAATCTCTACAGTCTGGCCAGACATGGTTTTTACTACATCGCCAGGTTTTGAGGCATCGCCATCAGGCATGTTTTCGGCTGCGGCAACCACACCAATAATGTTACTTTTCGGTTGGAGCTCGCAAATGGCTCGCATGGCGCCAAATACACTTGCCGCTCCACACATATCGAATTTCATCTCATCCATGCTCGCTGACGCTTTTATCGAAATTCCTCCTGTGTCGAACGTAATGCCTTTACCTAACAATACTGTGGGTTTTTTCTTGGTATCTGCGCCTCGATATTCCATACAGATGAGTCGTGCATCCTGACGGCTGCCTTTGGAAACGGATAAAAGGGCGCCCATACCCAGTTTGGCCATTTGTGCTTCGGTCAGTATTTTTGTGGAGAGATTCGCGTTGGATTTGGCCAGACCCTGGGCCTCTTTTGCCAGATAGACTGGCGTACAGATATTGGGAGCAAGATTGCCAAGATCGCGAGCCAAAGATTGACCGTTGGCTATAGCCACACCAGATTTAACCGCTTGTGTACAGGTTCGTAAATCTTTTTTCTCAACAACGATAAAACACTTTTTCAATCGTGCTGGCGGTTCTTTTTTATCGCTGTGTCGTGTGAATTTGTATTGTGAGTTAACCAGAATCTGGGCCAGGGTTTGAGCGTACCATTGTGCTTTCTCATCCTTGAGAAACAAGGATTTCTCCAGCTGTATGATCATCATGCCAGCACCGCTATCGCACAATGCGTTTGCCATGCTGGTGCAGATTTTCCGAAATTCGGTACGTGACACTTTGCCAGACTCGCCGGCACCAACAATCATGACCCGTTCACTGCTCATATTGATCAGCTCATGCAAAATCAATGTATTGCCAATATCTGATACTGCGTCTCCGCGTTTTATTGCTCTTGCTATGGCATTTTCACAACGTTCATTTACTTTTGCTATTTTGCCTGTGAGTTTCTTACCAGAATGCAAAGGCAGAACCAAACAGGCGTTGGGCTGCTTCTGTGGAGCTGATGTTGTGACTTTAATATCCATTTTTACGCTCTTGGTTGTATTTGACGAGTTTATTGGTTTTGGCTGGTTTGCGGTACTAAACAAGTATCTTAATGTGTCTTATTCATGCCGTCAGCCCTGCGCGCAGCGATAGGAAGTGCTAGATTCTGCGTGACGACAAATTTTTTAGCACCCGTGCGCATACTCGATCGATATTTGATAAAAGAAATGGTGGTGACCTGGCTTGCGGTTACCGTCGTGCTATTAGTCATAATGATAGGCAACGTGCTTGCGCGTGGGCTGAGCAAAGTAACTGATGGCGCTATTTCAGCCGACGTGCTGTTGGTACTCGTTGCCGTCCAGTCCATTAGCTTGCTGGTTACTTTAATACCCTTGGGGCTTTATTTGGGCATATTGTTGGCTCATGGTCGTTTTTACCGCGACAATGAGATGACTGTTATGCAGGCAACTGGCTCAGGATGGATAGATCTTCTACGGCCAACCGCCATTGTTGGCATGCTTGGCGTAACCATTATTGCTGGATTGACAATTTTTGCTTCGCCGTGGGCTGCACGATACGAACAAATTATCAAAAAGGAGTTTCAGGAAAAATCAGCCATCAGTTTACTCACACCAGGCAAATTTGTTGAATCCAGTGATGGCAGCATAGTTTTTTTCGTTAAAAGTCAAAGTGCTGATAAAACGCAATTCAATGAAGTATTCATGTACCGCAAACAGGAAAAATCACCCCCCGTAATCGACACCGCACGCATTGCGTCTTATCAGGTTGATCGCGAAAACGGTAATGAGTATCTGATATTCACCGATGGTCAGACCAGCATTGGTCAGCCAGGTGATGCAGCCTATACGATGACTGAATTCAAGCGTCAGGGTGTGTTACGCCCAAAAACGGAATTGGCGGAGCCTCGATTGCAGCGTCGCAGTAAAACGCTAAAACAATTACTGGCAAGCGAAGACCTGGTTGACCTCGCTGAGGTTCAATGGCGCATTTCCATTCCATTGGCTGCGCTGTTATTGGCATTGCTTGCCGTACCGTTGAGCTACACCTCGCCCCGCGAAGGGCGATTCGGCAAAATCGCCATTGCCATTCTTATTTACATTCCGTATGCAAACTTGTTAGTGCTTGCGCGAAAGTGGATCGCTAACGGGTCTATTTCACCGTGGGTTGGACTTTGGCCTGTTCATATTGCTGTGCTGATTCTCGTTATATACCTGTTAATAAAACGCGTTGGCTGGAGCTGGTTTAAAACGGGAAGGAAGGTAGCAGCATGATGTTCGGCATTCTTGATCGTTACATTGGGCGTTCTATTCTTACAACCAGTACTCTGGTTTTATTGACCTTGGTTGCTTTGGCCGGAATATTTGGCTTTATCAGTGAGTTAGACGATGTAGGTAAAGGAAATTACACGGTAACCAATGCGTTGCAATACATATTCTTAACACTACCGGGCAAGGCTTATTTACTGTTTGCACCCGCTGTGTTGCTCGGCAGCTTATTAGGACTGGGTGCAATGGCATCAAACAGTGAATTAACAGTGATGCGTGCTGCTGGCATCTCGAATGGACGAATCATTCGTGCAGTTTTGATGACTGGTGTTGCATTAATGGTGTTAATTGCAATTTTAGGTGAAACAGTCATGCCAAAAGCAGAACAAATCGCTGAAGAGATACGTTTAACGGCATTGGAAGAACGTTTGTCAGTAAAAGGGCGAAATGGTCTGTGGATAAAATCAGGCGATAGATATGTCAATATTTCAACGATAATGCCCGACTTCACATTACTTGGAGTGAACATACACGAATTTAACGGGGTGGAATTGGTTCGTTCAATTAAAGCTGCGCGCGCAATAAGAACGCAAGACGCTGGCTCAAAAGATTGGTTGTTGCAGGAAGTTGAGTTTTCGCTATTCAATGCCAATCAGGTTGATTCTATGCTCGCTGATGAGCAACTTTGGAGCGAAATCGTCGGTGAATCTGCTCGCAGTGATCAATTGCCGAATTTAATCAGTGTTGATGTACTTAAAAGCCTGAAAGGTTCTACTGAAAGCCTTTCAGCGCGAAATTTATACGATCAAATTCAATATTTAAAAGAAAATCAGCTTGATAGTCGTAATATTGAACTCGCATTTTGGTCAAAAATAGCAAGTCCGTTGGCAACAATGGTTATGTTAATGCTATCGCTGCCATTTGTTTTCGCCTCGCAACGTTCAGGTGGTGCGGGTCAAAAAATATTTATTGGCATCATGTTAGGCATAGTTTACGTACTTGTTAACAAATTGTTGACGCAACTTGCGTTAACTAATGGAATGTCACCGCTAGTTAGTGCTGCACTTCCGTTAGTTTGTTTTCTGGTTATCGCTATATTAGGAATACAACGCAGCGCTTAAAGCAGCGTTTAAAACTAAACATTCAATGTGCTATTGAAATTGCTATTTCATACTTGAATTTGGCCATGAAAAGGCGGTTTTCGAGTTTAGTTTAGCTTTTTAACTCTTTGTTTTTAAATAAAATTTTAGTTTTAGAAGCCATGTCATGTAATCCTCTTCCTGAGGGTGTAAATATCGCCACTATTAAGGTAATTCCAAACAAAAACGTACCGACTAAATAACGTTTTACACATTGTTCATACGATAACTTTTCATCTGAATCACTAACCACTTTTATACGCCAGGCTTGCATACCTAATGTTTGTCCACCGTGTCTCCAAAACCAACTGAAAAAGAAGAACCCAACTACGTAAAGTACAAGTTTGAAGGCATGATTTTGTATCGCAACACCCCCATTAAACGCAATTGAAACGCTTGTTACGACAAAAAATACTGCAATTAACAATAAACTATCGTAAAGAAATGCCATTAAGCGCCGAACAACATAAGAAGGTGTATGTGAATTGATTTGCATGCTAAAAAAGTATTGTTTTGGGCGTTAAACCGCTATAAATTCAGACAAAAGATAAAAGTACATAACTTGAAAAAGTTGTATCAAAAACGCAATTAATTTGTAAATTTAGCAACTTCAACTAAATTAATTTTATAAAAAATAAAACTTGTAGTTGAAATAATATTGAACTATGTGGACAATGCGGCTCATAAACACGAAGTTATAGCTCTGGTTATGGCATCTGTTTTAAAAAATTAGATCTACTTGCACTTATAGCAAGTGATCAGAAATTCTGAAGTACAGATTGACAATATCGATGATGTATATCGATGTACAAGATTTTTCGTTGGCCTGTATTTTGGATGTAAGTGTGCAGTCATAAAGTTATGGCTGCGGAGGAGTCTTGTTGTATCGGCTCCTGATTTTTTGTTTAACAATTCATTCGTCAGGAGTTATCCATGGCTCGAATCAGTAAACCGGTAAAAGCATCACCTGCCAAAGCTGGCAAAAAGAAGACTAAAAAACGGTCTTCAAAGAAGAAGTCAACTGCCCGTAAGGCAGCTGGCAAGAAAAAGGCTAGTAAGAAAAAAGCCAGTAAGAAAAAGGCTTCCAAGAAGAAAGTAACCAAAAAACGCGCAACCAAGAAGAAAGCGTCTGGTAAGAAGCGCGCTAAGAAGAAATCAGCTGGTAAGAAGCGCGCTAAGAAGAAGGCAGCTGGCAAGAAGCGCGCTAAGAAGAAGGCGGCTGGTAAGAAGCGCGCTAAGAAAAAGGCAGCTGGTAAGAAGCGCGCCAAGAAGAAGTCTGCTGGTAAAAAGCGTGCGAAGAAGAAGGCAGCTGGTAAAAAGCGCGCTAAGAAGAAAGCGGCTGGTAAAAAGAGAAAGTCTAAGAAGTAATAGGCTTCTTAAGTCGAAAAGCCATCTTATTGGCATTGTTTTTTGTCAAATCAGGACCATGGCGGCATTGCCGCTGTGGTTCCTCGCATCGCTAATCGGTGCTGTCGACCCCAAACCTGTTGAAGTCGTAAGGTTTGGTTTCGATGATTTTAATGTCTTAGGAAATGGCCAAGATAGAACGAACTGCTTTTTAGTGGTTCGTTTTTTACGTTTAGCTGTCCAATTTAGGTCCTGTCGCTACAAAGTAGCATCAGAAAAATGGGCGAATGGGATTACGTCTACCATCGTTTCAGCCTCTGCACCTGCGCTGTCAAAGCCAAGTTCGATGAAGCAGTTAGCTTTGTGAAGCGAGCTGACCACATGCGAGTCTTGTAATCCTGTTGTTGAAACACGCCATTCTCCCGCAGCATCGTGTTCGAGCAAACCCCGCTGATATTCAACTCGCCCAGGCAGTTTTTTTAGCGTCGAATTCAGTTTGGCACTGATACGGGGCAGTTCCATTGGTGTTTGGTTGAGCAGTTTTCTTATTGCAGGTTGCACGAATAGAAGACTTGTGACCGCCGCCGACACAGGATTGCCTGGCAAACCGAAATAAGGCTGTTTTTTGTTTAGCAAACCAAAGGTAAGAGGGCGTCCAGGTTTTACAGCGATTTTCCAAACGTGAAGTGTGCCGATTTGCTCGAGTACGGGTCTGACAAAATCTGCGTCGCCAACCGATACGCCACCGGAGGATAAAACCAGATCAGCGCCTTCGCATTTCGCAAAAGCTATCTGTAAAGCGTCAACGCTGTCTTCTACGATACCCAGATCGATAATTTCTACTGTCGGTGTATTTAACATCGCTGTCAACAGTGCGCGATTCGCATCGTAAATACAGCCATCAGGAAGTGAGTTGCCTGCGTCAGTTAACTCATCACCTGTAGAAAATACGGCGACCTTGAGTGATCGGTATACGTTAATTTCGACTAAACCGTGTGAACATAAGGTGGCGATTTGTGCTGCACCAATACGTTGGCCTTTGGACATTAGCAATGCACCTTTTACACAGTCTGAGCCTGCTGCCCTAACATGATGTCCTTTGTTTGGCTGTTGAATTATCCTGACGACATTGCCATTGACTTCAACATTTTCCTGCTGCACCACAGTGTCTGCAAAATCGGGTACCCGAGCCCCAGTAGTAATCCGATGACATTCGCGAATATTCGCGGTATTGCTACTGGGGTGCCCAGCCAGAGACTGATCGCTGATAGTTAGATCTTGAGCACCTTCAGCGTGTTTATAGGCGTACCCATCCATTGCTGATGCCCTGAATGCAGGAACATTGATAGGCGAATTCAAATCAACGCCAAGCACCCGCCCATAAGCCTGCTGCACGGCAATGATTTCGATTTGATCAATTGGCGTTACCTGGTTAAGAATTGTTTGCAGTGCCGCTTCTATGCTGATCGAGTTAGGGTCGGCGTCAGTGTGGGGTATCTTTTTTGAATCGTTCATGGTGGTGTACAAAGTTCGTGTGTTTGTTTGCTAAGCTACTTGTATGCAAAGCGCATCCAAAGAAGAGAGTCCGCTACTTGATGCCGGTTCTCGACGCCTGCTTTTACAGTTTAGCGACATGTTGCTCATTGAGCGTGGGTTGAGCAAACACACAGTATCCGCATACGAATCCGATATCAAATTATTTGCTTTGCACTTGCAAACGGCAGGAGGTAGCCTGAAAACGGCTGGTAGGGCTGATATTATGGCTTTTCTTGGTAGCCGGGTATCGTCAGGTGGTAGTGCACGTAGCGCGGCTCGCATGCTGTCGGCCTTGCGTCGATTCTATCGTTATCTGTTACGCGAACATGTTATCAGCGTCGATCCCACTTTGTTAATTGATTCTCCTTCAATCGGTCGACCATTGCCCTCAACACTGAGTGAATCTGAGGTACGAAAGTTACTCAATGCACCCGTTGTGAGCACCGATATTGGATTGCGTGATCGGGCTATGCTTGAAGTTTTGTATGGTTGTGGCTTACGGGTAAGTGAATTAGTGTCTCTTAACGTCGATCAAGTCAACCTTCAGCAAGGTGTTGTTCGAGTATGGGGTAAAGGTAATAAAGAGCGATTAGTACCCATGGGCGAAGCATCTATTGATTGGATAAGGCGATACAATCGCAACGCACGCGAAAATTTATTAAAACGAGTGTCCAGTACTTTGTTTTTGTCTCTCAGAGGCCGAGAGATGACGCGTCAGAGCTTTTGGCATCGCATTAAGGTGTATGGTATTGCTGCAGGTATAAGCGCTCATTTGTCACCACACACGCTTAGGCACGCATTTGCAACACACTTAGTTAATCATGATGCCGATTTAAGAGTGGTGCAGCTATTGCTAGGGCATAGTGATCTTTCGACAACGCAGATATATACTCATGTTGCGCGTGAACGTCTCAAATACCTACATGCTCGACACCACCCACGTGGATAATATTGTTGTTTACCGCGTCGCAGAGCAACGGAAAAGGAACCTTTATGCCATTTCACACACTAATTAATACCTACATGAAGGCTACGTCTATGTACCGAACACGACTGACTTTTCTTGTTTTCACTGTGGTAGTTCTCGGTAGCACCGCAACCGGGTCACTGTTTGCCGCCGATACCGCGGTTGATACTGTGAGCGATGCTACAACTCTGCTAGCTGCGAAAACCAATCCTGAAGCACCAACATCAGATGCCACAAATCTGGATGCGCCAACACCCGAAGGTGCGAAAAACGCGCAGGCAGAACCACCCGCTGACGCACCATCGCCTTCGGCAGAACCGAAAGCCAATGATATTCAACACATGGCGGAACCAACCAACGAAACACATCGAAAAGTGTTTCAGGCATTTCGCAACCGGTTCCCTGCCTTGCAAATAGATTCGATAACCGACGGACCGTACCCCGGACTGTTCGAAGTTATTACCGATTCTCAAATCGTGTATGTCGATGAAGGTATGACGCTACTGTTTCAAGGTGAAATGATTAATTTGACCGATGGAATCAATTTAACTGAAGCGCGCTTGGCCGGTATACACATGGGGCTGATCAATGAACTTGGCGAAGAAAACATGCTGGTGTACAAAGGGGCGAACGAAGCAGACCGATCAATAACTGTATTTACAGATATCAATTGTGGTTACTGCAGATTGTTACACAGCGAAATAGACACATTGCTGCAGGCTGGAATTAACGTCAGGTATCTAATGTTTCCACGTGCCGGACTCGAGAGCGAATCGCGGACTGCATTGGAAAGTGTATGGTGTGCAGATAACCCACAAGAGGCTATGACTGCTGCAAAAGCGGGCGAACCTGTTGTGGAAAAGTCGTGTGATACTCCCGTCGAGACGCACTATGAGTTAGCAGGGCAAGTAGGCTTAAGAGGAACACCACTTATTTACCTCGACAACGGCACGGCGATACCAGGCTACAGAGAAGCCAGCGCCATTGTCGAAATGATTAATACATCCGAACCAATGTCCAACTAAGTGCACCAATTAAGTACATAATGGACGATTAAACCTGGTGATCACAAGCTGATGATCAAATTAAACGATGACAAGCACTAGCACATTCGAAAAGACCTGCTGGAAAGCAGTGTTCTTCTGTTTGTTGCTGGTTTTGTTTATCGTCCCTCAAATTAGTTTGGCTGATCAAAATGATTCTGCGTTGGAGCCGCTGTTCGAGCAGCTCCAACAAGCTAAATCCAATTCACAGGCTAAAGCGATAGAAGCGAAAATCTGGCGTATCTGGCTAACCACTGAAGACGAAAACGCTGCAGCGTTAATGTCTCAACTAACCTATGCCATGTCAGTAGGGCAACACGAACTGGCGCTTAAACTGTGTGATCAATTGGTCGATAGCAATCCAGAATTTGCAGAAGCCTGGAATAAGCGCGCCACCGTCCAATACCTGCTGGGAAACCATGGTTTATCTGTTGCTGATATCAAGCAAACACTATTGCTGGAGCCACGCCACTTTGGCGCGCTTTCAGGTCTTGGACTTATTTTCATGGCTTCGGGTAACTACAATGCCGCACTCGATGCGTTTAATGCAGTTTTAAAGTTAAGTCCAAGCTCGTCTAATGCTCGAAACAGTGTCGCAAGTGCAAAGTCAATGATAGGCGAAGGTATTTAAAGGTCACCGCTGTATATGTTTTGCCGATTTTTCACAGCATTTCTGCTGGTTGTTTTTCCTGTTTTTACTCCTGCCATAACCGTTGCAGCATCGGCTAATTTTATTCAACAACGTGCTTTGGGTCCAATAAAGCTGCAAAGCGGGTTGCCAGAAGCAGCCAGCCGGCTAACGACAACGGATGAACTGCAGCTTTCCTACGTTCGCAACAATGTGTTTATGGGAGGGGGTGTAAATTCAGAGCGTTTGATACTCGATGGTGAGAGCAGTCAGTTTAATGTGAGATACCGCCGACGTTTGAGTGGTTGCTGGCAGATAAATTTGTCCGGTGTATGGCTCGACCACTCACGTGGTCAATTTGATCGACCACTGGATACCTGGCATCAGTTTTTTGGATTACCCGATGCGCAACGCGACGACTGGCCACCGAATCAACTTGAGTATGTGTACGAAAACGGTACTGAACGACTGGCGTTGGAGACCGAAAGCAGCGGCTTGGGCGATACCCAGATTCAAATACAGCGCAACGTGGGTTGCCTGCCGAATTCGTCTATTGTGCGTTTTGGAGTCAAGCTTCCAACTGGAGAGCCGTCGAAATTCAATGGCACAGGTAGCGCGGATGCGTTTATCGACGTACAGTCACCATGGCAGCGGTCGCGGCGCTTTGAGCGAATTCAATGGGCTGGCAGCATTGGCCTGCTCGGAACTGGGAAGCATGAACAACCAACCGAGCAACAGTCTTTTGTGGGGTTTGGGGCAGCTGCGCTGAACGTAAATCTGGGTCCGCACACTCAATTACTAACGCAACTGGATTGGCACACGCCCATGTACAAAAGTGAACTCAGAGAATTGGGTGAGTCCAGTGTTCAGTTGTCTTTAGGTTTGCGATATAACGCAGGAAGAAAAGGTGTATGGGAATTCAGTTTTTCAGAGGATGCAGTGATAGACACCGTGCCAGATATAGTCGTTCGTCTGGCATGGGTGTCTCGGTTCGGTGATCGTTGACCTTATTTGAACAAAATTTTGTACACATCATCATAGCTACTAGCAAAGTGAATCTTTAAGCCTTTGATAATGTGCTTGGGTAGTTCTTTGACATCTCCCTCATTTGCCGAAGGCAAGATCACCTGCTTGATGCCAACACGTCGAGCTGCGATTAATTTTTCGCGAATGCCGCCAACGGCAAGTACTTTACCGGTAAGTGTGATTTCACCGGTCATGGCGAAGTCTTTTTTCACTGATTTTTTTAGCGCGAGCGATAACAAAGCGCTGGTCATGCTTATACCAGCGCTAGGTCCGTCTTTGGGTGTCGCGCCTTCAGGCACATGAAGGTGTATGCTGTTTTGCATGAAAAAATTGTCGGTAACACCGAAGCGGCTGCTGTTTGTGGTTGCGTAGCTGTGTGCAATTTGCGCAGACTCAGTCATAACCTTACCGAGCTGACCGGTGAGTTTTAAGCCGCGATCTTTGCCATGTACACGAGTAGCTTCAATTGGCAATGTGGCACCACCCATTGCCGTCCAGGCAAGGCCTGTTACAACACCAACCCCGCCGAGTCGTTTTTCATTTTTAAATGGTGGTTCAC
This sequence comes from uncultured Granulosicoccaceae bacterium, assembly GCA_938045275.1. Lineage (GTDB taxonomy): Bacteria > Pseudomonadota > Gammaproteobacteria > Granulosicoccales > Granulosicoccaceae > Granulosicoccus. The sequence goes on from CALIMV010000103.1 coordinate 12,645, forward strand.
CGACAAACTCAACCAGATTGTTTCCTGAAACACTAACGCGCTTTTGTTTGCCCAGGAGTTTAACAACGCTTTTGCGTAAAATTCGATTGAGTAGTTTCTCGAGTGTACGAACACCTGCTTCTCGGGCATAACCTTCGATAAGTGAACGCAGCGCCGAGTCGGTGAGCTTGACCTGGTTTTTTTGGACTTTATTGCGCTCGAGTAATCGCGGCCAAAGGTGCTTTTGCGCAATCTCGAACTTCTCTTCGGCGATATAACCGCCGAGTCGAATCATGTCCATACGGTCCAGCAGTGGTCTTGGAATGGTGTCCAACTGATTGGCTGTGCAGATGAAAAGCACCTTGGACAAATCAATTCGCAGGTCGAGATAGTGGTCCAAAAACGCACTGTTTTGCTCAGGATCGAGCACTTCCAGCATGGCAGAGGCAGGATCGCCTTGGTAGGATTGCCCCATTTTGTCAATTTCATCAAGCATGATAACCGGGTTGCATACTTCCATTTCTTTCAATGCTTGAACGAGTTTTCCGGGCATTGCGCCAATATAGGTTCGTCGATGGCCTTTTATTTCGGCTTCATCGCGCATACCACCGACACTGAATCGATAAAACTTGCGACCAAGACTTTCGGCAATAGACTTGCCGATTGAAGTTTTACCGACCCCTGGAGGCCCTACAAATAACAATATTGAGCCACTGACTTCACCGCGAAATGCGCCCATAGCAAGAAATTCTAGAATACGGTCTTTAATATCAACAAGGCCTGCGTGGTCCCTGTTTAAAATGGTACGAGCCGTACGCAGACTAAACTTGTCTTTGGAATAATTACCCCAGGGTACGGCACTAAGCCAGTCTACGTAATTGCGCGTGACACCGTATTCGGGTGAGCCGGTTTCGAGTATCGTCATTTTTTTGATTTCGTCATCGAAGCGGTTCTGCACATGTTCGGGTGCGTCTCGTTTTTCCATGCGAGCCTTGAATTGGTCAATATCCGAGGTTCGATCGTCTTTGGCTATGCCAAGCTCACGCTGAATAATTTTTAGTTCTTCGCGCAGGAAAAATTCGCGTTGATGTTTAGTCATTTTTTGCTCGACTTCAGAGCGAATCTCACTTTGTAGTCGCGCAACTTCGAGTTCTTTTTGTAGTAATACCAGGACTTTTTGCATGCGTTTTTGCAGAGGCACTGTGTTTAGTATTTTTTGTAACTCTGTGCCAGGTGCTGTGGTTATAGCAGCCGCAAAGTCAGCCAGTGGCGATGGCTCGTTCAGATTGAAGTGATTGAGAAAATTCTTCAGCTCTTCGTTGTAAAGCGGGTTTAAAGGAATTAGCTCTTTTATCGATTGGATTAAGGCCATTGCATAGGCTTTAATTTCGGGCGTTCTAACGGACTTTTCTGGCGGGTAAATGACCTCTGCAGCAAACGGAGTCTCGCGGCTAATCCAATGTGTTAGCTTGAAACGCTGTAGCCCTTGAGCAATAAACTGGATTTTGCCATTGCTGGAGACTACGTTGTGCAACTTAACGACACAGCCAATGTTTTCGAAATCATCGGGATTGGCTTTGGCGGCTTCCTGATCGCCGGCATAGCACAGACCCAGTAAATGAGAGTCCATTTTTGACAGTGCAGCGAAAGTCTCCTGCCACGGGTCTTCATCTATAACCAAAGGTTGAACTTGAGCCGGGAAGAACGGTCGTTCAAAAATAGGCAGCAACAGAAGATGATCTGGCAGATTCTGATCTGGCAGAATCAAGCCGCCATTTGGCTCTGTGTCTGATTGAATTGAGTCTACCGTTTCGGGTTCGTCGCCGCCGTCCATGACAATACCTGAGTCGTTTTCGTTATCATTCATACCGCGTTGGGTGCCTTCATAGATGTGAAGTATTTCTTACATAGACAGAAGATATGCAATAGCGTTCGTATTTCAAGGCGCGTGCCGAACGATTCTATGTAACTGTAAATTGTGTTGATTGATTGGCTCATCGCATTCAGTCGTCGGAAAGCATATCCATCAGTCCTTGCAAAGCCTGTTTTCCCGCTATCCGCTGTGCACCGGGATCAACCAAACTGGGCTCACCTAACATAACCACGTCGTCAGATGGCAGATCGTCCAGGTATCGACTGGGTTCGCAAGCCAATAATTCGCCATACTTCTGACGCGCGCGAGCGCGGGTGAACGTCAAGGAATGTCTTGCTCTGGTCATACCTACGTAACACAGTCGTCTTTCTTCTTCGAGCGCGCCGTCATCAACACTGTTGGCGTGTGGCAGAATATCTTCTTCCATACCCACCATAAACACATGTGGAAATTCCAGGCCTTTGGCGGCGTGAAAGGTTAATAGTTGCACTTGATCATGATGCACTTCATCATCCTGCCGAGATAACATGTCTTGCAGGCATAATCTTGACACAGCATCAGACAGTGGTACATCCCGGCCTTCATCGTCGACCAGTATTCGGCTAAGCCAGCCCAGAAATTCTTCAGTGTTTTCAATCGCTCTTTGTGCTTGTTGGGGTGTGTCCGCTTGCCGCTCCAGCCACCCTGTATAGTCCATATCACTGAAAAAACTGCGGACCACATCTATTACGTTGCCGCGTTCGGCATTGTCAGCCGTTAGCGTTATCCAGTTGCCAAAGCGTTGAAGCCTGTGCAATGCCTTGCCTGAAAGTGCTTCGGACAAGCCAAAGCTGTGGCATGCATCGAACAGCGTTGAATTGGTTTGACGAGCGTACTCGCCGAGCTTGGACAAGGTCGTTGGTCCTATCTCACGGCGGGGCGTGTTTATACAGCGCAAGAATGCTGTGTCGTCATCCGGGTTAACCAGTAATTTCAGGTAGGCGAGCATGTCTTTGATCTCAACTCGGTCAAAAAAAGACTTGCCGCCACTGATCGCGTAGGGAATTTGCTTTTCACGCAGTGCTTGCTCGAACACCCGTGATTGAAAATTACTGCGATACAGAATGGCATAATCGCCAAAGCGACGATTTTTCTGGAAGTGCTGAGTCATCATTTCCGCCACCACCCATTCCGCTTCATCAATACCGTGGCGACACACAGAGATACGCAATTCATCACCAATACCAAGCGCGCTCCACAGCTTTTTTTCAAACACGTGTGGATTGTGACTGATGACCTGATTTGCACATCGCAATATGCGTTGGCTGGAACGATAATTTTGCTCCAGTTTAATGACTTGCAAGTTGGGATAATCTGTTTGCAGGTTCATCATGTTTTCCGGCCTGGCGCCACGCCACGAATAAATTGATTGGTCGTCGTCACCAACGGCAGTCAGCGCTCCAAACTTGTCGACTAATAAGCGAATTAATTCGTACTGTGCAGCATTGGTATCCTGATATTCGTCTATTAGCATGTGTCGAGTTTGGTCGCGCCAGCGTTTTTGAACATCTGGGCGTTCGCGCATCAATCGCACCGGTAAACTAATCAGATCGTCGAAATCGACTGAATTACAGGCTCGCAGCAAGCGCTCATAGTCTGCGTAAAGAAGCGCTGCGACGCGTGTTTGATCGTCGCCTGATTCCAGTAGTGCCTGTTCTGGTGTAGTGAATGTACTCTTCCAATTGGAAATAATTGATTGTGCAGTTCGGTCCTCCATTGCGCTGTTCTGTTCGGAGATAATTTCTCGGAGTGCGGATGTGGAGTCACCTTGATCCATGATAGTAAATCCGCGACGCAGACCAATATGCTCACCATCTTTGTGGAGCATGTTTAAACCGAGCCTGTGGAAGGTTGAAATTGACAGGCCCCGAACGGATTTTGTGTTGAGTTTTTTATTCAACCGCTCGCGCATTTCCAGCGCTGCCTTGTTAGTGAAAGTTACAGCGATAATTGATCGCGGGTCGTAGCGTTTCTCAGTCAGCAGGTAGGCAATTTTTTCGGTGATTACACCTGTTTTACCACTGCCAGCGCCGGCGAGTACGAGCACCGGCGTGTCTATGTGAAGGACGGCTGCTCGTTGTTGAGGGTTGAGGTGGTTCATGGGTGTGACACGGTTGATGAGGCGATAGTCTAGCCGCTTCGACGGTAAAGGTCATCGTTGACAAACGTTGAAACAACAGATTCAACAAGGACACACAAATCGCTATAGGTTTCTAGTCATATAATGGTTTTACAATTAATGAATAACTGACCCATATTGGGCAGCAGCAACCCCTAACTTCACTATGAACTCTGTCGATCTGGAACACGCCCTCAACGTCGCTATTGATGCTGCGAATTCTGCGCAAAAAGTGATCAAATCTCATTTGTCATCGGGAGACTGGTCGGTAAGTTACAAACAAGACGATAGTCCGGTGACTGAAGTGGATGTTGCCACCGAACAAGCGATTAAATCGGTATTGACAAAACAAACACCTGATGCTGCCTTTTATGGGGAAGAAACAGGGCGATCAAATGCTCATTCAATGAATTCGAATGATAATGCCGTTCAACAACTCTGGTTAGTGGATCCGATTGATGGAACCAAGAGCTTTATTCGTAACATGCCTTTTTACTCGACCCAGATTGCGCTGCAAGTTGGCAATGACTTATGTGTGGGTGTGTCGAATGCGCCAGCATATGGTGAACGCCTGATTGCCAGTGTTGGTGGGGGCGCCTGGCTTAACGGCAATCAGATTAATTGTCGAGATACTCGACAATTATCGGATGTTTTTTTGTCTACAGGCAATCTCGGCCGCATGGCAAAGTCACCTGCATGCTGGGAGGTACTTGGACATATCATGACCCAAGTTCGTCGCGTTCGTGGCTATGGTGACTTTTGCCATTATCATCAACTGTGTTGTGGACAAACTGATCTAATTATAGAGTCGGATGTGAATATTCTCGATATCGCTGCCCTTACCGTGGCAGTAAGAGAGTCGGGTGGCGTGATTACCGATCTTAACGGGCGTGACATATCAATAGAGACAACATCAGTTTTGGCTGCTGGCACAAAAGAGCTGCATGCCACGGTATTGGCTATGATCGAGCCGGTGTTCAAGCACTACTAACCGGCAGACTTTAATGCATAAACAATCCACCATTAACTTCCATCTCATGGCCGGTAATATACCCGGCATCATCATCCACTAAAAATCGCACCGCTCGTGCTATTTCATGGGGCTGGCCAACACGACCCACTGGAATGGTTTCAACAAAATTGTTCAACATGTCCTTTGGGATGCTTTCAACCATGCTGGTCTGGATTAGGCCGGGTGAGATGGTGTTTACTGTGATGCCATGTTTTGCCACTTCCTGCGCCAGCGCTTTGGTAAAACCATGTACGCCAGCTTTTGCTGCGCAGTAATTAGTTTGTCCGAATTGACCTCGCTGTGCGTTAACCGATGACAAATTTACTATTCGACCAAAACGATGCTGTTGCATGGATTCGACCACCGGCTTGCACATATTATAAAGAGAGCCGAGATTTGTGTTGATTACAGCGTTCCAATCGGCTACATCCATTTTACTGATGGTCGAGTCGCGGATAATGCCAGCATTGTTTATCAAAATATCAATGCGGCCATATTCACGCAATAAACGCTCGATCATAAGCGCACTCTGCGAAGGGTCTGATACATCAGCGGCTGCAATAGCGCAGTGCAAACCTGCTTTATCGCATTGTTGTTGCCATAGTCGTGCTTCTTTTTCCAGTTCGGGATAAAAATTGGCAATAACCTGATAGCCATCGTTACCCAGATTTGTGCAAATAGCTGCACCCAATCCCGTTGTACCACCAGTAACCAAAGCTATTTTTTTCAACGCATCACTCCTTTACATTCTGGCATTGAAGTTCACGATGACGTCGTATTAGCTGTTTGCATTCTCTACTGCCAAGGCAACACCCTGACCACCGCCAATACACAGTGTTGCCATTCCACGTTTTGCGCCACGTCGTTTCATTTCATGCAGCAGCGTGACAAGCACGCGTGCACCTGAGGCTCCAATGGGATGACCTAATGCAATGGCGCCACCATTAACGTTCACTTTGGCAGGGTCTAATCCAAGTTCACGCATGACTGTGAGCGATTGTGCAGCGAAAGCTTCATTGGATTCAATAAGATCAAGTTCATCGAGCGACCAACCGGCGCGCTCCAGGCATTTGGTGACTGCCGGGACAGGTCCATATCCCATAATGGCCGGGTCGACACCTGCGGTAGCTGAGGCTTTGATGGTTGCCAGTGGTCGCAGGCCTAATGATTTTGCCTGAGTGGCGCTCATGACCACCACTGCCGCAGCGCCATCGTTAATGCCGGAGGCGTTGGCAGCGGTTACTGATCCTTCGCGCTGAAAGGCTGCTCGAAGCGTGGAAATTTTTTCTATTGAAGTATCAGGCTTTGGGTACTCGTCTTTATCAAACATTACGGGTTCGCCGCGGCGTTGAGGCACTTCAATAGGTACTATTTCATCGGTAAATTTGTGACTGGCGGCAGCTGCTTTGGTTTGAGATTCAATCGCAAAGGCGTCTTGTTCTTCCCGACTGATAGAAAATCGATCAGCCAGATTTTCAGCCGTTTGGCCCATGTGATAATTGTTAAAGGCACACCACAATCCATCGTTGATCATTGTGTCAACCATTTCCCAATTACCCATGCGTTGACCTGATCGAGATGAGGGCAGTGCGTGAACAGCTGCGCTCATGTTTTCCTGCCCGCCAGCGATAATGGTTGTGGCATTACCAGCAAGAATTGCCTGGCGCGCCAATGCAACGGCGTCGAGTCCACTGCCACATACTCGATTGATTGTTAGTGCCGGCACAGTGTCTGGTAAACCGCCTGCTAATGCAGCCTGCCTGGCTGTATTTTGTCCTGCCGCTGCTGTTAAAACATGTCCAAGGATGACATCGTCCACGCTCTCGGGCGCTATTTCTGTATCAATTAACAATGCCTTAATGACAGCGGCGCCAAGCTCACTGGCAGGCAAGCTTGAAAGGGCTCCACCGAAACTGCCAACCGGCGTTCGACGAGCAGCAACAATAACGACATCGTCCAAAAGGATTTCAACCCGGAAATGAATTTAACACCACTATACCGGAAAATCTTTGTCTTTCTGGCATCAAGCACGGCCTGCTACTTAACGCTTGTGATAATCTTGAGTTTGGTTTTGATTACAACTTCAAGCGTACTTTTGTTCTAGTCACACACTGCCAACTGAAATTATCCATTCTTGATTATCCCTTACTACAATCCAGCCCGCCGAAACGTTACTTTCTCGCTATTTCTGATTTTGGCGCTTTTGCTGTTGGTGCTAACAGGACTGGGTGTTTTTCGTATGTATTTTAGTTTCGATTGGACTGGCGGACAGGACGGGTCGGGTCAGTTGTTTACGTTAAAAGTGCGCGGTGGAAATTCATACAATTTGTTTGAAGCCGCACCCTTTGGTTCGGTTTTTTGGAGTACTCAGCTCGTAACACTTTTGCTAGCTATTGTGCTGCCATGGTTTCGATTAATTGGCGGTTCTGTTCTGGCGCTTTTGGCTGCAGCCGGTATATTTTTACTGCATTTTCAACAAAGCCCCGCGGTACCAAAAATACCGATGGAGTTTGAGCTGTTAATAGTACTCGTGTTGTATGTGTTGTATGTGTTGTTGCAGTATTTTGCTGAAATACGTGATCGCAAGCACTTCGCTGGTTTGCTAAGTCAGTACGTTCCGCCAGAACTTGCAAGTGCGTATACACGCAATCCGGATAGCATGGGTTTGCAGGGCGAAGAGCGTGAAATCACTGTTCTATTTTGTGATGTGATCGGGTTTGCTGCCATATCGGAACGCTTGGAATCGAAGCAGGTTGCACAATTACTCAATGGTTTCTTTTCACATGTGAGCAGGGTGGTTGTTCGGCATCGCGGCACCATTGACAAATTCATGGGCGACAGTGTCATGGCTATTTGGGGTGCACCAGCGCCAACGCAAACACACGCTTTTGATGCCTTGTCTGCTGCTATGGATATTCAAAATGAAATGGCACGATTAAATAGCCAATTTAAACAAAATTCGTTGCCGGAAATAAAAGTTGGTATAGGTGTGAGCACTGGAATGGCGACTGTGGGTCCGCTGGGGTCAGACATTCGCATGGATTACACCGTGGTTGGTGACACGGTTAATGTTGCGCAACGTTTGGAAGAGCAGACCAGAAAATACCATGTACCCATTATCGTTTCGGATAAAACTGCAGCTGCGTTGCCTGACATATTATTTCGAGAATTAGATACCGTTATAGTCAAAGGGCGTAAGCAATCAGTAACTATGTTGCAACCAATGGGTGCATCAGAACATGCCGATATCGAGACTAAAAAATATTTAACTTTGCATCGACAGGCAATGGAGGCAAGTAAAGCTGGCGAATGGCCGAAAGCGACCGAAATGTTTACACGGCTTCGGGATGAATGGGGGCCGGAAGATATGTACGATTTATATCTAAACGGTATTAAACAAGCATCATCTTAAACGTCGTCTGAATATATGCTTATCCAACGAGCGCCATCAAAATGTTCTTGTGGTAGAAAGTCAGTTTTGTATTGCATTTTTTTACAGCCATCGACCCAGTATCCTAAATACAGATAGGGCAGTGTCATTACGCGGCAGAGTGCAATCTGTTGCAGTATGCAGAATCGCCCAAGGCCACGATCGCGACAATCCGGATCAAAAAAGGTGTAAACCGCCGACAATCCGTCCGTGGTCGCATCAGTCACCGCCACGGCAAGAAGCTTATCTTCGTAACGAGCTTCCACAAACAGAGTTTCTCCCCAAGGATTTAGCAGAAATCTCTCAAAATCTTCAGGTTCTGGTTCATCCATGCCACCACCTGGGTGTCGAGCGTTCAAGTATCGTTTATACAGATCGAAGTACTCTTCGCTGTATTTCGCAGGGGTGTAATCGACTTTGAGATCCTGATTGGTCTTCAAATTTCGCTTGTCGGTACGTCGTTTGTTGAATTGCTCGGTTTTTATTCTCACCGGAACGCAGGCCGTACAGTCGTTGCATCCAGGCCGGTAAACGTATTCACCAGAGCGCCGAAACCCTCTGTTAATCAACTGGTTGTATACGGCTCTTGGGTGAGGATGGTGAGGGTCAGCATAAATGTTAATTGCTTGTTTATTGTCCAGATAGCTGCACTCACTGACAGAACCTTGGTAGAGTTTGATGCGTTGTTGGGCCATTGAATTGAATGGTAACAGACGAATTAGCGTGGTTTTATGCCTAAAATTTGTGAATTTATGCACAAAATTAGTGCAGTTGGCGCATTTTGAATCGAATTGGGCCTACTGTTTACAAACGTGTAACTTCGACCACAGTACAATTTGTTCATGTTATTTTGTGCAGCTTTTGGGCTTCACGCCAAATCGTTTGTGCTTCACGCCAATAATAAATGAGACAGTGCATGGATTCTCGCAACAATCATTACCTCTCGTCGACGCTTCAAGCTGTGTCAGTTAAGCTATTGAAACAAATCAGCTTTCCGAGCCCATTTCGTGCGCTAATTGAGATCGTGATGTTTGCTGGTGTATTTGCCGCAGCGGGTTATATCAGTTTGGGTTTAGGGTTGGACGATATGCTCGCTCCAATGGTTCCAGTGATATTGGTCATTATGTTAGCGAGTGTGGCCAGTGGGGTATATCGCCGTGATATTACCAATTCAATAATGAATATTTACGTCCATTCTGCATATGGATTCTTACTGGCAAGTATTGGATTTTTCGTAACTGTTGGTTTGTTTTTTCCGACGTTCGTCGATTCAAAGTTTGTCTTTTTCTTCTTGTTCTTTGCGTTTTTTGTCAGCAACACGGTTCGTCCGCTTATCAGCGGTACTGACTTTATGGATGGTGGCGGTCGACGCACCAACTAATCTTACCGTTCGGTCTGCGCTTTTTCTGCGTTATTGTTGTTGAGTAATGGCATTAGTGAAGAATATGCTGTGCGTATTTTTCCAGCGATTGACGTAATGATTCCTCACCGGCTGTCCAATCAACTTCTTTCATGATTTGATCGAATTTCGAAGCACTTAACCAAGGTGCGTCGTCATTGTGCAATCGTTGTTTGATGTGCGCTTGCCAATCTTCGCTTTCGAATTTATTCAGTGTTTCTGGATAGTTTCGGGCACGGTAGCGAAACAGCATAGCTTCACAACGTGGGTCTTTAAAGTACCCGCCTAATTCGGCCAGTGCCGACGGTGATGCCTCTCTGATTTTTCTGAATCGTTCTTTGTCCTCCTGGCCGAAGAATGCGCCAGTGTATAGCGAACCATCAACATCGTCTGTGGTGGTTTCCCACTCTCGAGTCATCGCTTGTCGAATAGTGTCTGCAAAATCATCAGTAAAGCGTTTTGCCACAATATCTGCTCGCTGTTTTTGTTGATCAAGGTCGATGTTCAATCGCGCAGCGTCTTCGCGTCGCATTGTTGCCAATGGCACGACTACCGGGCACTTGTTTGTCTGAATGGTTCGAAGTCGAATACGTTCGTTGTCACCTAAATTGTCGGCAGTTGCGAAAACGCGAGCCGCTATTTGTTCTGCGCTCATATCAAAAAGTTGCGCAGGGTCGGTTCGAAGGTCGAGCACAATAATGCCGTTCTGGTTTACTGGGTGACGGGCCAGGGGAACAACAATACTGGTATGCCCAAAAGCACCCGGGATCATGCCTGAGACTTGTATACAGGGTTTGCGTTGCTGATAGTTCAGCATTGCCTGAACCGCTTGTTTACCTCGATTCTGGAAGGCGTACTCATACAGCTTTGGCTGTTTTTCCCGAAGTAATCGCGCCATGCCAATAGTGGCTTCGACATCAGAAAGTGCGTCGTGAGCGTGTGCGTGTTCAATGTTGTTCGCCTGGCTGAGTAATTCCAGTTTATTTGATGGCGAACCATCCTCGAGCTCGGGCCAGTTGATACCTTCCGGTCGTAAAGCTCTGGCAAGTCTCACAACATCAAGTAGATCCCATCGAGAATTGTTGTCTTTCCATTCGTACTGGTAAGCGTCATAAAAATTTCTGAACAAGGTGTGACGTGTGAACTCATCATCAAAGCGAATGCTGTTGTAACCAATTGAGCATGTGCCCGGCTTGCCGAGTTCAGCGACCACTTGTTTTATGAATTGTGCTTCGTTAACGCCGCGACTGGCAATGTCATCGGGGTGCATTTGTGTGACTCTGCAAGCGTGTGGGTTCGGCAGATAGTCAGCAGGGGGTTTGCAATACAGGATGATTGGGTCACCAATCGGTTCGAGCTCAACGGTGGTTCGTTGTCCAGCAAACTGGGCAGGCTTATCCCAAGCTGGCGAGATGCCGAAGGTTTCGTAGTCGAACCAGTAAAATGTTTGTTCATTGCTCACAACAAACGCTCACCATAAGCACGCATAGCTGATGCTCACATTTAATCGCATTAATCGCATTAATCGCCTTCACCACTTCAGGTCGTCCGGTACCTGATAATCGGCGTAGTCATCATTACCGTCGGTAGTAGTCTCATCAGCCGGTACGATCACAACCCAGTCTGGATTGAGTGCCAGCACTTGTTCGCCAGTTTCCGCGGGAATGAGATACGTTGAGCCGTTCAAGCGCGTGATCACTAGAACGCCGTCCACCAACTGTTTTTGGATAGATTCTGAAACAAACATTTGTTTGATGCGTTTGCCAACCAGATAGCTGTAAACAGATTCTCCTGTGGTTTGCTCGATTTTTGCAGCTTCTATAATGGCTTTGATTTGAGCTTTTATACGTTTTCGTTCGGCGACAGCCTCTCGCTTTGCAATGTTGGCTCGCTCTAGAGAGGATGGACCACTCTTTTGGACTAGCTCATTTTGATTAGTGCGAGGGGGCTTAGTATTCTTCTTTTTCGATTTACTGTGCGTTTCTTTCTTTTTTTTACCGGGAGTTTCTTTGAATCCCGCTTTTAACATTTGTTCGCGAAGAGAATCAGACATGGTCAGCCACTGATTGTGTGCGGTTGCAATGTGATCGTAGAATCGTAGCATAGGCTCTGCGACGAATTATTGAAATTGCGTGTCCTTTTTCAATCGTTATTTTGGTTCAGGAATTCAAGACAAATTCGAGTGAACAGGGCGGGTTTTTCTGCGTGCGGCCAATGGCCTGCACCACCTATTTCTTTAAAATACGGATCTTTAAAGTGCGTTCGAATCATAAGCTCGTCATCAGCGCCTAGATAATCGCTGTCACCACCTTTAACGAAGAGTGTTGCCGCCTCTACCGGCTGGGCAAATGCAGGTGCAAGTCTGATAGCTTCATAGCTGTCCGTTAAACCTGGCAAATCAAAACGCCATTGCCACTGATTATCGTCATCACGGTACAAACTTTTTAACAGGAATCCGCGAACGCCGGCATCGGGAATCTGCAGCCGCAATCGTTTTTCAGCTTCGCGCCGATCTTTAACTTCATTTAATGGTATTTGGTTCATGGCGGTGAGCAATACAGAATGATGAGGTGGGTAGAGTCGCGGTGCAATGTCGACAATGATGATTTTGTCGAAATTCAGTTCAGTTGATTTTCCTGCCATTTGCATCGCCACTTTTCCTCCCAGTGAGTGACCCAACAAATGAAAATCATTTATGCCTGCTATGGAGAGGTGATTTAGCACAGCATCCGCCATACCTTCGTAACTGTACTCGGGCATAGTTTCCGAATGACCATGGCCCGGCAGATCAAGTCGAATAACTTGAAAATACCGCTCTAAATGTAAGGCTATTGACCGAAAATTATCGGAGTCGCCAAACAAGCCGTGTAACACGACTAAAGGATAGCCCTGTCCGCTTAATTCCTGATGTAATTTGGGTAATTGGTTCATAAAATCATCAGCGTCGCTGGACAATAGGATTAGGGTAAACTGCGCATTGCTAAAAATAGATACAGACTGCTGTGTACCCAGAAGCTACTCAACGCGCGCAAGCGCTAATTGCACAAACTGACACCGATTTTTTTGCCAATCGAAAAGTGGGGCTTGAAAAAGAAACCCTGCGAATTGATGCCGACGGCAAAATAGCGCAAACAGACCACCCAGTTGCGCTTGGTTCCGCGTTGTGCAACTCGCAGATTACCACCGATTTTTCGGAATCGTTGTTGGAAATGGTAACACCTCCGTGTGCTTCAGTAACTCACGCATTAGATCATTTGACCGGTATACATCAATTCATTTTACCTCGGCTCGAAAATGACGAGATGCTTTGGAATACCAGCATGCCTTGCATCATCGATGGCGACGACAGTATACGTATTGGCCAGTACGGGCACTCGAATACAGGCATCATGAAGCATGTATACCGGCGTGGTCTGGGGCAGCGGTATGGGCGGCGTATGCAGGCAATTGCCGGCATTCATTTTAACTACTCCATGCCTGATCAATGTTGGCCACTATGGCAATCTTTGCATTCGGTTACTAATCAATCAGAGTTCTCACCAGCCACACTTGGCTACTTTCACATGACGCGTAATTTAATGCGCATCGGTTGGTTGGTGCCGTACCTGTTTGGTTCATCACCGGCAATCTGTCAAACTTTTCTGCCTTCCGGGGCAGATTCCGATCTGGCAACGCTGAACAAACACACCCGCTATGCGCCGTTTGGCACTTCTTTGCGTATGGGTGAAATTGGTTACAGATATAAAGAAGATGCGCCTATTGATTTAACAGTTAGGCACGACAACTTTGAAAATTATCTCAAAGACATATACGGGCACGTGACCACCACACACGATGCTTATGAGCAAGCAGGTTTAACAGATTCAGACGGTAGGCACCAACAATTGACAACCAACCGATTACAAATTGAAAACGAGTACTACAGTAGTGTTCGACCCAAACAAATACCGACAAAGGGCGAGATGCCTCTGCTGGCGTTAAAAAGAGCAGGCGTTCGATACCTGGAGTTGCGTTCGGTAGATGTGAATCTATATGAGCCTGTGGGCATGCATCTTGAGCAGCTTGCCATGCTAGAGATGCTTATGTTGTTCGCCTGGCTGACCGATAGCCCGCCATTGATGCCAAGCGAAATGGACATTAACAAACGAAATGTGCAAACCGTTGCCCATCGCGGCCGAGAAGCAGGATTAACATTGGAATATAATAAAAGACCGGTAAAATTGGTCGATTGGGGGCAACACATTCTGGAAGCGCTGGTACCAATTGCACAATGGATGGATGCTTGTAATCACGGACACGACACAGAAAATTTGTATCAAAAAAGCCTTGCAACGCAAATCGCAAAGCTGCAAGACCCATCGTTAACGCCGTCGGCCCGAATTGTTGATGAGTTGGCTACTCATGGTTCGTACTTTAATATGGTAATGAAGTATTCATCAGCGCACAGTGACACACTAATGCAACGCCCAGTCAACGAATCTTTGCAAGCGAAGTTGGCTCAGCTAGTGCCTGAATCTCTGGCTGCTCAAAAAGAGCTAGAAGCAAATAGCTCGGGTAATTTTTCTGAGTTCCTGGCTGACTATTTTTCTCAGCTCGACTCAACATGCAGTTTATCTGCTTAACTTGAAATGAGTTTCCTATCTAAACTGGAACAGCGTCGGGAAAGAGTAGGCGCCGTCGTATTGGCAGGTGGACTGGCTCGGCGCATGGGTGGTCGGGATAAAGGCCTTATTCTGATTGGTGAACAGCCCATGGCGAGTTGGGTGGTTAGCGCAATTCGACCGCAAGTTCACGACATTGTGATTAATGCCAATCGAAATCACGATGCTTACGAGTCATTGGGTGCTGAAGTGATTGCAGATCGTCATAGTGGGCACATTGGGCCATTGGCCGGGCTTAGCGCAGCAATGCATCATCTGACTACCGATTATGTTTTCATGTGTCCGTGTGACTCGCCGTTTGTGCATGCATCGATAGTAAGCTTGCTCGGTGAGCCGTGTTTGGATCAGTCAGCCGACATCTGCGTCGCGCACGACGGTGAACGTCTGCAACCGGTTTTTTGCGTTGCGCATCGACGCTGCCTGGAATCACTTGATGCGTATTTGGCATCAGGTGAACGAAAAATAGATCGATGGTATTCGACGCGGAACACTGTTGAAATTGATTGTTCGAACCTTGCTGATTCGTTTCGTAATATCAATACTGAGGAAGAACGCCTTGCAGCGCAGCATGAGCTACTAGCATGAGTATCGATAAACAACCCTCTTGTGACGATCCATTCGATAGTTTGTTGCCTGTTGAAGAAGCAAGAGCACGCTTGAGTGCTGCTTTGCATGTGGTTGAAGAGACTGAACAGGTCGAGCTGAGAAAGGCAATTGGCCGTGTAATCAGCGTTGATGTGGTATCGCCTGTAGATGTACCGGGTTACGCGAATTCTGCGATGGATGGGTATGCCATCTCATCGGCTTCAATTCCAACTGATGCAGACACACAATTGCAGATTGTAGGGACAGCATGGGCTGGAAAAGTATTTGATGCTCAAGTGCATGTGGGACAAGCTGTACGGATTTTTACTGGCGCGCAAATGCCTTCCGGAACCGATACCGTTGTCATACAGGAACACGTTAGTGTTGAGCACGATATGGTCACTATTGATCGCAATGTGCAAGCTGAAAAGAACGTGCGCCTTGCTGGTGAAGATGTGCAGCGTAACCAACGGATACTCACGGCTGGCACAAAGATAAATGCGGCCGAAGTCGGATTGTTGGCGTCGCTTGGGATTAATCGTGTGGCGGTTTATCGTCGCCTACGGGTTGCTTTTTTTACTACTGGAGATGAGCTGTGTGCGCTGGATTCGCATGCAGGTAAGCCACTAGCGCCCGGCATGTTGTTCGATAGTAATCGCTATTCGATGCAAGCAATGCTTGAAAGCCTCAATGTAGAAGTAGTCGATCTGGGCATAGTACGCGACAATGCAGAGGATACTCGAGAGGCAATGCGAAAAGCCGCGCAGCTTGCCGATGTGGTTTTGACCTCCGGGGGAGTGTCAGCGGGGGATGCCGATTTTGTCACTCAGGTCTTTCACGAATTAGGGGAGGTTAGCTTCTGGAAGCTTGCTATGCGACCAGGACGGCCACTGGCGTTTGGCCACATAGGAAATGCCTTTTTCTTCGGATTGCCGGGCAACCCTGTGGCGGTCATGGTGACGTTTCTGCAGTTTGTGCAGCCAGCAATCAAGCAGATGATGGGATTGAAAAAAACAGCACCTTTTACAATTAACGCCACGAGCTTATCCAGCCTGCGTAAATCCCTGGGACGCGTGGAATACCAGCGTGGAATATTGGGAAACAATGATCAAGGTGATTTGACTGTTGCATCAACTGGCAAACAGGGTGCAGGTCGTATTAGTTCTATGAGCAATGCTAACTGTCTTATTGTGATAGCAGCAGATGTCGCAAGCGTTAGTCCGGGAGATACAGTAGAAGTACAGCCCTTTCATGGTCTGTTTGGCTAAACTTCTATCCGATTCTGTAATACCAATTCAGTTTTCAGCGATGACGCTCAACGCATTGTTACCAACGTACATTCAATGCTTCGAGACCATGAAAGTGAAAGCTGTTTTGATAAGCTGGTGAGTCAACAAGTGCCAGGTTTGGCAATCGTTTAAATAGCGTGTTGATGGCAATGCGCATCTCAAGCTTTGCTAAAACAGTACCCACGCAAAAATGCAATCCTGCACCAAAAGCGACAGTAGCCCCATCGTCTCTGTCGGGTATGAATTGATCAGCGTGAACGAAACGCTTAGGGTCACGATTGGCGGCACCCAGTAGTAGCGCAATTTGTTCACCTTTGTCCACCACGACGCCGGGGTGAAGTTCAACGGCGGACTGCGCGTATCGCGTAAACAAGTGAAGTGGCGCATCGAATCGCATCGCTTCGGCGATAATGTTATCGGTGTCCGATTCGTTGTCTATCCAGTGTCTTGGCCAGTTAAGCTCTAGCAGTAGTTTTATTGTATTACCGATTTGATGTACGGTTGCTTCGTGTCCGGCGTTCAGTAACAACACTGCGGTACTGACGATCTCGTCGTCACTTAGCGCGCCCGGTTTCAACAAGACCAAATGAGAAAGTAAGTCGTCGGTGGGTGATTTTCTTCTGGCCTTGATGAGTTCTAACAACAATTCGCGAAAATCCTCTGCGGCTCGATTTGCTATGAGCTCCTCTTGTTTTGTTTGGGTTAGGGTATAAACACGTACCATGGCGTGCGACCACGAAAGCAGCTTGTCGCATTCGCTTTCCGGCACACCTAACAATCGTGCAATAACCGTAACAGGTAATGTGGTTGCGTAGGTATTCAACAGATCAGTCTCGTGATAGTCTTCAAACTGGTCGATGAGTCGATTCGCTAGAGTTTCAATTCCTGCCTGCATTTGGGTTACGCGCCGGTTAGCAAAGGCTTGATTGATACTTTTACGTATACGCGTATGTTCTGGCGGCTCGAGTGCCAGTAATGAACTTTTCTCCACTTTTGCGAATGCACTCAAATGGGTAGGGTGTTCAGGACACGGATAGCCAGATGGAGGCAGCCGTGCAAAGCGTGAATCGCGCAAAGCAGTGTTGACAGTATCAAATTCGGCCAAACACCAAAAACCATAGTCTTTCCAATAAATTGGTCCTGCGACCTCGTGCAGCCTGGCGTAGAATGGATAGGGATTGTTAAAAAACGCTGAGTCCTTGGGGTCTTGATGGAACTGTCGTATTTTGAGGTCTTCGGTTATCATCGCCCTATGGTATTCGATTGCGCAAGCTTTGGTGGCATGCGCAAGCTTAGCTAGCATGAGCAAGCCTAGCTAGTGTAAGGGACCGGACACGCAGCAGTTGAAGTCATTTCGCTGGGCCGTTTAGTTATCGCTCAGCTTTAGCGAAATAGTAAGATTTGTGATTGTTTTCACAAGGCAAATGTTTTCAGAGGGTGTACGTGGAGTAAATTCCACTTCACAGGTAATCTAGTGCATATATTGCAACAAGAACTCGAAGTCAGAAAAACTCCGTTAATGACCAGCAGATTGCTTCTGGTGGAGCCATCTGCCACGATGCGTTACGTTCTTGAGAACTACGCGCAGTCGTTGGGTTTTGAGGTGGTCGCCATTGGAGACTACAAGAAAGCTGAGGAATCATTGCATACGCAATTCCGTTCCTACGGCGATGATTTTGCCGGCGTGCTGCTTGGTTGGTCGATCGTGCCCGATGAAGGCGCAGACTCACTGATCGCCACACTCGAAAGTCCCGATTTTTCAGACCTCCCGGTGGTTGTATTGTCTACTGACATGCGAGCCGAAACTCGCGCCTGGGTTGCAGGTCGTGAGCACACAGTGGTTATTCCATGGAAGGAGTATCAAACGGTTGATACTTTACTTCAAAAATTGCTGCAAACGCCTGTCGATGATCGTGATACGTTTTCAGTTAAGTTCGACAATACTGATATCAGCGTTCTTATAGTCGATGACTCAGTCAGTATTCGGTTTGCGTTGCGCGATCTATTCGAACTTCAGGGGTACAACGTCAGTGTTGCCAGTGGCCATAGCGAAGCAATTGCTCTGGCTCAACAACAGTCGTTTGATATCGCGGTATTGGATTTTTACCTGCAGGATGGCACGGGTGATTCCCTTTGTAGAAAATTGATTGCCGATCCCGGAACTGGCAATATTGCTTGCGCTATTCTTACCGGCACTTATGCCGATCACATCATTAAGCGTAGTCTTCGTGCTGGCGCCGTTGAATGTATGTTTAAAAATGAGTCAAGCGAGCTACTGCTGGCACGCATCGATGCCTTGAGTCGTTTTGTGCGGCAACGTAAAAAGTTGGCAACAGAGCAGCATCGTTTGGAGCAGATGGTTGATGCCCTTGCCGGAGCTACGTTGATGATCGGCACTGACGATATTATTACTTATGCCAGCGAGCAGGCCAGCCGTTTACTTGGTTTCGATTCTCGAACCAGTTTGATGGGGATAAATGCGACACAAATTGTAGACGTACAGAAAATTCGAGCATCTTCATCTGGTAGATTTAAAACCCAATGGCGAGATGCAACACAAGGGTTGGTGAATGTTGTCTATCGTCAGATCTTACTCGACGAAAACGAATTGGTTTTAAATTTTAAGCTGGAAACTGGCGCTGTTGCTAGCAGCGAGGTAAATACAACCAGTCATTCAGCACGGAATATCGTTGCTGCCCTTGAGCTACCGAAAAGCAGCGAGTCTTTTGTATCGATTCTTAATTCATACCCTGACTCGCAAGTTGAATCTTCCGAGTCGGTTAGCCTGCTGATGATAGATACTTACGCTAGCCGGGACAAAAGTAATATCGTACCCAGTGATCAAATAGCCGGTTTGGCTGAAATGATCGAATTTGCGCTTAAGAATGTCTACAAAAGAGAGAATCATGTTGCGCGCCTAGGTGGAAATCGATACGGATTTCTGCTTCGACATACCACGCAGCCTCAAGCCTTTTTGTTGACCAGAAAAATTATGCAGAATTGCAATGCTATTGACACTGGAGAACAGGGTTTGACCATTTGCACAACGGGGTGTTTGTTTGGCGTGAGTTCTAACAAGGACAAGTCAGCCGGACAACAACTGAGGTTGGTTAGCCAAGGTTTGGATGTGGTAAATCAACGTGGCATGAATCAGGCATTGCTGCTTGACTTGCGTAGGATGCTGCCCGTGTACGCTGCAACTAACAACGCTTAAAGTCAGCGGCTGAGTAGCGCGCAGCTACCTCATCGAAAAGAACTCAACATTCCACCACTGCCAGTATTGGTTGTGCCAATCAATGCTGTCGAGTTGTCCGCACTCACAGCGATGCTTTGTACTAGTGGAAGGGAGCGATTCAAGTTTAAACCCTCTGGCACACTAAACTGATGTTGCCAACGCTGCTCATAACGCGCATAAAATGCCAAATTAGCATCATTATCGGCTTGCCAGCCTATGGCCAAGCTCTCTAGCTGCGCATCACTTGCTAATCTCAGTCTCGCAGATTGATCAGCTGTTGGTGGCAACCTAATGCTGTCTGTGGTTATCCAGCCCATTGCGCGTTTTTCAAATTTCCAAGCTACTGCGCTACGTCGTGAGTCGCTATCGATTTCCCATGCCGCAAGGCTAATGAGCGATGAGTCATCTGAGCTAACGATTTGCGTATCTAAACTCGGTTGAACAGTGTCTAGTATCTGTGATGAAGTTTCGTGCCACTGGCCACTTAACAATGAAAATTCATGAAGATATACAGAGTCACTTAGTGTGGAAAGTGCGAGGACCCTACTGATATCGGCAGAAGCGCTGGTGGAACGCAGCCTGGTATGTTGAATTGGGATAGTAAGGTTTGCAGAGCGTGTCCAGTTAAACGCGCTACGATCAAAAACCAAAACTTGATTACTTCTTATGTCCAGTTTATTGACTGATTGAACCACAGGCTGTGCGGCGAAGATAATTCGATCACCGTTGTTAGAGAGTTGCAGGCTCGGTGATGCTGTATCCCAACGCTGACTGATGGCCAATGGTTCATAGGTGGTAATTCGTGCAGTTTCAATCCAATTTTCCCCTAATCGATCGAAAATAACAATGATCGGACTGGCGTTCGATGTTGCAGATGCAATAGCTACGGTATCACCACTGGCGGAAATTGAGACACGCATATCCGAATTAGTCGCATTGGCAAAATGATCAGATACCAGCGTACTGGCTTGAATCCAATGTTGCTCGTTATGCAGTAACACGGCGGCGCTGGCAGTGACCGGGCTTGATGCCACAGCCACGTTGCCATAAGCATTGATTGCAATGTCATCTCCAAATGATGGTCTCATGTCATCATTTGAGGGTATGACTGCTGTTACAACATTGGCAAGCAGTGTGTGAACAGGAACGTGCGATGAACTTACGCAGTCATCGATATTGCAAATTTCTACTCTGTAGCTTAGCGAATCCCAGGCCAGGTGATGTGGAGTAATTGGTAGCGTGTACTTTAAATCACTTGCTCCGATGTTTGTATCTAATTCAATTTCTTGTTCAGAAAGGCTGTTGTACTCATATAGATTTATACTGTTAGTGGTTTTCGCGTTGGTACGCCAATCAACCCATTTGAAATTTAACGCACCCGCGATTGCGCTGATCGTCAGTGTTGGCGCAGTGGGCGCGATAATGCCGTCGTCACTAATACCGCTATCTGTAACAGAGGATACTTCGTTTGTCGGAGTTGCAGTTTTTAAACCTGATTCTTCTTGAATCAAGCACCCACACAAACTACTGATCAATAAGCCGATACCGATACAACCTTTAGCGTGTTGCATTGCGAAATTTATGCTCGTTATTGTGATTGCTGCAGTGGTTTTTAAAAAAGTGTGGTGTTGGTGCCTTCGGCTGAACGCGTATTCGGTTTAAGCCGTCTAGTTAAGTTGTCCGAAGTTTTACCAACACCACTAGAAGCGAGCTGCAATATTTGATCCGAGCTTAGCTATTAATATTGCATTATGTTGCCGTGCAATTTATTTCACAGCGTTTAGTTTGAGCTGTAGCAGTGGGTGTTACCGCTTAGCTCTGATCGGTGAGATTCAACGGAATAATTGGGGTTTTTAGCGCATCTATTGCGTTCTGGATGCCATTTACATTAAGCGTAAACATGCGATTCTGCATCAGCTGTCGAATAATACGGATGGAGGGAGTGGTGTCCCAATAATCCGGTTTCTCTGGGTTCAACCAAACACAATGAGAAAAATGCTGTTGCATGCGCTGCATCCAAACCGCACCAGGTTCGGTATTCCAATGTTCGACGCTGCCACCTTCAGCTACCACCTCATATGGGCTCATGGTTGCGTCACCAACATATATAACTCGATATTTCTTACCGTAAGTACGAATTAACTCTGGTACAGAAACAGTGTCGTTGTGTCGACGGCTGTTATTACGCCACACTTTTTCGTAAATAAAGTTATGAAAATAGAAGTGTTCCAGATGTTTAAATTCTGAGCGGGCGGCTGAAAACAGTTGTTCGCATAAGGCGGTGTGGTAGTCCATAGAGCCGCCTACGTCCAGCAGCAATAACACATTAACTGCATTGCGTCTTTCGGCTCGCATTTTTATTTCGAGCATGCCTGCGTTGTTAGCGGTTGATCGTATAGTTGCGTCAAGATCAAGCGTGTCAGCCCGCCCATCGCGGGTTAGTTTTCGCAAACTGCGTAGCGCAATTTTGAAATCACGCGTACCTAATTCGCGTGTACCGTCAAGATCTTTGTATCGACGTTGTTCCCAGACTTTTACCGCTCGACCTTGCCCGCCTTGTCCACCAATACGAACACCTTCAGGGTTAAATCCGCCGTGACCGAACGGGGAAGTGCCACGTGTGCCAATCCACTTGCTACCACCGTGATGCTCTTCGTTTTGCTCTTCGAGCCTTTTGGCCAATGTTTCCATTAATTTATCCCAACCGCCCAGAGCCTCTACCATTGCTTTTTGTTCTTCGCTCAGTGCGTCTTTATCAGAAAGCTTCAGCCAATCATTAGGGATGTTGTCAAGATTTAAATCGAACGCTGCTTCTCGGCCTGCCCAATAAGCTTGAAAAACCTGATCGAATCTGTCGTACAAGGATTCATCTTTGATTAAGCACAGACGAGCGAACTGATAAAAACGATTCAGGTCCAGTACGCCGACGTTTTTGCTAAGCCCATCAAGCAGAACCAGGTGTTCGGTGGTCGATACTGGTAACCCGGCGCGACGCAGATGTGTGAAAAAATCCAGTAGCATCAGTTTTTGCGTTGTTTATGAAGAAAAATCAAACGTTCGAATAAATGTACATCCTGTTCATTCTTTAGCAAGGCACCGTGCATCTTTGGCAGCACAGTTCGCAGCTCATCAGAACCTAATGCCTCTGCAGGCAAATCATCAGCAATCAGCAATTTCAACCAATCCAGTAATTCAGAAGTTGATGGTTTTTTCTTAAGACCAGGCACTTCGCGTAAATCGAAAAAAATCTCCATGGCCGATTTGAGTAAATCCTGTTTGATCGTTGGGTAATGCGCAGCAACAATATTTTTCATGGTTTCCCTGTCAGGGAACTCAATATAGTGAAAAAAACAACGTCGCAAAAAAGCGTCCGGTAACTCTTTCTCGTTGTTACTGGTAATGATCACCAGTGGTCGTTGTCGTGCTGTGATGGTTTCACGCGTCTCGTAAACATTAAACGACATACGATCGAGTTCTTGCAGGAGATCGTTTGGAAATTCAATATCGGCTTTGTCAATTTCATCAATCAGCACGACAGCGCGTTCGTCACAGGTAAACGCATCCCAAAGAACACCGTGTAAGATGTAATTACCAATATCTTTGACACGCTCGTCTCCGAGTTGTGAGTCACGCAGGCGAGAGACTGCGTCGTATTCATACAATCCCTGGTGAGCACTGGTCGTGGATTTTACGTGCCATTGGAACAGGGGAGCATCGAGACGTTGTGATATTTCCACAGCAAGTTGTGTTTTACCTGTGCCAG
The DNA here is from genome assembly GCA_938045275.1 of uncultured Granulosicoccaceae bacterium. Lineage (GTDB taxonomy): Bacteria > Pseudomonadota > Gammaproteobacteria > Granulosicoccales > Granulosicoccaceae > Granulosicoccus. The sequence continues at coordinate 36,029 of CALIMV010000103.1, forward strand.
GCTCACCTTTCACCAGCAACGGACGTTCCAGTGTCAACGCTGCATCAACAGCCTGTTGTAATTCATCGGTAATTATGTAATCAGAATCTATCATACTGATTGTTTTCTTATTAACATTGGACCAACATCCTCTCCGCCTAGCAAATGCATGTGCAAATGCGGAACTTCCTGTCTGCCGTGTTCACCACAATTGATAATCAGTCGGTAACCACCATCGGTGATACCAGCTTCTTCTGCCAGTTTTCTCGCCACTGTGTGCATGCGCCCCATGGCGGCTTCGTGTGCCGGCTGTACATCGTTACAGCTGGGAATGGGTTCATTTGGCACAATGAGTATATGTGTTGGCAGGGCAGGATTGATATCCCGAAATGCAGTTACCAGCTCGTCCTGGTAAAGCATGTCGGAAGGTAGTTCTTTTCGTATGATTTTGCTGAAAATGGTTTCAGTCGTCACGGCGTTGGTTCTCATATGGTTGTTACCCAATTATACGTGTAAGCTGGGTTCTAATTCACAATACGTTCGTTTGTATTGACATTGCGTTCAATCAGTAAAAATTGTGGCTGGCAAATTATTGAGGGTTAGTGAGCATATGGGCAACAGGTTATCTAAAATTTACACGCGTACGGGTGACGATGGAACAACAGGGCTGGGCGATGGCAGTCGAACCGAGAAGGACGGCCTGCGTGTGGCTGCCTACGGGACTACAGACGAATTAAATTCAGTCATTGGAATGGTGTTGGCGCAGCCACTACCAGAGCAAGTAAGAAAGGTTCTCAATGAGGTGCAGCATCATCTTTTCGACCTGGGTGGAGAGCTCTGTATTCCTGGACATCAGGCGATTCAGGATTCGCATGTCACGTGGCTGGAGAATGCTCTGGATCATTTCAACGAATCTTTACCACCGCTCAAAGATTTCATTCTGCCAGGCGGAAGCCAGGCTGCGTCCACTTGTCATCTGGCGCGAACGGTTTGTCGCCGCGCCGAGCGACTGATAGTATCGTTAAAGCGCGTGGAAGAAGTACCACCGTTTAGCATGAAGTACCTGAATCGCTTATCAGACTTATTGTTTGTCATTGCTCGGGTAGTCGCACGGCAGGAAGGCGGTTCGGAGGTGTTATGGCAAAAAGATCGACCTACCATCGACCTGGACTCTTAAAAAAACACCAATTTCCCGAAATTGAACACGAATGAGTACTAAATGAGCACTGAATGAGCACTGAATGAAAACTGAATGAGCACAGAGAAATGAGCAGCAAAGATCTCAAGCGCGACGACTTTAAATGGATTTTGGCGATGCCGACCCGGTGGATCGATAACGACAAATACGGCCACATGAACAACGCCGTTTACTACAGCGTATTCGAAAACGTGGTCATGACCTGGCTGGAAGTGGTCAACGGATTTAACGTCGACACCGGAAGTGTGCGTTGTTTCACGGTGCAGAACGGGTGCGAATACCACGAAGCGGTGCGGTATCCAGACGAATTAGCGTGCGGACTTCGCATTTCCAGAATAGGCAATTCAAGCGTCCGATACGAACTTGGCATTTTTAAAGAACCGCAGCCCACAGTCTGCGCGAGTGGCTTTATAGTGGACGTCTTCGTCGACTCGCAAACGGAAAAATCTGTAAAAATTCCAAATGAGTTTAGACAAGCAATGGCGTCGCTGGTAATATAATTCATCAGTTGATTGGGTTAGAAAAACTATAAAAACGGACTTTCAATTGTGACTCGAACAGAGACTAATTTGACTCAAGCAGTGGCTAATTCGGTGGCCAAGTCAGAGCTTAATTCGGACACCACTCTACTTCGTCTGACTCTGGCAACGCTGGTTGCCTTTTTGCTGGCAGGTGCCGGCATACTGGCCTCTGCTAACAATCAAACGCCTATTGTCGCCGATCACTACAGGATACTGCAGAACCCCAGATATCTATCGGCTCATCTGCCAGTTAACCGGGCAACAGTTGATCTTACAACTGTTGCGTCACGACACCATCCCGAGCAAGCTTTTGCCAGCATGGCAATGGCTATCAAACCTGCATCGCAAGTCGAACCAGCGCTTAGTCCTGAACAATTAAAATTCAATGCCTTGTCGGTGCTGCGTAAATATCCCAGTTATTTTCCAACTGACTCAGAATACAAAGACGCCGTTCAGCATTTAAGTGAAAGAATGGAAACTCAGCAGCTTGAGATTAACGTAAGAACTTTTCTGCTGTCTCAACACATGAGTAACGATTCGCGATTGGCAGAACTTCAAATGCAGCCTTTCTTCGAAGAATTTAATGGTTTGGCCTTCAGTGAAGAGCAAACTAGCCATCAAATACAAACGTCCTACAATGGTGTCGGATTCCCCCATATCGAAAGCAATAGTCGAGCTGCGACTAACCGCTATAAACCTTATAAACAATTGATGAGTTTTAGCGATGATGCAAGCGGTGAGGTGGTACCGAATGTAAAATGCATGGGTCTATCGCCTGAGCGCGTTGCCAAACGAGCAAGCCAATATAATGAGCAAATCGATGAGCTATCTGCTAAGTACAATGTAAGTGCAAGCTTAATCAAAGCGGTAGTGGCGAAAGAATCTTGTTTTAATCCAAAGGCAAAGTCACACGTGGGGGCCATAGGCTTAATGCAATTGATGCCTGCAACTGCGCGGTGGTTAAAGGTTAAACAACCGGAAAACCCACAACAAAATTTGGCGGGAGGCGTTCGTTACCTGGCACAACTGCGTGAACGATTTGGTGGTGATGAATTGGCCTTGGCTGCGTACAATGCTGGACCTGCCAACGTAGAGCGGTACCATGGTATCCCCCCATTCAATGAAACAGAAAACTACGTTGTTGATGTCATGCATTTCTATCGGGGTTACGCCGCAACCTCAAGCTATGTTAATGCGCAGAAGCAAAGTTTTTACCCTTAAAAATATCAAATTAATTCCTACTCTCGCCGCTAATCCTGCAGGCGTAATAAGCTGCTAAAATAAGGGTTCACTTTGCGTATTCTGTACGCCAAAACCGTGTAACCTCATGTTGATATATTCTCGTTTGCCAACGTTACAACCATGACAGCGCTCGAAATCCAAAATTTGGTGAAAGTATACGATAAGGATACGTATGCACTGCGTGGTATCGATCTGACTGTTGCTGAGGGTGACTTTTTCGCGTTGTTGGGGCCAAACGGGGCAGGCAAGTCAACCGCCATTGGTATTATCAGTTCTTTGGTTAACAAGACCTCTGGTTCTGTGAAGGTTTTTGGCCATGATTTGGATACCGATGTAGTGGCAACAAAGGCCAGTATTGGTCTGGTTCCTCAAGAGTTTAATTTCAATGGTTTTGAACCAATCATAAACACCATCACCAACGTTGCTGGCTATAACGGCATACCGTTCTCGGTTGCTAAAAAACGTGCCGAGCACTACCTCAAACGTCTTGACCTATGGGACAAGCGAAACGCCGCCGGTCGTGAACTTTCTGGCGGAATGAAGCGGCGTTTAATGATTGCCAGAGCCCTGGTGCACGAGCCGAAAATGCTCATACTCGATGAACCCACTGCAGGTGTCGACATCGAAATTCGTCGTTCAATGTGGGATTATTTGTCGGAAATAAATTCACAAAACGGTACCACGATTATTCTTACGACACATTATCTTGAAGAGGCTGAAGCCTTGTGTCGTAATGTTGCCATCATCGATCATGGACAAATCATTGAAAATGGAGCGGTGACCAAGCTTTTGAGCCAGGCCATGCAAGAAACGTTTGTATTGAATCTGTATAGCGACTTGACAGAGGCGCCCAGCATCAAACCGTTTACTACCCGATTACGCGACGATGCGAATCAATTGGAAGTGGACGTTCCAAAGGGTGAATCAGTCACGAGTATGATCGATGCACTGAAAAACCGTGGCATACAGGTTGGCAGTATCCGTACAAAATCAAATCGACTCGAGGCATTTTTCTTACGCCTGATTGGTAAAAATGATGGAGCAGCCCCTTGAACTATTGGCGATTGCAATGGATTGCCTACTGTACTATTGTGCGAAAGGAGGTCCGACGATTCACACGTATTTGGGTCCAGACAATCACGCCTCCAGCGGTTAATGCATTGTTGTATATGTTGATTTTTGGCGGACTTATTGGTTCACGTATACGCGAAGTGGATGGTTTTGCCTATATGGATTTTCTCATTCCCGGCATTATTATGATGGGTATCATCACTAGTTCTTATGGCAATGTAGTGTCATCTTTTTTCGGTACCAAATTACAAAAACACATCGAAGAGTTATTAGTATCGCCTGTTAGCAATACTACTATTCTTGCGGGATACATTACGGGTGGTGTAGCGCGGGGTGCAGCCGTAGGCATGATTGTTTCGCTTGTCGCAATGTTTTTTACCGACCTTCGACCGGTACACCCAGTAACGACCATTTTCATTGCGGTGTTGACGTCCATTATGTTCTCACTCGGCGGACTCATCAATGCAGTGTATGCACAGACGTTTGATGAATGTTCTATTGTCCCCAATTTTGTGCTAGCACCTTTAACTTATTTGGGTGGCATATTCTATTCAATTAGCATGTTGCCACCGTTAGCGCAAAAGCTCTCGTTGTTCAATCCTGTTTTGTATATGATTAACGGCTTCCGATATGGGATACTAGGCATTAGCGACATACCGTTATGGCAAAGTTTTGCTGTCATAATGGTATTTATTGTTATTCTTGGAACCATTGCCATGACATTGCTGAATCGTGGCGTTGGCATCAAGCCTTAAGAACCGATACCACTTAGACTACAATCTTTCTCAGTAAGATAACTTAATTAATAAGACAACGTTAACAATGACAACAGCGACCAAAAAACGTCCGCAAAGAAAGGCTCGTCTGGAAAAAAAGGCGGCAAACAAGCCGAAGACTATGGCGGAGCTGGCAGATCGGCATGCTCTTTATCAAGAGTCAGTTCAAAACTCGGAATTCGAACTGGACTTTATCGATGAAACATTTAAAGAATTAACTGGTCGCACTGCGAATTCAATGCGTGAGGATTTTTGCGGTACGGCCATTAGCTCGGTTGAATGGGTGGAGCGGCGTGATACCAATAGTGCCATAGGTGTTGATTTCGACTCAGAAGTGCTTGGTTGGGGAGAGAAGCACAACGCATCACGCTTGAAACCTGATCAACGTAGTCGATTAAAACTGGTTGAGGCGGATGTGCTCGAAGTGACAACGGAAAAGGTCGATGTCATTCAGGCGTATAACTTTAGTTACTGGTTTTTTCAAGAGCGTAAAGTCATGCTGGACTATTTTCGCCGCACACGAGAAGCGCTAGTCGATGATGGTATTTTGTTTCTTGATGTTTTTGGTGGCTCCGAGTGTTACCAAACTCAAAAAGAGAAACGTAAACTTGAAGGCTTTAAATACATTTGGGAGCAAGCCGAATTCAACGCGGTAACCAATGAGCTAAAATGCCATATCCACTTTCATTTTCCCGATAAATCTAAATTGAAAAAGGCGTTTAGTTATACGTGGCGTGTTTGGGGTGCAAAGGAGCTGCGTGAAATTCTGGAAGAAGCGGGTTTTAGTGAAACCATTATCTATCGTCAGGAGTTTGATGAGGACACTGATGAAGCGCTAGACGAGTACATTGCAACCGATGAAGGTGAAGATTATGCTTGTTGGCTTGGCTACCTGCTTGCCAGGCCTTGATTCGTATGGCTAGTGCCCGAACAAGCTAGCGTACAAAACTACGAGAATTGTAAAATAACGCGAGCACCACCGAGTGGGCTTGCGTCGAGTTGAAGTTCGCCACCGTAACTTTGCATGAGCTCTTGGCTGGCTGCTAATCCCAGCCCTTGTCCGTCAATGGCTGTGTCGGCACGTGCTCCGCGTTCGAGTAATGTTGAGCCAAGCTTTTCAGAGAAGCCCGGCCCATCGTCGTCAATGTACAAGGCATTGCTTTCCCTGTTTGCCGTAACGTGCACTACGCTTGAGCCGTATTTGCAGGCGTTATCCAGAATATTACCCAAAACTTCATATAAATCCACATCAGCAAGTCGCACCTTGAATTCGTCGCTAATATCTATCTTAAAGACTGGCGTTGGTTGATGATAGATCTTTGATAGTGAGTCGCACAGCTTGGTTAATACGGGTAATGGAGATACAGGTTTAGACAAATATTGTGGTGCTCGCAT
>CALIMV010000104.1 GCA_938045275.1 uncultured Granulosicoccaceae bacterium
TTTTGCATGCTTGATTGCAGCCTGGCATTGATCTTCCAGTAGTTCTACATTTGAAGGAGACGTTGTTGACTGCATCAGGTTGTTGTTGGTCCGCGTGTGAGTTCCGTCGTTGCTTAAAACATGAAACAGTTCATGTGCTAATGCCACACCTGCATCGTCAATATTTTCCATTAACCATACACTGTCCTGCAACCACGGTCGACGACGAGTGTTTGCTGGTGCGAACGATGCGCCGTCACTGGGCATTTGCATTCGCGTGTCGCGAGCGAAAAACACTCGAATGGGTTTGAATTCACTGTCGTTTTCCAGAGCAGAAATCAGCGTTCGCGATGAGCCAGTATCAAGATCTTGTAAATATTCAGGCACCGCCAGTTGGCTTATGGTGACTGAATGAAAAGAAATCTGGCATTGGTTTAATATCTCTTCAGCTTGCAGCAGACTATGATTGATTTGTTCATTGGTCCAGTGATCATTCAATACGAATACGCTTAAAGGCAGGTTAAGTATACGCTCAGAATCGTCATCTCCATTTGGTTTATCGCGTGTCAGTGTTTGAACACCGCTTAGACTAACTGCCAGATTTTCTTCGGCCATTGGGTCAGCTATGTATCCGCCAGCAACGTATTTTGCACTGGCGCCATCGGCAAAGCGGCGAGCGAATTCAGCAACAATTTCACCGGCTCGCCATTGCGGGTTATCTCGTCGCCAGCGCGCGGCAATGCCCAAGGCACGCGATACTGCGTAACTGGAACCCGATGCCAGTTGCGTTTCTCCTTCGAAGTTGGTGATGCTTTGAAGTTCAGCAGGCAGCATATAATCTACGTGGGTACGACCCCAGTTAACCCCTTCAGCAGGGATGACAAAATCGTCAGCGGAGGTGACTACCAATAAATTTGGAAGATCAAGAGCAGCTGGAAACACGGGTTGCTCGTCAATGTTGCGCCCGTTGTTACCTGCAGAAGCTATAAATAGAATATCCGGGTGTTTCTCGGCTGCTTCAGCAAAGTCTTGCCATTGGTCAAGCCTATTGCTGCCCAGGGGCAGACCCACAATATCGACATTGTTTGCCGCAGCGTGCTCAACCAGATCTTGCATACGCTCCATGGCGGGTCTTGGATAACGGTAAGGAACTAATTCAACGAAGGGCGCTTCTTTAATCAGCAAAGAGGCTGTTCCAGTACCATGTCGGCTAACATGGAACGGGGAAGGGCCGAATTGAGCATCAAAGGGCAGATTATCGTTTTCCCAAAAATCAAACCCGATTAGCTCGCCATTGTTGTCTCGAGCCAGTTGCTGGTTAATCTCTGCCAAAGTGTAGTTTACGCCAGAGTCAACCAACCCAACTCTTACAGTTCCGGTTTTTTCGGTGTTTTTTACAACAGCGGGTATTGGCGGATTTAATGGCTCAACAGATTTAATTGACCCATCACTGAGGTTGATTACGCGCAGTTCAACTGCCTGAAATGCATCGTTATAGATTAACTGGCGTTGCAAGGAAGGTATGCAGTCTTCGTTTAAATGCCAAAGCGTATGTGGGCGTTTATCGATCGATGCAGTAATTTGCATTGCCACAAATTCAGATTCCGTTTTTAGCGACCGCCAGACAATGTCGGTGCCATTGGTGAGCCTGCCTTGAAAAAGTGTGCTGTTTTTGGCCTGAGGGATATCGAACGGCTCACTCGAAACAGAGTCGTTGTACAGCGTGTCTTTGTTGGCGACCGGCCACGTTGGTAGGTTGCTTTCAACAATTGCATGGCAACTGGCAACAGCCGCCGCTGTGTCGTGTAGCTGTGGTGAGGGGACGGTGCCATCGGCCACAGATGGCGTTGTTATCCCGGCTGTGGAAAACAGCAAAACAACCGATGCCACGCGATTTCGATTCATGAAACGTTCAAGCCCTTGCAATTGATACCACCTTTAAAAATCTTTTGAGCTGGATGCGTTCGTTTTGACACACTTTAACCCATGTTGGTGAGGGCTGCTATCCATAGATTTCCGGACAATTTTATGTAGTTTAATACCATTTTATGAACACAATGACTTAAAAACTGTGTAGGAGTCGGATTATTGACGCAAAGTTCATCAGTTGGGCACTCAGCAAGGCCCGTCGACCAGGCCTGTGGCCATCTTCTTGCATCGTTGCAGAGGCACTGACTCTGAGGCCAAACGTGCGTTGATGGTCGCGAGGGAACTGCATTTTGCTAATAGATCAACCCGGGTTATCGATAAACGTTGTTTTCCAAGCCCCACAAAATTAAATTAAGCCGCATTGCTGATTTGGCCCGCGGGATACGCGCATTTGCGCGAAAAAACCTAAGGCTTTTGCGCAAAGGTTCTCGTATTTCCTGGCGCTCTTATCACCGCAAAACAAAATCCTTGGCGCATCGTGTATCTGGCAGTTCCATCAAGGGACCGCAAACGCTGGCTGACAACATCCGCTTTTTCGCCAACCCAGGGCCTGGATTTGAGCCAGCTGATGCACTGGATGGCCGTTATATACCCTCTCGGGTCAAAACCATCGCTTTCTATCTGCCTCAGTTTTATGCCTTCGAAGAGAACGACAAATGGTGGGGGAGCGGATTTACAGAATGGCGAAATGTTGCGCGGGGCACCCCTCGTTTCCGTGGTCACTATCAGCCGAGAATCCCGCGCGATCTTGGATTTTATGATCTGAATAATATCGATACCATCGCAGCGCAGGTTAACTTGGCCAAACATAACGGTATAGATGCGTTTTGTTTTTACTACTACTGGTTCAATGGTCGTCGCCTTATGGACAAGCCTGTTGAACTATTTGCCAATTCAGATATAGATCAACAGTTTTGCATTATGTGGGCAAACGAAAATTGGACACGCAGTTGGGATGGTCTGGAAAACGATGTTCTGATAAAACAAGACTATCTGGACGAAGACGAGGATGCATTCATTGCAGATACGGGTCGTTACATGGCTGACCAACGTTATGTTTGCATTGGAGATAGACCGCTGTTCATACTGTACCGGCCCGGATTGCTGCCAGATGCAAATGCGACCATAGATCGATGGCGAGAGAAATGGACCAACATGCTTGGTGTAACTCCGTTGGTGATGATGGTGCAGGGATTCGATCAGGAAAATCCACAAGAATTTGGACTCGATGGCGCGATCGAATTTCCACCGCATAAAGTTTGCGCCGGTTTGCAAAATATCAATGATCAATGTCACATTTTGGATTCCAATTTTCAAGGACTTGTTCGCGACTACAATGATGTAGTAATCAGTTCATTGAGTGAACCTGCACCTGATTATCCACTGATCAAAACTGTTTCTCCGTATTGGGACAATGATGCTCGTAGAGAAGGCTTGGGTATGACCATTCACGGTTCGACCCCCGCGCTTTACGAACAGTGGTTGAATGGAGCAATGGATTTTGCGGTAGATCATCCGGTGAATAGTGAACCGATCGTATTTATTAACGCCTGGAATGAATGGGCGGAAGGTGCCTATCTAGAGCCCGATGTGCATTTCGGTCATGCGTATCTGAATGCAACAAAGCGAGCAACCAAAGGTATGCCGGCTCAAACAGATGCAGGCAGAATACTTTTGGTCGGGCACGATGCCTATCGCCATGGCGCACAATTTTTATTGCTCAATATCGCGAAAACGTATCGACGGCAATTTGGTATGGAAGTCGTTATTGTGCTTAAAGAGGGTGGGCCACTGCTCACCAAATATCGAGCTGTGGCGCAAACACACGTGTTAAGCAAGATGGGTAGTAATGGCTTGCAAAAATTGTTAGCTCAGAAAAAGTACTCGGCAGTCATTTGTAATACGTCGGTCACCGGTGATTTGGTACCACAGTTTCGTCAGGCAGGATTAAGAGTGATTTCACTTGTACATGAAATGCCAAACCTGATCAGAGACTATCAGCTTGAATCGAACGTTCAATCAATTGCGGAAAAAGCTCACCATGTGGTTTTCCCGGCGCAGAAAGTGATGGATGGATTGGAACAATTCACCGAATCATTTCTGGCCGAGCCAATTATACGGCCACAAGGCACCTACAAATCAGTCGTTTTTGACAAGCAATCTCGTGAAGACATCAGATTGGAACTTGGCATTGCTGCCAATGATAAAATGATTATCGGTGTCGGGTACGCTGATCTGAGAAAAGGCTTTGATCTTTTTATGGATACTGCACGCCGGTTGATACGTAGTAACAACAACATGCACTTTGTTTGGGTGGGCGCGATAAGCGCAGACATGCAACGCTGGATTCAAACCGATTTTTCAAATCACGAAGATCAACGTCGATTACATATCGTTGGATTTACCGATCGAGTTAAAGGCTATTACTCTGCGGCCGATTGCCTGTTCCTATCCTCTCGAGAGGACCCATACCCAACCGTTGTCCTGGAGGCTATGAATGTTGGTATTCCTGTCATAACCTATCGGGGTACAACGGGCTTTGATTCACTGATGGAAACGCATGGGTATGTGGTTAATCTGGGCGATAGTGATGCTCTAGACGATGCCTTAGGTCAAGCTCTAAGTGAATCAGGTAAATCAAAACGATTGGCACGAATAGCACATGTTGAGGATAAATGTCAGTTTGATGACTACTGTTTTGCACTTCTTGAGTTATTGCATCCACAACTAAAACGCGTATCAGTTGTTGTACCGAATTACAATTGTAGTCATTATATAGAGCAGCGATTAACCTCAATCTATAGCCAGGATTACCCTGTTTACGAAGTAATATTGCTTGATAAAAGCTCTAATGATGACAGTGTAGCAAAAGCTGAACGTGTGGCAAATCAAGCTGGCAGAAAATTGCAAGTAGTTCGAAGCGATACAAACAATGCCAGTGTTTTTTCTGTATGGCAACGCGCAACACAGTTGGCTCGTGCAGAACTTTTGTGGATAGCGGAAGCCGATGATAGCGCAGCGCCAGGTTTTTTAACGGCATTGTCTGACGCATTCGCTGAAAATACGGCTGTGGCTTTCTGCGATTCGAAACAAATAGGTGATAACGGTGAACATTTATCCAACAGTTACCAACACTATTTTGCCAAGGTAGACGCCCAGTTGTTTTCGCAGAATTTCAAGCTTGAGGGTCATGTTTTCGCCGCTCGTGCAATGGCTGTAAGAAATGTGATGCTCAATGTTAGCGGAGTGCTTTGGGACAATGCAGCTCTGTCGCGCGGCATATCCAAAGCCGGTGATCAGTTGCAGAACCACCAGCTGGTTGGTGACTGGCGAATCTACCTTGAGTTGCTGAATATGGATGGTGTTTCAATGTCTTTCGTTGCCGAAATATTAAACATTCACAGGCGTCATCGTGAATCAGTAAACCGTCGACTCGATGTGCAACAACACTTAAATGAGATAAAGGCGATTCATCGACACGTTCGAGAAACAATGCAGATTGACAGCAGCACTGAAGACCTAATGAGTTTTTACATAAATGAGCTGGCGGTACATCTTGCATCGGAGCGTGTTACTGATAAAGCGGCATGATGTGCTGGTCCAGTTTATCGATTTAATGATTTCAAAAACCGGCTTTTTTAAGCTAGCTTTGATAACGTTTGGTCAGCAGAGTGCTATACGCTAATCGAACTTTATGCATAATGCCTTTCCGATAAAAACCGAGCTTCAGCATAGTGTAAAACAAAGATGTTCTGGGCTGTTTGAAATCGAGATAGGCTTTAAACTGTTTGAGTATTGCTCGTTGTTCCTTGTCTAATGCGGGTAAGTTTTCAGGGCTGCTTAAAATTGTGTTAATAACTTCTATGCGTGAATCCTCTTTAAAAGGTAGCCGGTAATCCCGTTTGATAAAGCCTTGCCAAGACTTGCCATCAAGCAGCTTTGCAAGGCCGAATTTAATTGAGTTGCTGGAGTTGCTGGCGTTATTATTGTGAATTCGATAACTGACCAGCGGTTTATTTAATTGTTCGCGACGACCAAACAATTCAATGAGTACGGCTAACCAGTAATCATGAACGTGCAGCTTGGGTGGGAAGGGTAATGCAATAGTCGCCAATGCCCGGTTCATCAGTACTGTATTTCCCATTACACCGTTTTGACCCAAAACAGTCGGTAATGAATTTGAATTGGTGATCGCATACTGCCGATAGTCGAAGAAGGATTGATGAACAGATTGATTGTTCGCATCGATCATCATTAAATCTGAATGTACAAGGACTGGCAAATCAGGTTCGCTGGTGGCTTCGATTGACAATATACGTTGCATACCGGCTGCAATCCGAGCTGGCTCCCACAGATCGTCCTGGTCGCACAAGGCTATGTACTGGTGGCCTTCATCCAGCACTTTTGCAATCCCTGCTTCAAAATTGGCAACAAAGCCCAGGTTCTGATCGTTTACAAACGAAGTGATATTTAATCGGTTCGAATAGGAGCGTAGTTTAGCGACAGTATCATCGGTTGATGCATCGTCAAAAGCGTACAGTGTTATTGGCCAGGTCTGTGCCACCAGGGTCTCGAGTTGCTCATCCAAATGCCTGGAGCCATTGTATGTGCACATAACTACAGCAACTGCAGGTTGTGTTTCACTGGTGATCATCAGGGCATGTTTTTACACGTAACGTTTGTGCCCAGTTCAACGTGCGCCTTCCAATGTGGCTCGTTTGCCAATGTTTCGTGCCATTGTTGCTTCATGAGTCGCACTTCTTTTCTGTGCTTTAGTTTGTTAAAAAAGTTGCGTTGATGGCTTTGTCCACGTGATTTTGATTCATGGTGATATAGCTCGGCATGCGGTGTCCAGATATTCGTATAACCTGCTTGCTGTACTTTCAAACACAGATCTACATCGTTGAAGGCAACGGCGAACCGCTCGTTGTAACCACCAACCTCATCAAATACTGATCGGCGCACCAGCAAGCACGCTGCCGTAACGGCGCTGACTTGTTGATCTGACAACAGAAAATTCTGATGACCCGTTGCTCCGCGAGGGCTGTTTTTGTAGAGGTGTCCGGCAATATTATTGGCGTCTAGATAGACCCCCGCATGCTGGATGGTATTGTCTGGGTAGTACAACATGGCCCCAACGCATCCGGTGGATGCGTATTGCATGTGTTTGCACAGCGCCGTTAACCACTCTTTATGAATGATCTCGATATCATTGTTCAGAAAACAAAGGAATGTTGCCTGGCTGTGTTTCGCCGCCGTATTATTAATGGCTGAAAAATTAAACTTGTGTGGGTAACGAATGATCGTGATTTTATCAAATGGTGTTGCAGGTTGAGTGTCTAGCGCTTCCAGATAATCAAGAAGTTCGGCTTCATCGCTCTGGTTGTCAACTAATATTAATTCAAGTTTTCCGGCAAAATAGTTCGCTGTGTCTTTTAAGCCATCGATTAGCGTTCTAAGCATCCCGCAATGATTGTGCGCAGGGATAACAATGCTTGTGTGAATATGGGTGTCGACACGCATTGGAGCAGCAGCAAATTCGAATGATTTGTAGGTATTGTCGTTACCCATACAAAGCAATTTGCTCGCCATTGATGGTTGATCGTATCCGTTGGCAAAGGCGAATATTGATTTTTGGTGCCGACTAAATGGCGCTGATTAGATGTGTGGTTTAAATCGAGTGTGGGTGCGATGCTGCGAAGATTGTTAGGCTTGGAATTGCTAGGCTTGGATAGGAGTGGCTTCTAGATATTGGCGTGCGGTGTCATGTCAGTGAATTGACGACCACGCATGTGTTCACTCATTTCTATATTTTCGGTGCTAAACGCTGTTCTAAAAATCGGTAGCGCGAGTGCAGGATTGGCATTGCCACACATAAATATGTCTAACGCTGCATAGTCTCTTTCGGGCCAAGTGTGCACGCTGATATGGGATTCTGCCAGTACGGCTACACCAAATATGCCACCGTGTTGATTCAACGGATGCATATGTATATGCAAAAGCGTAGCTTGCGTGGCTACAACGGCATCTTGCAATGCCTTTTCGATTACTTCAACGTCGTCCAAATTTGAGGCATTCCAACAATCGAACAATAGATGTCTGCCAGCAAACGCAAAACCATTTGCCTGTACAAATAATTCATTGGGTAATTCATTGGGCAACTCTTTAGTAGACGTTGCACTGTTGTTGTGCAACAGCTCCTGGCTCGATACTTTATTGATCGTACTCATTCGAAATGCAATATCCTGCCCTCGTTGAAGGGCGTTCGATTCGTCGATCTTTGTATTTGACAGAATATGAGCCGGTAACACAAGCACTCATTGTCTCGCCTAGACATTTCGCTAGTAGCATAATAGCGTGCACAGCATTTTTACAATGAGGTTACTGGATAAAACCGGTGCAATGAATACATTGTGAAAGCGGAATGAAATACCGAATTCAGATTTTTTGAAGATGGTGACAGGCTATCCTTAGCCTGTCATATGTCATATTGGGTTAAAAAATTGTGCTAACCCTTTTTATAGGGCTGGTTACGAGTTTGTTTTCAAAACAACTGATTGGTACTCACCCGCGTTACCGTTTGAGTCAATTGCTCGAACGTCATAGGTATATTCAGTGTCTGGCTCAAGTTCGTTCTCATAAAAGCTTCGACCGTCTCTTGTTTCAACCAATTCACCGTTTCGCTTAACTTCGTAGTTAACAACAGTTGCGTCTTCAGAAACAGCTGGCTCCCAGAAAATCTCAAGTGCAGTTTTTGAGTAAACCGTGCCTGTCAATTCAGAAACAGCCGATGGGCCATTTGTGTCATCGTCGTCGTCGTCGTCGTCGTCGCCACTAATCCTCGTAACCATGACACCGGCAACTGGGTTAGCCCATCGATGAATAGCCGCATTGATGTCACTGAAACCACCTTCTGGATCAAGATCGCCCAATACGCCTCGATGAACAGTGACAAACCCTTCGGCTTCTACATTTACTCCGGTGCCGTTAGCGCCAAGTAAACCAGTTGCTACCAGGGGCGGGGGAGCAGGAAACCCGGCTTCGCCAGGCGCGCCACTACCTATAATTTCATCGTTCGCTTCGGTACCCGCATCGTAACCACGGGCAGAGAAGTGCACTGTTTGGCCTTTGGAGGTTGGTAATGCTACTGAGTTAAGTCCAACAAACCCATCGTTCGTTGGTAGCAACATGCCGGTCAGGGATAGAACGGTGTTCGAATCGCTGTCAGAAACGGCGAAAGTCTCACTGCCACCAGGTGCAATCAGCCCCATGCCAGTAGCAACGCTTGCGTCAATACTTTCCAGCAAAGCAGCCATTGATGATACGTCTCCACCTTCAGCAATCGCTTGCATTTCGGTCGAAGCTTGCGCGCCGGTGTTGAACATGGATGCTTCCGGTGTATGCACGCTAACAATCAAGGGTGTGAAGTGAACCCCCGCAGTGAGATTGGTAACGGTCACCTCATAGTCGGCAGCTTGGGCCAAACTGCCGATGCCAATCAGGGCTGAGCCCAGCGCAATGCTAATCGATCTTCTGATCACGTGTTTCTCCAATGGAAATTATTATTGTGTGAACGCTGTTCAAGACATCGTTCACCACATATCGTTCACCACATAATGACTGGTGTTGCTGGGGATAGTTCTCTACAGATTCAATAACAGTGTGGAAAGAAACTTTGATTAGAGAAAGTTGCTAGCCATACAACAGCCGTTCGTCGGTAAGGATACTGTAAATAGGGATTATGGGGCCCACGCTTTCCAAATTGAAAACAAAAAAGCACTAGCCCAAAAGTATCAATATTGCTGGTATAAGCTGCTTTAACGAAAGCCGGTGGTGAGGTAAGGGGTATGGTCTGTCAAATGCAACGTCCGCCATCGACTTCCAGGCAGACCCCAGTAACCATCGAAGCTTCGTCAGAGCAAAGATAGCAAGCGGCATTACCCATATCTTCAGGTGTTGAAAATCGGCCTATTGGGATAGTTGATAAAAACTTTTCTCTGATTTCAGGTGTGTCCTCGCCCATAAACGATTTAAGCAAAGGAGTTTCGCCTGCCACCGGGTTAATGGCATTGACGCGGATATTCATTGGTGCAAGTTCCACAGCCATGCCGCGTGTGGCCGTGATCATCCAGCCTTTGGAAGCATTGTACCAACTGAGCCTGGGGCGAGGGCTGACGCCGCCGGTGGACGCCACATTAAGAATGGCCCCATGGCCTTGCGATTTCATGACAGGGACTATGTGTTTGGCGGCAAGAAAGACAGATTTGGCGTTGACTGCAAATACTTTATCGAAATCAGATTCAGTAACGTCTTCCATTGCCATCGGCAGATGTGTAACACCAGCATTGTTGACCAATACATCGATCTGCTTAAACTTTTCAAGGGTTAACTCTGTTAAGCGTTTTACCTCTTCCGTCAAAGACACATTAGCCTGGCATGCGATTGTGGCATCACCTAATTCAGTGGCTAACTTGTTTGCTGCATCAATGTTGATGTCGGCAATAACCACGTTTGCACCTTCGGTTACGAACTTCCGTACAATGCCTTCGCCGAACCCAGATGCACCGCCGGTTACAATCGCTACTTTCTGATGCATTCTCATGTGTTAAGTCTCTCCCGGCTAATGGTGCTACAACCTAGATTCTAACCGTGATCGTCCCTGTATTCCACAGTTATTGTTTGGTGGAAGTCTGGCATTACGTGGGTATATATGTGACACTGAATTTCAATGTGAATGATAGTCAAGAGTTGATGGAACCTGTAGAGAAACTTCGCCGAATCCTCGCTCATGCGAAAGACATCGCTATAGTCGGATTGTCAGACAAGCCTTATCGGCCAAGCTATTTTGCTGCTAAATACCTTATTGAGCATCAATACAATGTGATTCCTGTCACACCCATGTGTGACGAAATATTGGGAAAAAAGTGTTACCCAACATTAGGGGATATTCCGTTTCCAGTTGATATTGTAGATTGTTTTCGTCGTAGTGAAGAAATGCAGGCAATAGCGGCCGATGCAGTATCCATCAACGCACCTGTGCTTTGGATGCAATTAGGAGTAGTTAACCTTAAAGCAAAACAGCAGGCCGAGGCTGCAGGTCTTGAAGTGGTTATGGACCGATGTACCAAGATCGAACATGCACGAATTTTCGGTGGCTTGAACTTCGCAGGTGTTAATACTGGCATCATCAGCTCAAAAAGGCCTCAGCATGTCCGATAGCAAATCGAATGATACAAACGCATCTAATTCAACTGAGCCTGCTCAATCCGATAAAAACCCAGCCAAGACTCATTCACCCGATAGAAAATATGCTGACGAGACCTTGTGTTTGCATGCCGGACAAATTCCTGATCAAGTAACCGGTTCGCGTGCACCGCCAATTTATCAAACAACGTCTTACGTATTCGACAATGCCGAACATGCGGCCAGCTTGTTTAATCTGCAAACCTTCGGCAACGTTTATTCGCGATTAAGTAACCCGACCAACGCTGTCCTTGAGGAGCGAGTGGCGGCACTCGAAGGCGGGCGCGCAGCGTTGGCAGTCGCGTCCGGCATGTCGGCCCAAATGATTGCGCTACTGACGCTTGTGAACAGCGGTGATGAAATAGTTGCAGCACGTACACTCTATGGCGGAAGCTTTTCTCAAATGGATGTGAATTTCAAACGTCTTGGTATAAAAACACATTTTGTTGACCCGGACGACCCTGAGAATTTTCGTCAGGCAATAACCGATAAAACGCGTTTACTCTATGGTGAAACACTGGGTAATCCAAATCTGAATGTGCTTGACATCAGTGCGGTGGCGAACATTGCACACGAACACGATATTCCTCTGGTTGTTGATAACACTGTGCCGTCGCCTTATCTGTGTAAACCATTTGAATTCGGTGCAGATATTGTCATTCATTCTGCAACCAAATTTATTGGTGGGCATGGAACATCAATTGGTGGATTAATTGTCGAGTCTGGCAAGTTTCCATGGGACAACGGTAAATTTCCTGAAATGGTAGACGCCTCAGATGGTTATCATGGCGTTCGGTTTTATGAAACCTTTGGTGATTTTGCCTTCACCATGAAAGCACGCATGGAATACCTGCGAACATTGGGTCCAAGTTTAAGCCCATTCAATGCGTTCGCGTTTTTGCAGGGTCTGGAAACTTTGCATTTGAGGATGGAGCGGCACGTAGACAATGCCATGAAAGTCGCCATGTTTCTGAGCGAACACAAGTTGGTTGAGTGGGTGAATTACCCCGGTCTTGAGAGTAATCAATACTATGCACTTGCGCAAAAGTACATGCCGCGTGGTGCCAGTGCAGTTCTCACCTTTGGTATAAAGGGCGGATTCAGTGCGGCAGAGAAATTTATAGACTCTGCGCAGTTCTTAAGCCACCTTGCCAATATCGGTGATGCGAAAACACTTATTGTTCATCCAGCGTCGACGACACACCGGCAATTGAACGAGGAGCAACAAATCGCGGCAGGGGTGCGGCCAGACATGGTAAGAGTATCGGTTGGCCTGGAGTCTATCGACGATATTTTATGGGATATAGATCAGGCATTGACGCTTAGCGCGATCGACAACCAAACACGCAAAAATTGCTTGAGCAGTTAAACTATTTGTTGTCTGGTGTGCCAGTGTTTGTTACTTGCCGGCGTAAAAAGCGTATTGGTTTGATGCTTGTTAGTGTAAAAGGCTTCGCTTGCACGAAGCCTTTTTTCGTTAATGTATTTGCTGACGCGCGTTAAATAAACGCCTTATTATCGCCTGTTCATCAACATCCGTAGCAGACCTGTGCGATGCAAATAATACAGCAGTGTCATTATTGACGCGATAGCCGCGGCCAGATAGGTAAGAAAGGCTGCATTCAACACACTGCCTGCACCGTCTACCTCTTGTTCGGTAACAATGCCGGCATCGACCATGGCGGTTTTTGCCCGAGCGCTTGCATCCCATTCAACGGGAAGTGTTATAACCGAGAAAAGCACCGCTACAGCAAACAGCGCGCAGCCCAAAATTAAAATTGGCATACCAAAAACAGGTGCAAGCGACATCAATAATCCACCTGCTATGATGATTGGCATCGACATTTTGCTTGAAATATTGGTAACCGGCACAAGCGTCGAGCGCATCTTCAGCCAGCGGTAGCCCTGTGCATGTTGGAGCGCGTGGCCGGCTTCGTGACATGCGACACCGATCGCAGAAATAGAACGAGCGTTGTACACCGGTTCAGACAAGCGAAGTGTTTTAACGCGAGGGTCATAGTGATCGCTTAGCCGACCGGACACCGCCTCAAATTTACAGTCGGTAACACCTTGTCGTTCAAGCATCAGTTTGGCCGCTTCTGCGCCAGTCATATTTGCTTGAGTGCCTACATTTTCGTATTTGGCAAACGTTCGTTTGACCATCATTGATGCCAGGCCAGAGAGCACCATCCCCGGCAACATGACCATAAATATGTAACTCATATCCATGCCTATCATGGAAAACCCCCACTTGATTGCGTTAATTCAACAATAGTAATTCAAGCACGCTGCCAAACCAGCACTGATTTGTAAAACTTTATGCGAAGAACTGCGAAAGAATTGGATTGAAGTACTGGTTGGTTTGGTAACTTGTGGGAATGATGGGGGCATTTTTTACGAATTCAAGTCGCTTTATTGGCGCCGCTGGTAACTAACCAGACACCTAGAATAGCGATGAGCATACCTATCCAGGCAGCGGTGGCCATGGGCTCGCTGATGAAGATCATTGCTAAAATGGCAGACGTAGGTGGCACCAGGAAGAAAAGCGCAGAAACCCTGGTGGCTTCGCCTTTTCTGATCATCACCATTAGTAAGCTAATGGCAAGAATTGAGTTACACACAACCAAATAGAAAAGTGCAAGTCCAAATGGCAGTGTCCAGTTTATTGACATGGTTTCGGTTAAAAAAGCCAATGGTAAAAGACATACTGCACCTGTTACGTATTGAATCAGATTAGTGGTGAGAGGGTGCTGCGAGACACCAAACCGCTTTTCCCAAACCGTTGCTAACGTGATGCCAAACAATGCGGCTATCGAAAACATCAAGCCCACTGTGCTGTGAAGCTGAACACCCATATTAGCGATGATGACGACCATGGATCCCAGCAGCCCGAGTAACAACCCGCACCATGTGCGCCGATTGACTGTTTCGTCTGAAAGCAGTGGAATAATGATCGCAACCAGAATTGGCTGCAAACTGGTTAGCAGAGCAACCGCTCCAGCCGATGCACCGGCTTCAAAAGATTTATAAGCAGTGCCAAAGTAAATAACCTGAATCAAAAATCCAACAAAGACTGTGTGTAGCCACTCGTTGCGATTTTTGGGAAAAGCCGGTTTGAAAATCAGGACTAATGGTGCAATCAATAGAACGACACAAACATAACGCAGTGCAAGCAGTGTTAAAGGATCGGCATCATGTATACCAACCTTGGCTACAGTAAACCCGCCAGACCATAACAACAGGAAAATGAGAGGTGCCCACCTGCTCAATGTCATAGCTTAAGTGCCTTTTAATGAGTATTGATAGCAACCGGATAATGGTAGCTGACGCTGTATGTATTGACGCCGAACAATAATGCATCATTAAATGAGTAAGGTGCACAGTTTTCACTGATATAAAAAATCTAATCACTATTCCCTTAAATTCTTGATGCAACGTGTAAAAACAATCAATGACGCTGTATAGTGTCGCAAGCGTGCCACAGCCATCACCTAGCTACCAAACACTAAACCGAGTTCACGGAATAATTAGTTTTTCGAAGCGGGCGCTACCTGAAAAACTTTAATTTCCGCCGTTAACCAATGCACACGTCACGATTTTGCTTGCCGGTCGGTAACACAGGGGCGGGCGATAATAATAAATGCGCATTGTG
>CALIMV010000105.1 GCA_938045275.1 uncultured Granulosicoccaceae bacterium
ACTGGAACAACCAGCGGATTATCGACATCTTTCAAATAATGTTCGAATTCGCCAACGTCAATACCTGAATCAGCCTGCCGGGCGACATTATGCTCGGGCGTTAACTGACTGTAGAAGCTGATATCTTCTTCGAGGTATTCATATTGCCAGCGCCACTGATAGCCAGTGACTTTAATACTCATTTCCGAGTCGCTGAAATCTTCCATTTGGATAAGTACTTTGGCCGCCGGTATGGCCATAACGATAAGAATGATTAGCGGCACTATGGTCCATATCACTTCGACGGTGGTGCTTTCATGGAAGTCAGCCGCAACGGCGCCTTTGGATTTCCGATGCTTGAACATGGAATAAAACATGACAGCAAAAACGAGGGCGCCGATAACGCAACACCATATAAAGATACGCATGTGTAACGCATACACTTTGCCACTGATTTCAGTCACACCCACAGGCATGTTCAGCGCTCCCCAGTCAGCCCATGCAGCTGACGGCAACGCCAGCGCACAAACTACGAGAAGCATCCAACGATAGACGTTAGATGTCATAACCAAATCTCCAAAAATAAATCAAAAACCAATTGACCAGCCGTACCAGGTACCACCAGTCTGAATTCTTATATTTAAAGTGGCCCGGAATTGCCACTAGCAGTTCCGTGTACGTACCACTGTCTCTTTACCATTCCGTTGGTCACCATTCCATTGGTTCATTTTCATTCAATCGGTCCATTCCGTGGACCCGGTTCAGAAGCTCAACCCAGTAAATTCGAACCGGTAAATTCAACCCGGTGAATTCAGGAGCGATTCAGCACCGAATCCAATTCGGTGAACAGCACTTTTTTTTCATCTCGGCCGAGGCACTGGCCCAGCGTATAGTACTTGCCGTGCGCACCCAGGCTCAAATGCCCAACCTCAAAAGGGCTATCCGGACAATGATACTTCAGTTGAGACCATTGTCGCGGCAAATCCACGCGTGTATCGGGCTCCCGATAGCCCCACTCCAGTCGCACAGCATCGTGCTCAACCGTAATGACCTCCTTGCGGCTTAAGCGATGCAAGGTCCAATGCAGGCAAAACACGATAAAAACGACCTCAGCACCGGCAAACGGAATGATCATCCAGAAGCCAAACGCCGCCATGGCCAATGCGATGCCGAGGCAGACTACCGCCAGACTCGCCGCCAGCCACATATTGGCTTTCCAGGACATGGATTGATTGGACTGAACCACTAATTGAGTAGTCTTCAGTCGAGTCGTCCTGTCCACACTGTTTTGGACATCAATCATAGCGCTTACACGCAAACCCCTAACTATAGCGTAGCTTAGCCATTTCTCTCAATGCTGTGGCCTATTTATTTACCCACTGGTCGTGCAAGGGTTGGCCAATTTCCCTCCGGATTACCGTTGGCCGAACAATCATGAACCAGCGATAAGTCCGCACCAGCAGTACGGTCAGCGACCTGTACCACGCAAAGACTGTCTAAGACTGTCCAGCGATACTGAATACTCGTCAGAACTGTTGTTCCGGTTCTGCGGCAGTACACCTTTCCATCCGTGGCCTTGAACCAATTCAAGAGTAACCGCAAATCGCTGGTTCGGCGCCTTTGCTCTAATTAACTTACGCATTTGGCTTGCCATCAGACCATTTCGGCGCCCGCACGCCAGGTTAGCTGCACCAACGTGTCTCATTTCGTCCTGCAACGCATCAATTGAAGGATAGTCGACCATAATAACTTCCCGGTCCAAAACTGGTGCACTGAACCCTGCATTGAGAAGTTCATCACCAATCTGGTGCATATCGGCAAGGCCGAAAACATGCTGATTTGCATCAACATCACGCCATAACTCAGAGTACTCCTGCAATGTATCGGGACCTGCCGATGTGAACATGAATGCACCGTTTTCGGCCAATACCCGCACAACTTCGGCAAACACGCTACCCGGATCGTGACACCAGGGTAACAGCAAGTTCGACACCACCAAATCAAAACTACCGTCTGCAAATGGCAATTGATGCGGATCTGCAGCCAAGGTACTGGCAATTCTGTTTTTGCGCTGCCACCATCGACCCGGACTTTCGGCGCCGGCTGGGTCGACACCAATCAGGTTGGCATCAGGAAATTGCCGCTGCAACGCATTGAACTGATAGCCATTGCGACAACCAAGATCGAGTACCCGAACCGGCTTAATAGCCAGGACCTCCAGCCGGGCCAGCATGCGTTCGCTGGTATTTTGAAAAACAGCATTGTGCTGACCAAACGCGCCATAGGCGCCTGCAAATTGGCGTCTAACATGTTCGAATCGATCTGGTTGTATGGCGGGCTGCATTAATTTGGTCGTCCGGAATGCCTATCTGTTTTATAGTGGCGTCTTCTAACAGAAGACCTTACCGTGTTTACCGCATCCTTGTTCATTCCGGCTGCCATAGCCGCAACTGTGGCGTATTTGATTGGATCCATATCAGCTGCGATTATTATTTGTCGCTTAATGGGTCTTCCCGACCCGCGCGAATCTGGCTCAGGTAACCCGGGTGCAACTAACGTTTTGCGGGTTGGGGGAAAATCAGCCGCTGGCCTGACTTTACTGGGCGATGCATTAAAGGGTTTACTGCCGGTTGCTGTTACCGGTTTGATTATCCCACATCCGCCCACCATCGCTCTGGTTGCTATGGCTGCGTTTCTCGGGCATCTATACCCGGTATTTTTTGATTTTCGTGGAGGCAAAGGCGTAGCAACAGCGTTAGGTGCCGTGTTTGGTATGAGCCTGCAGGTTGGCCTGCTGGCCGTTGTGACCTGGCTGGCAATCTGTCTGGCATTTCGTATGTCTTCATTGGCAGCACTACTCACCTGCCTGTTGTTACCGTTGTACTTTATGACCGGCGGACATACCGCCTTCGCGCTAACCTATATCGTCATAGCCGCATTTCTCTTCTACACTCATCGCACCAACATAAAGCGCATTCTTGCAGGGACTGAGCCCAAGCTTGGAAAATCTTGAACGACACCATGGGCGCGTGTTCAGCACAATAGCGCTGCTCTACCTGATTACAGCGATAGCGCCCAGTGCCGTAATGGCCACAGTGTGTGAACCATGGAATACGGAGTCGGCCAGTAACTCATCACTGCGCGTTGGCTCAGTTCAAGTCAACGTTAACGACGTATTCAACAACAACCTGGATGCTGAAAATCAACCCATACATCGTCTGGCCAACCAACTGCATGTGCAATCTCGACAAGAATTGATCGAAGCACAGTTGCTCTTTTCGCAAGGAGAACCATTCGACGCAGACCTGCTGGCTGAAACGGAGCGAAACCTGCGCAGTAATAAATATTTACGCAGTGCCAGCGTTACACCCAAACAAATTTGCGATGGCGAAGTCGATATTTTGGTTGAAACCGGCGACAACTGGTCGTTAATTCCAAGCTTTAATTTTTCCCGGGCAGGCGGTGAAAACAGGTATTCATTTTCTCTGGCCGAGTTAAATTTGTTCGGCAGAGGCAAAAGCCTGGGGCTCAGCCTGGACTACTCTGCGGTTCGCGACCAACGCGTGTTGCTGTACCAAGACCCAATGTTGTTTGGGACCAACACGCAATTCAGTGCACAGCTACAGGACAATTCCGATGGCCAAGCACAGGTGTTTGAGTTCAAACAACCGTTTACGTCACTGGATTCTCAACGCAGTTGGCAAGTTCGCGTTGGCAATTCTGAATACGTGCAAAGCCTGTACGACGACGGTCGAGTGGTCAATCAGCTTAACGTTGATAATGAGATTGCCAGTTTGTCAATCGGCGCTTCAAAAGGTCGTCAGTTTGTGCGCAAACAGGACAACGGTCGGAATGTTAATCGTGTTTTCCGCTGGAGTGCGGGCTGGTCCTATCAGCGTCAGCGACTTACCGCTAACGCTCGATTCCCTGAAGCCATGCCGGTACCCGAACGCATTTTCAGCTACCCGTTTGTCGATTTTAAATTTCTGCAACCCGAATTCATCGAACTGTCCAACTTACAAGTCATGGAATCGGTTGAGGATATTGACGTTGGTCATCAATTCAGTTCGCGATTGGGCTGGGCTGCCGAAGCGCTGGGTAGCAGCAAAGACTCATTGGTCGCTACCGCCAACTATGCGAAAGGCTGGCGAGGCGGAGATCGTTTTTTAAGTTTATTGAGCGCAGGCCTTGAAGGCTATGTTAACGATGACAGCATCGAAAACGGCATTGCCAAAGCCACTGCTCAGCACTTTTATTTTGTGTCACCCAAAAATAGCTTGTACGCCTCAACAAACCTGGTGGCCACCAACAAGTTGTTTGAACTTTCACAAGTGGTCATTGGCGGCGCTACCGGACTGCGCGGTTATCCGTTGAATTTTCAAACAGGCTCACGACGCGCACGATTCACACTGGAACATCGCTATTTTTTTGATTGGTATCCACTCAGGCTGGCACGCATTGGCACGGCTACGTTCGCGGATGCCGGTGCGGCCTGGGACAAAGGTGAAGATCCGCAGTGGTTGAAAGACGTTGGTGTGGGCATACGCATTGTTGGCACACGTCAGGCAGATGCCCAGGTGTTACACCTCGACTTTGCTTTTCCGCTGGACGAAACAGATCGGATAAGCTCATTTCAGTTTGTGGTTACCGCCAAGTCGCAATTCTAGCGAACTGGGCTACTTGGGTGTTGGTGCTCAAAAAAAACGGCTGAGAGGCCCTGTTTATGGGTGTGCCGGAAAACGTAACCCCTTGAACAACACCCAAGTAGGCCAGTTAGGTACTAGTGCGAACCCGGCTGTTTAAGTTCATCCAGCGACCATCGCGGGCGAATGGATAACTCAAGCGCTGATTGCTCATTCTCTGCCAGACGCAAGGCACCCACCAGGGCGATCATGGCGCCGTTGTCTGTGCAAAACTCCAAACGTGGATAAAAGGCGCGCCCTCCGAGCGCTTCGCACATGTCATCGGCTTGCTTGCGCAGGCGCTGGTTGGCACCTACCCCACCAGAAATAACCAGGGTAGCCAGTTGCTCCTGCTGCAAGGCTCTTTTACATTTAGCCAGTAAAGTATCCACCACAGCTGCTTCAAAAGAGGCTGCAAGGTCTTCGCTGGCCGGTGGCGGAGTCGCCCGCAGCTCGGTAATAGCCGCTGTTTTCAAGCCACTGAAACTAAAATCCAACCCGGGACGATTCAGCATCGGGCGCGGTAACTTAATGGCTTGCGGGTCGCCTTTTTGAGCCAATTTTGCCAGATGTGGCCCACCTGGATACGGAAGCCCAAGCACTTTCGCGGTCTTGTCAAAAGCCTCCCCTGCCGCATCATCTATTGATTCGCCCAACACGCGATACTGGCCAATTGCATCGACCCTGACCAACAAGGTGTGTCCGCCAGACACCAACAAACAGACAAACGGAAAATCCGGGGTTTCAGGCTCGAGCATCGGCGCCAGCAAATGGCCTTCCATATGGTGCACACCAATCGCCGGACAACCCAGCGAGTAGGCTAAAGATCGGGCCATTAACGACCCTGTCATTAACGCGCCGGCCAGACCTGGCCCGGCAGTGAACGCCACACCCTGAATGTCATGCCGATTCAGGCCCGCCTTGTGCAAGATTTGTTGAGTCAGCGGCACAAGTCGACGAATGTGATCTCGCGAGGCAAGTTCCGGCACAACCCCGCCATATAAGGCGTGCAGGTCGATTTGTGAGTGAATTTCGTGGGCCAGTAAGCCACGATGAGAATCGTAGAGTGCCACCCCTGTTTCGTCACAGGACGATTCAATACCAAGAACGATCATAATTGATTGAGTTTACCCCCCGAATCCCGCTATACTAGAGGGCTATTCCGACTACGTGTAAGAGAATTTTAACTAAATGCCATCAGTACGAGTAAAAGAAAACGAGCCATTCGAAATGGCACTTCGACGATTCAAGCGATCATGCGAGAAAGCCGGTGTTCTAACTGAGACTCGCCGCCGTGAATTCTACGAGAAACCCACTGCCGAGCGAAAGCGAAAAGCAGCGGCTGCAGTTAAGCGTCATCAGAAAAAACTGTCGAAAGAAATCACACGTCGCGTACGCCCTTACTAAGTTACTCGCCCAGCCACCGCTTCTTGAGAATCATGCCAGTACATCATGAGTGAGACTCGACAACGCATTCTGGACGATATCAAAACTGCCATGAAAGCCGGTGACAAGCCGCGCCTGGCAACGCTAAGACTGGTATCTGCGGCAATCAAACAGATCGAAGTCGACGAACGAATTGAGCTCGACGAGCCTGCCACCATTGCGGTGCTGGACAAAATGCTCAAACAACGACGTGAATCAATAGCCCAGTATGAAAAAGCCAACCGCGACGACCTGATCGCTGTTGAGCAATCTGAGCTAGAGCTAATTCAGGAATACATGCCGGCCGCGCTCGATGAGGATGAAATCAACAGTATTATTGATGATGCCGTCTCATCTTCGGGCGCCAGCTCGATTAAAGACATGGGTAAGGTAATGGGTATTGTTAAACCTGCCTTGCAAGGCAAAGCCGACATGTCTGCCGTTAGTCAAATAATCAAACAACGCCTTAACGCCCAGTAAGTTTTATGTGGCTCGGTTCAGGGCCTTGCATCTCGCCGTTGTACCTGAATACACAGCCCAAAGTTGCTACCCACTTGCAATGCGACTCACATATGCTGGATGATGCCTGGAAGGCGAAAAGGTAATCCTGTGAAAGGTAGCCCCGTAAAGGTAACCCCGTAAAAATGAGCAACAACAATTTCCAGTTTTTGGATGCACCGCGACAAGACCCCGAAAAAACCGAGGTGATTGTCCGCATCAAAGATTTCAAAGAGATATACGGACAGTTCGATGCCGAACAAGCCGCCACGCAGGCCGATCGCTGTCTTGAATGCGGCAACCCCTACTGCGAATGGAAGTGCCCGGTACACAACTACATACCAAATTGGTTGAAGCTCATTGGCGAAGGTAATCTGCTAGAGGCTGCCGAAATGTCGCATCGAACCAATTCATTGCCAGAAATGTGCGGTCGGGTTTGCCCACAGGACCGATTGTGCGAAGGTGCTTGCACGCTCAATGATGGGTTCGGTGCTGTTTCAATCGGTTCAATTGAAAAATACATTACCGATGAAGCCATTAAACAAGGTTGGCGACCTGATATGTCGGCCGTTGTTGACACAGGTCAGCGAGTCGCCATTATTGGTGCCGGCCCTGCAGGCTTAGGTTGCGCCGATGTGCTGGCTCGCAACGGGGTCAAGTCAGTTGTGTTTGATAAATACAACGAAATTGGCGGATTGCTTACTTTCGGCATACCACCGTTCAAGCTTGAAAAAGAAGTGGTGTTTACGCGCCGGGAAATTCTTGAAGGCATGGGCGTGGAATTTAAACTGAACACTGAAATCGGTAAAGACGTACCGTTTCAAACTTTGCTCGATGAATACGACGCTGTGTTTCTGGGTATGGGCACCTACACCTCCATGCGAGGTGGCTTTCCCGGTGAAGACTTGCCAGGCTCTCACGAAGCCCTGCCCTACCTCATTTCGAATGTAAACCACCAGTATCAATGGGATACCAACGCCAACAATTTTATTGACCTGAAAGGTAAGCGTGTGGTGGTGCTTGGCGGTGGAGATACTGCAATGGACTGTAATCGCACCGCGATTCGCCAGGGTGCAGAGTCGGTTATCTGCGCGTATCGGCGCGATGAATCAAACATGCCAGGGTCACGTCGTGAAGTAAAGAACGCAAAAGAAGAAGGCGTTGAATTTTTATGGAATCGACAACCGGTTGAAATTATCGAAGGCAACGGCGTGGTGAAAGGTGTACGCGTTGTTACCACCCAGCTCGGGGAACCCGATACTCGTGGTCGTCGCATGCCCGAAGAAATACCTGGCACCGAAGAGTTTTTACCTGCCGAAGCGGTGCTTATCGCCTTTGGCTTTCGGCCCAATCCACCAGTCTGGTTTAGCGAATTTGATATAAAAACAGACGACGGTGGTCGAGTGGTCGCACCAGAAGGCGGCAAGTTCATGCACCAAACCACTAACCCACGTATTTTTGCCGGTGGTGACATGGTGCGAGGTTCCGACCTTGTCGTTACGGCCGTGTTTGAAGGTCGCAACGCAGCAACAGGCATACTCGGGTATTTAAAAGCGCATGCCAGCAGTGCAGCCTGAGATAAAACCAGACAAGTAATTAAGCAAACACAAGACTGACTTGAATCGCATGAGCATACCTCTTCAAAACGATCTGTATTTGCGAGCACTGATGCGCGAACCGGTCGAGCGCACGCCAGTATGGGTTATGCGCCAGGCTGGACGCTACCTGCCCGAGTATCTTCGCGTACGCAAACAGGCCGGTGACTTTATGACTTTATGCAGCACGCCAGAGCTTGCGTGCGAAGTGACGCTACAACCGCTTGAGCGATTCAAACTCGACGCGGCTATCCTGTTTTCCGACATCCTTACCATT
>CALIMV010000106.1 GCA_938045275.1 uncultured Granulosicoccaceae bacterium
TAACATACGCTACGCCTTCTGCTCCAACCGCCGAGTAAGAACCCACAGGCACGTACGCGACTTTTGCTCCAACACCGTTCTCAACAGTATCTGGTGCACGGTCAGAAAAATCTTCGCCTTTAACAAGGCGTGCAGTTACTGCTGCCGCCGCTGCTGCCATGTCTTCAAGCGGACGCCACCCACACTGAGTTTGCTTACCCAACAGCATCAGTTGTTGCGCCTGAACCGTGCAATCAAGGCCCGATACTGGAACAGTGCCAGCCATACCTTGCTCTTCCATCGACGCAATCGCAGCGCCTGCGTTACCATCGTTCGAAGAAACAACCCCTTGAACATTGTTATCGAGCTTGGTTAACGCCTGATCCATTGATCTACGCGCAATGGCAGGATCCCAACCTTCAGTCCAGTTCTCGTACCCCATTACGCGCGCGCCGCTTTCAAAAAGCGGTGTTAATGCTCGTAACTGACCATTATGAATAACCGCCGCATTCGGATCGGTAGGTGAACCTTTCAGCAGAACTAAGGTATCGCCCTCTTTAGTATTTTCAATAACATGAGTTGCCTGATCAAAACCCATTCCTTCCAGATCGGCTTGTACCCAGAACTTTGTGTTCTTTGAATTAATCATACGATCATATGCAATGGTAGGAATTCCCTCTTCCGCTGCTGTATCGGCAATAATGGCAGAGCTTTCACCATCAATCGGAATCACGACCAATACCTTGGCCCCTTGTGTTAGTGCCTGCTCAGCCTGACGTTGTTGCACTGCTGTGTCGTTGTTGGCGTTGAACACTTCAACCTTTACATCAGGCGCAAGCTCACTCATCTTCTCTAGGAACGCTTTGGCATCTTGCGACTCCCAACGAGGATTAACATTTTCCGGTAACAACAGTGCGACCATATCTGCCGCGAATGCTGACGATGCACCCATGAATGCTATGGACGCAATCGAACTAGCGAGTAAAATACGTTTCGTTTTTTTAAACATGGTTTTCTCCCTCTTTTATTAAGCGGCCTGCCTTTAGCTGGCCATCAGTATCACAACCTTTGCGTGAACCACTTGCAATCGTATCTACTAACTCCTGGTAACAAATCCTTCTACAACAGCACCCAGTCTTGCTGTCGTATCATCAAGATGCGCCAACATCGCTTGCTCAGCTGCTATCGAGTCACCATCAAGAATGGCGGTCATAACAGCTTGATGAAGCGGAATCGACATTTCGTTTTCGCGCGGGTCTTTATTGGTTAGCTTGATGGATGTGAGTAACGCGGAAAAAACAACGCCCTCCAGACTACGAAGAAATTCATTCCCTGCAGCCCTTAAAATTGACTGATGAAACTGCGCATCGGCAACAACGTAGTCTTCAACTGATGCAGCATTGGATGCCATTTTCTTCTGAGCTGCTGCTATGTCGTCTAACCCGGATTGGGTACCGAACTCTGCAGCCCAGCTCGCCGCTTTTGGCTCCATCATGCGTCGCATGTCCATGAGTTGGCGCAGAAAATCAGGCTTTGGCGTCACTGACTGGTGCCAGGCCAGCACATCATCATCGAGCAACATCCACTGGTGCCGACCACGAACCCGAGTGCCGCTGCCGCGCCGCACATCCAGCAGACCTTTTGCTACCAGTAACTTGATGGATTCTCGGATAACAGACTTACTGACGCCGAAACGCTCTGCCAACTTTGTTTCGTCGTCGATCAGAGCGCCTTCAGCGTAGGTACCGGTTACGATACGGCGGCCAAGTTCGCGGCAAACTTGCGTTGCCAGGCCGGGGGTGACGCCCTTGGTGTCTTTCAGGTCATAAAACAGTAGTTCAGACATGTGGCTATTGAAACATCTGATGTTTGCTTTGTCCAGATGAATTGCCCTATTCTCCGCACATCCATCGTGCGGCATTGTCTAGATGGTATTGATCAACCCCAGCATCCGCTGACCTGCCCAGAAGGCAGCAATGACAATACACGGCAACGCGATAATCCATTTAACTGCCATTAACCTGTGCGGTAAGCGCTTGCCAATCAGATAAAGCACAGGCCACAACAGCAATACGATGCCAAGCTGCCCTATTTCCACCCCAACGTTGAACGAAAGCAGGCTAAGCCAGATATTCGATGAGGTGACGCTTAATATCTCCTGTAATACAAAGGAAAATCCGAGGCCGTGAACCATGCCAACAAGCGTTGTTAAAATAAAACCGCTTTTTGACGATGCTTTTATCGGGTGGCTGTTCAATGCCAACAGTGCCGCCATGATAATCGACAGCGCAATGCCTGTTTCAATTAGCGGTATAAACCATGCAGCCGTAGGCACATAGCCGAAAAAACCAAGCGTTAACGTGACACTATGACCAATAGTGAATCCCGTTACTCGCCATGCCAATGTCGATATTAGCGTTGCACCCAATACCAGACAAACAACAAAAAGGACATGGTCGTACCCTGTCAGAATATGTCTGACACCTTCAACGATAAACGTTTTAGCCGCTTTCCAAATTGAATTGGAAATAACAACCGGTTCGTGAAGCAAGCCACGAACCCTGAACACAGCCGGCGCGTCGCCTGTGTAATCCACA
Organism: uncultured Granulosicoccaceae bacterium; assembly: GCA_938045275.1. Classification (GTDB taxonomy): domain Bacteria; phylum Pseudomonadota; class Gammaproteobacteria; order Granulosicoccales; family Granulosicoccaceae; genus Granulosicoccus. Next base: position 2,577 of record CALIMV010000106.1, read on the forward strand.
ATAAGGTTCGCGGTATCTTCCTGCCCTTCCAAACCCGGGTCAAGCGAACTGGAAAGGCTGTACGATGAAACAGAATCTGCTGTGGAATAGTGAATTAACACATCAACCACACTATCGCCAACAAACGGTGGCGGCGATACTGTTTCCTGTTCGGAAACTTGAAACGCCAGCTCAGCCTCCTCCAATGTGCTAAACGGCGGTTGAGAAATACCACGATAAACACGAACGTCGATAACTTCGGACTGATATTCAGATTTACCGGATGTGATCGCATGTCCGGACGCTGCCAATTCTCCAAGCCCCAGAGCGTTTCGCTCAATAGCTTCGTAATCGACGTAGTGCATCCATTCACCATCAATGAGCGCATTGGTGGTGAAAGGTGCAGGTTCTCTGCTGCCATCGTCGCGCTCCTCGCCGGCAAGATCAGCAACCAGATAAGGCATTGGCAAACGCATATACACAGCTAGCCCATCAGCCTGATGCGCTACGTGAATTATCCGTATATTGAGATTGAGCTTGAAGTGAGCGACTGAGGCGCTGGATACAACCAGCGCCACAGTTAAGAGTAACCAGCGAAGTGATTTACGCTGACAAGAACAACGTGAAAACAATGCAGCAGGAATCAAGTAGAAACGCAATCAATTCCGATTAAGCCAGTTGTAAACACGATCACTATTTTTCAGCAGCCGCCAATTCAGCCGTCACGATATTGTGTGAGCCAAAGTAATAGACATGGCCCTCTTTCCCTTCAAGATCGGCTTTGGTTATAACCACCGAAGGTGAATCAAGGAACGTATTGTCATGTGTTTTAGCCCACTCATCGGCCGGCAGTAATGTTGAGGTGTAATAAGTGGTTTCTGGAACCAGATAATGATGCGGTATCGCAATTTTGGCTTTGGTCATTTCAACCACCGCATCTGCCTGTTCGTAATCGAGAATATGACGCGAGCCATCGACTGGCACAAACACAACATCTACATCACCAATTTTATCCAGCAGTCCGGGAGCTGGTTCCGGTCTGTTATCGCCCCACATTAGCAGGCGCATATCACCGGTTTCAATGAGATACATCGTGTTATCCATGTGGCGGAAATTATCGGTACAGGGATCGTCACGGCCTTCGAATTGTTTTACTGCTTCTGTCCAGGGAATAAGTCCTGGAGCAACGCACTGATGCTTGTCTGCGAAGCCGGTGATCTTTACATCACCCAGTTCGAACGTACCACCCATTCTATCGAGTAGCATGTTTGCGTCGATTTTATCGAGCGCATCGTGGTCGAAATGAGCATGAGTGGACATGCCAATATCAACTTCTGCAGCCGGGAACTCCACGTGGTACCAAAGTCCCCATGCGCCTGATGGATCGTTACGCCATGGGTCGACGATGATGGAGATGCCCTTCGGAGAGGTTACCCGGAATGAAGAGTTGCTGTAATACGCAACCTCAACGCCTTCCACAGCGTCTCGCGTTCCACCCTCGTTTTGAATCTGAATGATTCGGTCGTGATTATTGCCCGACTTCCAGGACGTTAGCCCGGTTCCCTGTGCCTGCGTCATCCCTAGCACAACGCTTGCAACAATCAGTGATAACAAGCCAATCTTCTGCTTCTTTTTCAACACGACTCACCTTCCGGTTAAAGTGGATTCCATTGAGTATCCATAATTATGACGACAGACGCAAATTTTAGTGTTGATCGATAAAGCTCAACCGACTGAATATTAACGAGTACCGATGAAGACCCGTGTGCCGTGTTGTACTTTCATACTAACGCGATTCGACAATACCGCGTGCTTGACACTAACGTGACTATTAGCAGCAGCCTGTTATTCTGAGAGTGGTTCATCCGGACTGGGTGGTGCAAATGAATAACCACCCCAAACCGACTGATCATAGTGAATAACCGAACCGGTCATCATGCCGCTATCATCTGATGCCAAAAAGGCAACTGACCTTGCTACCTCTTCGGGGTCAATCAATCGACCAAATGGCTGCGCCGCTGCAGCATCTTCAAGCCAGTTTTCGTCAGCACCGTGATACTCACGTTGTATGCGATCTTCTCCATCGGATGCCATCCAGCCGATATTCAATTGATTCACCCGGATACGATTTCGCATTAATGCATAGCCGGAGTTTTTAGTTAGCGTTGCCAATGCCCCTTTAGAAGCACAGTAAGGTGCTATAAACGGCTGACCGGCAAGAGCAGATGCAGAGCCGATGTTGACTATGCTACCTTCAATACTGTCGCGAATCATGATTTTGGCGGCATCCTGCATCAGAAAAAACGGCGCTCGGGTATTGACTGCAAACATGCGATCAAACAGTTCTTCTGAGGTGTTCAGTAGATTGCCTCGATCGGTCAGCCCGGCAGCGTTAACCAATATATCTATCCGTCCAAACTGTTTGCCTGCCTCGCTAATGACTTGCCTACAGTCTGCGACCACACCCAGATCGGCCGTCACAAAATGCACTGCAACGCCGGTTCGCTCAGTGATTTGTGCAGCTACCACCTGACCTTTATCTGTGCTGCGACCGCAGATAACGATACCGGCGATATCACAATCGGCAAAATGACGCGCGATAGCAGCCCCTAGCCCTTGCGTACCTCCGGTTACTACCGCAATTTTTCCACTCAAACTATTCATACCGTTTTGTCTCCTGTTCTATGCACTTGCAGATTGGAATCGGTACATCGTCCACAGACCCAATTGAATTAGAACAACTATTGCCAAGAATGTATATTCGCTATTTTTCTTGCGGCACAATAGATATTGCCGTTATGATAATTGGCACTAAACGGATTGAGGCAGAAAGATGATTAAAATCGCACTGCTTGGCTGCGGCCGCATCGGTCAAATGCATGCAGCAAATGTGATTGCTCATCCGGGTGCTTCTCTGGCGATGGTTTTTGATTCACACACACCGTCGGCTCAGGCAATCGGCAATGCCTGCAGTGTACCCGTTGCTACCTCAGCAGACGACGTGTTTGCTTCCAAAGAGGTGGATGCAGTGCTCATAGCAAGCGCCACTGAAACCCATGCTGACTACATAGAGCAAGCCGTCGCCGCTGAAAAACCCGCGCTTTGTGAAAAACCGATCGACCTCAGTCTGGAGCGGGTGAATAAGTGTGCTGCAGCTGTTAGCTCAAGCAGTGTTCCTGTACAACTCGGATTTAACCGGCGTTTTGACCCTGGTCATCGTGCCGCCCGGGAGGCCATGCTGGCCGGAGAAATCGGTCAATTGCACCAAGTTATTATCACTTCCCGAGATCCGGAGTTGCCACCGCGTTCCTATCTGGAAACAGCAGGTGGACTACTTCGCGACATGACAATTCACGATTTTGATCTTGCCCGCTTTATGCTTGACGACGAGCCGACGGAAGTTTTTGCAGTGGCCGGTGCGCTGATTGACCCGGTGCTCGGCGCAGAGCTTAATGAGGTCGATACCGCTATGATTATTCTGCGCACCGCAGATGGCAAGCAGTGTCACATCAACAACTCACGTACTGCTGTTTATGGCTATGACCAGCGCATAGAGTTACTCGGTACAACTGGCATGCTGCAAAGCGACAACCGTAAGCCGCATGAAGTAAAACGCTACACATCAAACACCACCGAGACCAGCGCACCGTATCAGTACTTTTTTATTGAACGCTACCAAGAAGCTTTTATGGCCGAAATCAGCGCCTTTGTTGATTGTATTGAAAACGGCAAAACGCCGGAAGTCGGATTTGAAGACGGACGCCGCGCACTGATTCTCGCCGAAGCGGCATACCTGTCTATAGCTGAAAATCGCCTGGTGAGCGTCGCTGAGTTAATGGCCTAGAGTGGAACTGAATCGCCACTGCTCGCAACGTGCAACACGCATGCAAAGTTTACGGAAGCAAGGGCGCATGTCAATCAGATCAAGCAGCCCAAAAAACGCACTTTATTCCTCGGAAATGACGGTCAAATCAGTTAAGTTAACTCTACGCATGTATTCGCAATGGGGTGCGCGTACGCGGGTCAGTAAAACTGAGGGGAAATCGTGAGTCTTCTAGAGCTAAAAGAGATAACCAAGCGTTTTGGGGCGATCAGTGCGCTGCAGGGAGTAAATCTGGCCATCGAAGCCGGAGAAGCAGTCGGATTGATGGGCGACAACGGCGCCGGCAAATCAACGCTGATGAAGATTATCGCGGGTAATTTTCCGCCTACCAGCGGCGACATTCGTATCGACGGAAACCTTGTTTCATTTAATAAACCACTTGATGCACGCAATTCCGGAATAGAAATCGTGTACCAGGATCTCGCGCTGTGCGACAACCTGACCGCGAGCGCAAACGTCTTTCTGGGTCGTGAACTCAAGAAAAAAATCGGGCCATTTTCCATGCTTGATTATCGCGGCATGAACGAACGTGCAGGCGAATTGTTTACCGAACTCAAGTCCGAAACACGCCCTCGCGATCTCGTTAAACAGATGTCTGGCGGACAACGACAAGCGGTGGCCATTGCACGCACTCGCCTGTCTGACCCAAAGCTGGTTTTAATGGATGAACCTACCGCGGCAATTTCAGTGCGTCAGGTTGCAGAAGTACTATCTCTGATTAAACGACTCAAGGACACAGGTCATGCCGTTGTTCTTGTGTCACACCGGATGCCAGATGTTTTTGAAGTCTGTGATCGCGTTGCTGTGTTAAGGCGCGGAATAAAGGTCGCAGATAAAAGCATCGACCAAACCAGTACCGAGGAAGTAACAGGATTGATCACCGGCGCAGTGGAGGCAGCATGAACAACACAACAAAAAAAACCAGCACTGGGTCTGATAAACAGATTGATCACGCTGCAATAGATGCAAGCATCACACAGCGACAAGAAGTCTCCGCAATTGGAGCGATTATAAGAACCCAGCCGTTCTGGGTGTTTGTGGCCATCCTATGTATCGCAACAGTGATGACGTTTGTGTCCGATGCATTCATGACTGAACGAAACATGTTCAACATAACCAGAAATTTTGCCTTCTTCGGCATCATGGCGCTGGGGATGTCTGCAGTTATATGTACAGCAGGAATCGACCTGTCTGTCGGTTCTCTACTCGGGTTATGTGCCATTACCCTCGGGCTCACCATGCAGTCAGGCTGGGGAATAGAAATGGGGTTTATTGTCTGCATGCTCACCGCTGCCATTGTCGGCTTCATCAATGGATTTCTAATCGCCTATCTGAAAATGGCTCCGTTTGTTGTCACGCTGGGAATGCTTGCGATGGCACGATCAATCGCCATGGTGCTCTCTAACAATAAAATGATTTACGAATTCGGCCCAGACATGGAGCTTTTTGAATGGATAGGTGGCGAGAGCATGCTTGGCGTACCAAACGTTGTGTGGTTGCTCATTGTAATGACGCTGATATTCTGGTGGATTTGGAAGTATTCAACCTGGGGGCGTTGGGTGGTTGCAATCGGCGGGAACGCGCACGCGGCCAAGCTTGCCGGAATACCGGTAGAAAGAATGATCGTGTCGGTCTATGTGGTCTGCTCCATGTGTACAGGTTTAGCCGCTTTTATGTTTATCGGTTACACAGGGTCTGCCACTAACGGCATGGGAGTCAGTTACGAATTAAACGTTATTGCTGCCACCGTTATTGGTGGCGCTAATCTGATGGGAGGCATTGTTTACGCGTTCGGTGCAGCAATTGGTGCGGCATTGGTTGAGTTGATTAGGAATTCACTGTTGCTGGCGGGTATTCCTGCGCTTTGGCAACAGTTTTTTGTAGGTCTGTTCCTGATACTTGCGGTATTGCTTGAACAGATACGCAACCGCGGACGGTAGCAGCCGTCCTATTTATCATAAAAAAGGAGTTATCAAACTATGAAAAAACTACTTACGGCAACAGCACTTGCCGCCATGATTGCACCCTTTGCGGCGCAGGCGGATTACACATTTGCATTGGTACCAAAGGCGATGAACAATCCGTTCTTCGATCTGGCTCGTGACGGTTGCTACAAGGCACAGGATGAGTTGGCAGATGTAACGTGTGAGTACATCGGACCGGGTGAGCACACTGAGCTCGAGCAAATCCAGATTGTTCAAGATCTCATCACTAAAGGTGTAGACGGCATTGCAGTAGCTCCGTCCAATGCGCCTGCAATGGCAAAGGCACTTAAAGCGGCAGCCGATGCCGGTATTCCTGTAATGACCTGGGACTCTGATCTGCTCGAGGAAGATAAAGGTTTGCGCACTACGTATGTTGGTACCAATAACTACGATATCGGTGTCAATCTCGCTAAACTGGTTCAGGCCCGTCACGCAGATGGTGGAACACTGTGTCTGCAAACCGGTGGTGCCTCGGCTGCTAATCACAATGAGCGATTAAAAGGTGCACGAGATACACTTGCTGGTGAAGATACAGGCACTCCTCCAGGTGAAGCACTGGCAGGTAAAGGCGGCTGGAATGAAATTTCAGGATGTCCGCTCATCACCAACGACGATGGCAACGTCGCAGTTCAGGGCATGACAGACATACTGGCTGCCAACCCTGATCTAACGGCCTTTATTTCAACCGGCGCATTCACGCAGTGGTTCGATAATGCCTACCGCAAAGCCGCTGAGCCCTATGCCGAGAAAATGAAAAGCGGAGAAATGACCATTGTTGTCGCGGATACGCTGCCAATGCAACTTGAACAGACTAAAGACGGACTTGGCAACGGTCTGGTAGGACAACGCCCTTACGAAATGGGATACAAATCGATGTACATCCTGAAAGATATCGTTGAAGGCAAAACAGTTGAAGATCCCATCTTCACAGGCCTTGATGTTTGCGATAACGAGAACATCGATACCTGTGTTCAGTAATAGTTCAGTCTGATCTACTTTCACGGCGGAGCTTCACGCTCCGCCGTATTTTTGTGTCAAAACGCGACTTCAGCACAGTTTCCAAGGTTTAGGCATACCAAACCAACTAGCTTTTGCAATTGGGGACATTTCGCTTTAATCTAGTCCACAGCCTTTGAACAAGCATCAAACCGTCAGGAGATATATTTACATGACTAAAAAAATTGCACTTCCGAAAACCACTCGCCGACAGTTCGTCAAGGGGGTAGCCGCAGCGGCTGCCGTCGGGCCTTGGATTGTCAGCCCCAAAGTATTGGCATCGTCGGGCGAACTCAATGTGCTGATGTGGTCCGATTATCTTCCAGATGGTTGGAAAGAGAACTTCGAGGCAGATACCGGTATCAAACTTAATCACACCGGCATCGGCTCCAACGAAGAAATCATCAATCAAATGAAAGCCTCCAAAGGCGCAGGTGTTGACATCTGTTCACCGACCAACAATCGGTCAGGCCAGTGGAGCGAACTTGAGTTGCTACAAGCTTGGGACTACAACAAGATTGATAATATCGACGATGCCAACCCTTCAATGCTTAAGGTAGGCCTGGCTGAGTGGAACTTTGCAGACAAAGGTTCACATTGGTTGCCACATATCTGGGGTACTGAAGGTATCGGTTGGCGTACCGATTTGTTTGAACCAAAAGATGGCATACCCAGCTACGGCGATGTTTGGGATGAAGCCAATGCAGGCAAAACCATGATGCGTGTTCATTCAGGTATGCTTGGCGCAGGTCTTCACATGGAAGCCGCCGGGCTAATGGAGCCAGGTTCTGTTTGGGCTGCTTATAAAGATGAAGACACCATGCGTAAGGTGTGGGATCAAATCTTGAAGTTCTGTGTGGACAACAAGAAAAATCTTAAGCTCACCTGGAACGACGCTGATACCCAGAAAAACGGTTTTCTCAATGATGGTGTTATTGTTGGTCAAACCTGGGACGGCCCACCTTTATCACTACAATCTGCCGGTGAGCCTGTTACTTATCAAGCGCCTAAAGAAGGTGCTATGGCGTGGGTTGATGGCATGTCATTGTCAGCCGCTGCCGAAAACAGCGAACAAGCTTATGAGTTCATTAAGTTTTGCTACAAAGCTGAACCTGCAGGTGTCGCAATTGACACTCACGGCTACAACTCTGCTGTACTCGGCGCTGACAAATTTGCCGGCGACCAATATAAGACTAACTTCAGCTCAGCCTACCCGGGTGAAGCTTTGGCCAACCTGAACCCATGGCCTGCAGAGCCTCAGTGGTACGCCGACGTGCGAACTGAGTACGAAAATAAGTTCCAGGCTGCTTAAAGCCATTACACGTACCTCGGCCGCTCAGGTCGGGGTATCGACAGCCAAGAACACTAAAGACCGCTATAAATGAGTGCAGACGTAACGCTTGACGATGTATGGATCCGCTTTGGTGATTTTGTCGCCGCCCGCGAGGCGAATATCCATATTGAAGATGGTGAGTTTTTTAGCTTCCTCGGCCCATCTGGCTGTGGAAAAACCACATTACTTCGAGCCATTTCCGGGTTTCTGACCCCATCACAAGGCCGCGTTCTGATTGGTGGTAAAGACATGGCGGGCATTGGTCCGAATCGCAGACCAACTGCCCTGATTTTTCAAAACCTTGCACTGTTTCCGCTCATGAGCGTTTGGGAAAATATTGCCTTCGCTCTTGAAGTGAAAGGTATGTCCAAACTCGAGCGACGTAAGCGAGCTGATGAATTGCTCGACCTTATCGCACTGCCCGGTCAAGGCGACAAACGCGTAAGCGAACTCTCCGGCGGGCAAAAACAACGTGTGGCCATTGCACGTGCACTCGCAGCTGAACCCGATGTCTTGTTGCTCGACGAACCGCTCTCGGCGCTTGACCTGAAGCTACGTCAGCATATGCGCACAGAGCTACGCGCCATCCAACAACGCGTCGGTATTACATTCGTTTATATCACCCACGATCAGGGCGAAGCCCTAACCATGAGCGACAACGTGGCTGTGATGAGAGAAGGTTTAATTGAACAAGTAGCCGATGGCAGCACCATATACGACTCACCGGAAACCGCATTCGTCGCATCGTTTGTTGGTGAAAACAATGTTTTCCAAGGCAAGGTTAACCGCCTTGATCAATCGGCCGCCGTTGTCGAAACACCGTATGGCGAATTTTGTGCACGACCCATCCAACGCAACAATCAAGATCAATTGCGAGTGGGCGATGATGCCATGGTGTTTGTACGACCCGAAGCCATTGAAAATGCCCAAAGCGATAGCGCTAACAGAATAAGTGGTGAAGTTTTACAAACCGAATTCGAAGGCAATTTATGGCAGTTACATGTACAGCTGCCAAATGGTGGTCCACGTATTACTCGCTCTAGTATTAACGATGGGCGCGCAACTAAACATCAAGTTGGCGATCGTATCGAGCTTGGCTTTAGCGAAACCTCGGCTATCGCGTTACCCACTGGCCAACTGGCAGCGGAATAATCCAGATGCTTAACTACTGGGCAAACTACTTCACCCGCAACGGCATTGGCGTCGGCATGTTCCTGTTAGCCGCGGTACTGCTGTGGATGGTCTTCATGATCATCCTGCCGCAGCTGTATATGGTGGACTTCTCACTGCGCGCAAACGTTCCTCCGCCTAAATGGGGAGGCGAAGAACACGTTTACACTCTCGAACATTACAAGTACCTGTTGTACGGCAGTTCAAAATCTGCCGAACAATTCAATACCATCGATTTAAGTGTTTTTGGTCGAACCATACTCGCTGCTGTATTTGTCACGATAATTGATTTGTGCCTGTGCTACCCGGTCGCGTATTACCTTGCGCATGTTGCCAGGGGTGGATGGGCCCGCTTAATGATCATGTCACTGATTATTCCGTTCTGGATTAATGAAATTCTGCGGGCATTCTCATTCAAGGTATTGTTTGGTACCAGCGGTTTGATCAATAACGCTCTGATGGCTGTTGGCCTGATCGATCAACCCTATGATTTCGTTCGTGAGAATGTCGCACTGTATAGCGGCCTGAGCTATGCCTATATATTGCTAATGATATTCCCGATCTACAACGCCATTGAAAGCCTCGACAAAAATCAAATAGAAGCGGCTCGTGATATGGGTTCACCGTGGTGGCGCATTCACTGGCGCATTGTGTTACCGCATGCCAAACCTGGTATATGTTCCGGAAGTACCATGGTTTTTATGCTGAGCGCAGGTGCCTTGGCAGCACCACAAGTTCTGGGTGGCCCAAGCAGTTTGTGGTTCACTCAAATCATCTACAAGGCGTTTAACAATTCGGCGAACTGGGCGCGTGGGTCGGCCTATGCGCTTGTACTCTTGCTTGCCTGCATAATTTTTGTGCTGCTGATGATGCGAATCTTTAAGGTCAAACTTGGTGAAATTGCCCGGTGAACTCGGATAGAATTCGCCAAGCGTTTGTCCTCTTCTTTGTATTAGGGTTTTTCGCCTATTTATTTGGGCCACTCATCATCATGGGCATAACGGCGTTCAATAGCTCTGCCTTTCCCAGAGTGACGCCATGGGAATGCTTCACTGTTGAATGGTTTTCAGTACTCGCAGAAGACAAACGATTACTCACTGGCCTGAGGAACAGTTTATTTATCGGCTTGGGTGTCGTCTGTCTCTCCGTACCACTTGGCTTGGCAGGTGCGCTGATGCTGACTCAGGTAAAAGAGCGAGTACGGCCTTGGTACTACACGATTGTCATATCGCCTATTCTCGTGCCAGGTGTTGTGCTTGGTATCTCTACCCTCTTATTCTGGGATCGCGTCGGCGTCATGTTTGGTGCATCTCGAGACTCATTCTTTTACAACGGCTTCTTCCTGACAATCATTGGCCAGTCAACGTTTATTGCGGCGTACACCATGCTGGTGTTTATTTCTCGTTTACAGCGCTTCGAAACCGTTCAAGAAGAAGCCGCTCTTGATTTAGGTGCTACGCACTGGCAGACATTCAAAAAGATATTACTGCCATTCCTGGCTCCGGCTATTGCGTCAGCGTCAGTACTGGCGTTTCTCGCATCGTTCGAGAACTACAACACTACCGTATTCACCGCAATTTCTACTAGCACCATTACTACAGTGCTTGCAAGTAAAGTGCGCTACGGTATCGACCCATCCATTAGTGCACTAGCTGTTGTCATTGTCGTACTGACACTGATCGGTGCAGCCGTGCATGAAATACTCAAACGCCGTGAAATTGCGCGCAGCAAATTGGCTGCAGAGGTTGCCGCCGGCAACAGGCTGAGCATCGGTAAACAGACTCCTTGGTATTTCGACCCTGCTTTGATCATGATTTTTTTGATTGTTGTTGCAGGTGTTGGCACAACTTTCATGGCAGGCACCATGGGAGTTGAGGAATGCAAAGTTGCTGTTAAAACTGAGAAGCAACGAGCTACCCAGGAACGAATCAAAGCGCTGCGGGAACGCAACCAGGCCAAGCGCGATGTCGAAGCTGCCCAACAAGCGCAAGAAGCTGAACAAAAGCGAGAAGAAAAAGAAGGCCGCACAGGTACAGAGAACTTTAATAGTATTTTCAACACAGATAACCTTGCACCTGCAGAAGATGCCCCTGAAACTACTGGGGAACCTGAAAATGACCCATCCCGTACAGGCACTGAAAACTTTAATAGCATATTCAGCACTGATAACCTTGCACCGAAAGACGACAGTGAGCAAGAGAATGGTGAGCAAGACAAAAAAGACGAAGAAGCACCTCGCACCGGCACCGAGAATTTCAATAACATTTTCGATACTGACAATTTAGCACCTAAGTCAGACTAAACTTTATCAGGCATACATTCGCAACATGTATTTGCCAAAAATGGAGACAACCATGGGCCTGACCACCACTTGTATTGGCGCTTATCCGAAACCGGATTTCGTTAATCTACCAGACTGGTTCAATATTCCGGCAGGCCCCGACACCTCCGATCCAACCAAGCATTGGAAAGAAGCCATGCAAGCCATGGGCGAGGATGCAGAAACCATCATCAGCAAAGGCGTCAAACAAGCAGTTGAAGATCAATTGCTGGCAGGCATTGATATCCCAACGGATGGTGAGATTCCTCGCGAAAATTATATTCATTATCATTGCCGTCACTTAAACGGCTTTGATTTTGAAAACCTGACAACAAAAGAGGTGCGCGGAGGCACCTACTCTGCTGCACTGCCAACCATTAATGGGCCAGTCTCTGTTAAGCAGGCATTCATGGTTAAAGAATGGCAGCGTGCTCAAGCGTATACTGAAAAACCCGTAAAAATCACCATGCCCGGCCCGATGACAGTGTCTGACACTAACGCGGACGATTTTTATCACGACCCGGCGAAGCTGGGTGCGGATATTGCCACGGCACTTAATTCGGAAGTATTAGCGCTTGCTAATGCAGGATGCAAGCATATACAGATTGATGAACCATTGTTTGCTCGCAGGCCAAAAGATGCGTTGGACTATGGCTTTGACAATCTGGAACGTGCGTTCCACAAATGCCCCGGCACGGTAACTCGTACTGTACACATGTGTTGCGGTTATCCAGACAGGCTGGATCACCCAGACTATCCCAAAGCTGATCAAGACGCGTACAGGCAATTAGCCAAAGCTATCGACCACGCCAAAATTGATGCTGTATCATTTGAAGATGCACACCGACCTAATGACCTTGTGCTTTTAGAAGAAATAGAAAACACCATCGTTATCTTTGGTGTAGTAGCCATTGCCAAGAGTGAAATCGAGTCTGTTGAACATATTCGTTCACGGCTGCTGGCTGCACTTGAGCACATTGACAAAGAGCGCCTTTTCGCGGCACCTGATTGCGGCTTGGGATTGCTGGGCCGAGAACTTGCTATAGCAAAACTACGAAACATGTGCGAAGCTGCGGCATCGATTAGCTAAGCTGCGACTCTATCCGACATCAATGCGGGTCGACTAAATGATCAACGCCGATTGGTTTCTATAAGCCTACGGCGTTTGTTGACACTCGTTCTTCAAGCGAATAAACGCTACTAATGACACTTCGCGGTATTTTTTTTCTACTGTTGGCACTCCTCGTTTTCACCGTGCAGGATGCTATGGTTAAGTATCTGACCGAAAGCCATGCTGTATTACAGATTCTAACTTGGCGAATTCTTATCGTCGTGTGCATTCTTGGTTGTATTGCGAAATACAAACTCGGCTGGCAGTTCCTGAATACCGATAGGCGTGCGCTAATGTTTCTAAGAGGATTTTTAGCTTTCGCCGCTTTTACAAACTATTATTTTGCACTAAGTTACTTACCGCTTGCCGATGCAGCAACCGTGTATATGACAGCGCCACTGTTCGTCACAGCATTGTCTGTTCCCATGCTTGGAGAACAGGTTGGTATGCGTCGCTGGGTTGCTGTTACCATCGGATTTACAGCAGTGGTATACATGCTTAATCCAGGGTCTGACATTTTTCAACCTATAGCAGCACTCCCGCTGGCCAGCGCACTATTTTACTCGTTCATACCAATCGTCACGCGATTGTTCGATACCAGAGATCACACGTTGACTATTGTGTTTTACACAGCCCTTAGCTATGCGGTTTTCTGTTTACTGGCATCCATACTGGTCCATCTGTGGCCGGCAACACCGCATGATCAAGGTATCTGGGCGTCCATTGCCCAACCGTGGAATACAATGAATACCAGCGTCTGGGTACTGACATTCATAACCAGTCTGCTATTCACCGTTGGCATTGTTTGCATTACCTCGGCCTACCGCTTAGCCCAGGCCAGCGTGTTGGCCCCCTTTGAATACAGCTATCTCATATGGGCAACATTGATTGGGTATCTGTTTTTTGCAGACGTACCTACGGTACGGACTTGGTTTGCAGGGTTAATCATTGCAGGCAGCGGCGTCTACATTGCCATTCGCGAGCATCAAACGGCGGCACTTATTAAGGCAAAGCCGACATGATAATGGGCAGAAAAATCCGAACCGGTTCGCTCAGTGATTCTCGCAGCTAACGCTCAACCATTATCTGCACCGAAGCCGCACAGGTAACGATACCGGTGCTATCTCAATTGGCAAAATAACACGCTATAGTAGCCCCAAGTCATTGGTGCCATCGCTGACTACCGCAATTTATCTTTTAAATTTTTAAGGTATAAGCCTCGTTAACAGAAAGTTGCCACAAGCACGGTTTACAGCTACTTAAACCAGGCTTCCAGCTCCTCGTAATCCATCGCATCATGGACAAAATTAAATGTACCCGATTCCGCGAGTTCTTTTATGGCGGTAATGGCTTTGCCATACACCAATTGCGCGATAGAAGAGCCTATGCTTACTCGTGTGACACCAAGCTCCTTTAACTCATCGAGTCCATAGGTTAAATCGGGCGATGACATAATCACATTGACGGGTTTGGAAACGGAGTGTAACAATAGCTCAATATCGTGAAGATCTTCCATTCCCGGTGCGAATAGTACATCAGCACCTGCCGATTCAAATGCGTGAAGTCTTTCAATTACTGCATCACGGTCTTTTTCATTCCAAAGAAATTTTTCACAACGAGCGGTTAATACAAAGTCATTATCCAATTTAAGCCGCGCTTCATGCGCAGCCTGTATCCTCTCGACAGCCAGACTACTGTCGTAAATAGCCGAATTGGGATTTCCGGTATAGTCTTCAATTGAGCAACCGGCCACCCCGGTTGTTGCAATCGCGGTGATCATATCTGCAATCGATTCTGGAGAATCACCATAGCCTTTTTCAAGATCTGCCGACACAGGCAACGTTGTTGCAGACGCAATATCACAACAATGTTTTATGGCTTCGTCTCTGGTGACTTGACCGTCAGGTTTGCCGAGTGAATAGGCCATGCCCCCACTCGTGGTTGCCAATGCTTTAAAACTAAGCTGAGAAAAAATTCGTGTTGAACCGACATCCCAGGGGTTCGGCATAACAAAGAACTCTTTATCTTGGTGCAAACGAGCAAATTCGCTAAATTTATTTGTGTTATTCATCAGAAAATGCCATCTTCGCTGGCGGGAGGGGATCCAATCGATTCGAAAAACGATTGGGGTTGTACTTGCGCTGCAGCATGATGCACATGGATGTTAATAAATTGAATCGACTTGTACCCGCTGTCAGGTTCCATTTGTATATAAGTTGACAGTCTCGCCAACCAAGTCATAATTTCCATTAGCTTCAGCTATTTGTTTTCCGCTAATATACACCTTTCTTTTTACTGTCAGAAGCGCGTTTTTTGCAGTAAGGTATTTGAAATACAAATGTCTGAATTTTCCCGTCGATTACCACCCCTGGGGACTTTAGTGGCTTTCGAAGCTGCGTATCGGCACCAAAGCTTTACGCGCGCTGCAGACGAGCTGGCGTTGTCCCAGGCCAGCATCAGTCGCCGTATTCGAGAGCTTGAACAGTATCTTGGTTTGAAATTGTTCGAACGTGAGAGGTACGAAGTTGTACCAACTGCTGATGGAGAAACTTTCGCGTCCACTGTGGGTACCTCGTTGGGCGAAATCGCAAAAACAACCGATATGCTCAGATCAAAAGCTGACGGAACAAAGCAATTGACAATATTCGCGGATATCAGCTTAGCTCAGGCGCTTATCGTTCCTGTTATCGGGGAGATTCAGCAATTGCGCCCCGACTCTAAAATTCGCGTTATTGCGTCTTCGGAAGCCATTGACGCTATTCACGAGAATTTCGATTTCGGTTTGCAATACGGACGCCGGGCCGAGGATAGATTTTGTATCAGCCCTATTGGAGATGACGTTTTGTTTCCCGTTTGTTCTCCAGAGTTCGCCAACCAATTGCCCAAAGCGTTAACAGCAAGTGAGCTCGCCAATCAACCTCTTCTGCATTTTCTGGAAACAGGCAGAGCCTGGCCTGACTGGCGAACCTTTCTCGAATCATTTCAGGTTATACAAAATAAAACAATTGAAGGCCTCACATTCAGTTCGTATCAGATTTGCCTGGATGTCGCAGAAAAAGGCAGTGGCATTGCATTGGGGTGGGGGCACACAGTCAGATCGCGTTTGGATGCCGGAACACTGATTAGAATACCGGCATTGACCATGGAAATACCGGACGCCATCAATTTGTACCTATCAAAACAAGCCACGTTAGATCCTTTAGTTTCGCAGGTTACCGAGCTGCTTAAAAACAAACTGCGTAGCGAAGATAATGTTCTCTAACCCTGAACGACAGCACGCATGCCTATTCGTTAGAAATTCGCTTTCAGTTTTTTTAACAACGTGCATAGCCAAAACATTCATAGCCAAAAAGCGGCCGTAGCCCGGCATTTTATGGTCGCCCCCTATTCCCGCTAGTTTAATTTGGAAGCTCGACTATCACGTGGCTTTGTGGGCAAGGACTTTTTGTACGCTTTCGCGCTCCCGCATGCGCTCATTGTGTGCTGTAGCGTGCTTAAGGCCACTTAAGTCAAAACCCTCTGCCAAAGAACGATCATAAATCCAGAAAAAGTATGAATCGCAGCACGAGTAATTATCGAAGAACCACGTTTTGCCAGCCAGTTTGCTATCCACCAGTGTTAGCTGTTCCATTAGCATCACGTGAGCTTTAGCCTTCAGATCGTCATGAGCATCTTCATGCGCGGTGAATTTTGCAGGTTTAAAATGGCGAGTGATATGTGGATGAATGCCCGCCCCAAACCAGCCCATATAGGATAGAGCCTGTTTGTGATCCCAACTATCTGGGGGTAGTAAACCGGCATCGGGAAAAGCTTCTGCAATCCATGACTGGATGGCAACATTTTCGGTTAGTCCGTTTCCATCAACTACCAGCAATGGCACCTTCTTTTTCGGATTAATGGCAGCATAGTCCGGATTCGACTGCTCATTTTTTTTTATGTTTACTATATTCACATCGAAGTCAGCACCAGCCTCCAAAAGCGAAATATAAGGTGCCATCGAGCAAGCGCCCGGTGAGTGATAGAGTGTAATTTTTTTCATTTTGTCAGTATGAGTGTCGTTAGCTAGTAAAAAGGCACATATAGTTTAACTTGGGTAGTTTTTCACCATCTGAACGGCTGAACACTACCCTTTCCACTATACGCGGTTTTGAAACCCTGATTTTACCCGATCAATCCACTCGGTCTTTTCTGCCTGAGTCATTAATTCGACCGATCTCCGCGTAAATCCAGCCTGTGAGTACTAGTGAAGATAGCTACCAGATCTTCGAGATCAGTAATTTCAAACCAGTTTATGCATTTCGGCCAATTCAGTGGTACCCACTTCGTCAACAATTTTACGACGCAGCCGGCGCATAGCGCTCAACCACTTCTCATAATTGGCTGATTTGAACTGGATAAACTGGGCAACATCGGGATGTGGCAGGATAAGAAAACGTTCCTGTTCCAAACCCTGGACTACCGTCTCTGCCAACGCTTCAGCGGTGATCACGCCGGGTAGGCTATCCACTGCTTCATTATCAGCATAACCAAGCATCGGGGTGGCGACATACTGAGGACAAATGACCGAAACCTTAATACCGTCTTCTGCGTGTGTAATCGCCAGTGACTCGGCAAAACCGATTGCTGCGTGTTTCGTTGCCGAGTATGCGGCATCACCAATCTGGCTTAGCAACCCGGCCGCAGATGACATCTGTAAAAGATAACCCTCACCGCGCGCAATCATACCTGGCAATACAGCGCGTGCAGCGTAAAC
>CALIMV010000107.1 GCA_938045275.1 uncultured Granulosicoccaceae bacterium
GGGCCCAGGATTGCCAGAAGTTGTCAGAGGAAAATCTGAATTGAAAGAAACAGTAAGGCCGACCTCTGTGCAGAATCTGTATTGCATACCGCGTGGCTTTATGGGCGGCGACGCCGGCCGAGAAATGCCCAGCGATAAAGAATTCAGTGCGTTTATGCAAGTGGTTGCACCGCGTTTCGATATCGCCATTATCGATACGCCACCGGTACTCAGTGTTGCTACGGCAATGTCTTTAGGAAAGCACGCTGGTAGTAGCATCATGGTCATCAAGGAAGGCGAAGTGAAAGAACCTCAACTGACCGAGGCCTTAAAACGGTTGTCGTTTTCAGGTGTACGCGTTAATGGGTGTATTTTAAATGGTTCGTCAGCGCCAACGCCTAGGCACTATGCCTACTATCGTGAGCAAGTCGACTAAATAACGACCAGTAGCAGTAGATCAATGATTTGGACCAGGAGAACTACTGCCTCACATTTTGCGTTTTATACTTGTGAATTGATGTGACAAAACCATGTTCAAACGCACTGATTGCACTAGCTTTCGGGTTAAAATGCTCCTTCTAAATGACGGACTCGAACCGAGGTTTGAGCTTAAGGGAGACATTGGTGTCAAGCGCGAAAATAATGAATAACAATAACAGCGTAGAAGTAGCTAGTAAGATAGTCTCAACTGGCAAAGTTGTACCTGCTAACGCCCCAATAGTCGATGGCGTAAGCCACACTGGCCATTGGCGATCGCTGGTTACGGTCGACAACAGCACACTCAAACCGATATCAGGTTTAGGTGCAGCGGCAAAGCGTGCAGAAGACTTCATCTGCGGTTCGTTTGCTCTGCTGCTTTTATTCCCACTGATGGCGTTAATTTCAATCATCGTTAAACTTGATAGCACAGGCCCTGCACTATTCTGCCAGGCCCGCAGCGGTCGGAATCGTGAAATTATCAAAGTCTACAAATTTCGTACGATGTATCAATCTGGTGGAGAATTTCGTCAGGCGCAAAAAGATGATCCACGTATCACGCGGGTCGGCGCATTTCTACGTCGCACCAGTCTCGACGAATTACCTCAGCTTTTTAACGTTATCCAGGGCTCAATGTCACTTGTCGGCCCTCGTCCACATCCGTTAAAGCTCGATGAAGACTTCAAATACGTTATTCCAGCCCTGACCTCTCGCTACAGTGTCAAACCAGGCATCACTGGTTGGGCTCAGATCAATGGCTTTCGAGGTGAAACCAGCAAGGTCAGCGATATGGTTGGACGAGTCGAACACGATCGTTACTACATTAAGCACTGGAGCCTGTGGCTAGATGTTAAAATATTGGTGCTGACCGTCTTCAAGGGCTGGACACACGAAAACGCTTATTAGGGCATACCTAATGTTGTTTTTGCTGCGTCAATCAACGCAGCAATTGGCAAAACACCAATAAACACAAAGCGGCGCTGGTTAGGATATTCAACAAATCCGATCAGCAGCCGCTTTTTTGGTTTAACGACCGCGTTTCACGCGGTAGCTGTGAGAACTTCTAATGGAAAGCGCCTGCTCGAATCTGCAAAAACGCAGCTTACTGGGATTCTTTACGCATCCTGGCACCCTCGATGAGTACCTCCAACTGATCAAACACAGCATTGAGAATCGTGAGCCATGCACGATTTTCTATCACAACCTGCACTCACTCTACAGCTACCTATCCTCAGAGAAACTTCGACGATTCTATGACGGTACCACCGTGCTTGTGGACGGCATGCCGATCGTTGGGCTATATAAAATCGCCGGATTGCCCCTAACTCGGGAACATCGTATAACTTATGTGGACTTCATCATGCCAATGATGGAGATGGCTCGCGATAACAACTGGAAGGTTTATCATCTGGGGCAAAGTGCCGATATTCAACAAAAGGCACTGCAAATAATCAGAGATCGAGTTCCGGGTATACAAATCGCTGGACATGATGGCTATTTTGACCAAAGTGCGCAAAGTGGCGAAAGCCTGGACGTTATCGAAGAAGTGAATAATTTCAACGCCAATTTATTACTGGTCGGCTTTGGCGCTCCACGTCAGGAAGCATGGCTTCATGCACATCGAGCTCAACTGAATGCACAAGCTGTGTTAACGTGCGGTGCCTGCATGGAATATGTCGCTGGTGCGGTTAAAACACCGCCTCGCTGGATGGGCCGTTTGGGCCTCGAATGGAGTTTCAGATTGTTGGAAAACCCTCGTCGATTTGCGTTTCGGTATTTAATCGAGCCAATTTTATTGGCATTAATGCTTGGGCGTAATTGGCTTCGCATACGCTTTGTTGACAAACCCAGACTCTGATGAACGCCGTAGAGGCTTACCAGCTAAAGCCTGCAACCACGATGCTACTGAGCTCATCTTAATCGTGAAAAAAATTATCGGACTCTTCTCCTCGCGATATATCTTGTCGGTCGGCGCACAAGCGTTGATGAGTGGATTTCATTTTGGTTTAGGCTTTTACTTAATCCGCAGCGTTCCCCAATACGATTATGGCATTTATGCCTATGCATTTTTACTGGCAATGTTTGCTGGTGCAATGAACAACGCGCTCATATCAACGCCGTTAACTGTATATTCACCCGTAATAAAAGAAGAAGATGAACGTGCTGAACAAGAAGCCATGTTCAGCACGCTCAATTTGCTTCTGTTTGTGTGTCTAGTTGCTGCTGGCGTAGTCTATGGGTTTGTGTCAGAAACGGCTAAACCAATCACATTATCAGTAACTGCATTTGTGGCCGTTTATGCTGCCAGACAATTCAGTCGCAGTTTTGGTTACGCACGATTAAAACCATTAGTCACAGCCACTGGCGATATCGTCTATGTGGTAGCAGGTATTTCGTTTGTTATTATCGCTTTATTTATAAGTACCGGCGCTGAAGCTCAAATTGGGCTTGTTTCAAAATTTCTATTGGCGTTAGCCGCGGCAAATCTTGCAGCAATGTTTGTTGAACGTTGGCGGTTGCACGGACCTGGCCGGCGATGGCTTGTTCTGGCTAATATCAAAAAGTATGGCTACATCTGGGAACAATCACGCTGGGCATTGGTGGGGGCTCTGACAACCTTGTTCTTGAGCCAGGCGCACGGTCTTATTGTTACTGGTACGCATGGACCGAAAGCGTTCGGACCATTGGCGGCCGGTATGGTGTTGTTTGGCCCGGTGCGGGTAGCATTGATGACTTGGCAAAACATGGTAAAACCCGAAATTGCTCTGGCTTTGTCCGAAAATCGAGGCGATGCTGTGAAAAAGCAGGTAGGTAAATCCGTCATATTGATGGGACTTGCAGTACTCGCGCTTGGTGTGTGTATGTTACTGGGTTGGCCTTACCTCAAAGAGGTCATGTACGCCAAAGAATACGCTGATCAGCCTATGGGATACATTGTCAGCATCTGGTTTGCAATCACCTTGTTTGCCGCTTTGTACAATGCACCAAGTGCCGCACTACAAGCGATGCGTGACTTTCGTATTCTGGCTAGCGCCAGTATCTACGGCGCGTTGATTAGTGGCTTGCTGGTCACCTTGCTACTCTACTTTATTGACCCTGCATCAACGCTACTTGGCATACTTGCAGCCGAGCTGTTCATGGCACTGTTTCTGACTCGAGTTATGCTAAACCACTTGAAAAAGGACTGGAAGTGAAGACAGTCATTTGCGTGTGCACCTACAAAAGACCAGACGGAATTCGGTTGTTGTTAAATGAACTGACCCGACTCGATGGTGCGGAAAATCTTGAAATATGCGTAGTCGACAACGATGCAGACGGCGAAGGTGCAGCAGTGTGCAACAGTTTACCCGCAGACTATCCCTATCCTGTGCATGCTATGGTTGAACCACAAGCAGGGATTTCGCCGGCACGCAATAAAGTAGTGGCTTTTGCCCTGACACTGCAACCAGACTTTCTGGCTTTTCTGGACGACGATGAACGTCCTGAAACGCAATGGTTAAGTGAATTACTACGCGTCCAACAAGCCACCGATGCCGATGTGGTAGGTGGACCTACCCTATCCGATTTTCCCGACAACGTACCCGACAGCATTAAAAAAAACCCCTACTTTGGCGCCGACCTCGGAATCAACGATGCACAGAGCTGTCAATTGCAGGCAGCTGGCAATTTTCTGATAAAAGCTGACGTGATCAATACAATGGCCCCAACGTTTTTTCATCCAGCATTTGCACAATCCGGTGGAGAGGATCTGGCTTTCTTTACTCAACTAGCAAAAAATGGCGCGAGTATGCGTTGGGCAGCAAACGCCATCGTGCATGAAGCCGTACCAGCAAACCGACTAACACAGAACTGGATGAAGTCTCGTGTCATAAACATCGCCAATTCTCGCGTCCGGGTCATGCAAATGCTGGAACCTGGCCCAATTGCGGCATTCATACGCGGCATTAAAACCGTAGCATTGGGTACAGTGGCAGGTTTGAGCAGTCTGATTGCGCTTGCACTGCCTGACAAACGCGATCAGGCGCGTATGTTGCGTTGGAAATTCTGGGGAAAAATGAGCGCACATTTGCGCATGGCTACCACCCGTGGAGAAGGACACTGATGTCGGCGCGACCACGTTATTCGATCGTTATTCCAACATACAACCGCGCTCACTCTATAGAGCAAACGTTGAGCGGGTGTTTCGACCAATCGTTCAAGGACTTCGAAATCGTGACGGTTGATGATGGTTCAAGCGATGACACTTTAGAGGTATTGAATCGGCTAACCGATCCGCGCCTTGTCATTGTGGCACAAGACAATGCCGGCCCTGCTGCCGCACGTAATCATGGTATGCGCGTAGCGCGTGGTGAATATATCGCCTTTCTTGATTCAGACGATATTTGGCTCCCTGATTTTTTAAAACAGTGCGAATCAGCATTAAGCCTCGATAAAAACCAATTGTTGTATGGACAAATTATTGTTGATCGAGGCGTCAATCGTTACTGGGTAAAACCAGATATTGCCATTCAACATGGTGAGTCAATTTACGATTACTTGTACATAAAGGGCTGCTTTATCCAAACCAGCACCATGGTTATACCGGCAAGTTTGAAAAATCGGGTGAGTTGGGACGAATCAGTAACCTTTGGTGATAACGACCAGTTTGCAATCGACTGTTTTCAAACCGGCATTAAATTCAACATGCTGGAAAAACCGCAAACGCTGTATGCCGATGCAATTAGCGCTGATGCCTTGTCACAGCTACCTATCTTTGACGGCACATCAGAAAAGTACACCAATTTTTTTCGCTGGATGCAAACTCAGCGCCCGCACATGAGCGAGCAAGCCTGGCACGGATTTCGGGCACGTTTTGAAAGTGTTGGTTTAGCACGAACAGCACCACTTAAAAGCTTCAGACTATTGCTCGCGGCGCGCAAAGCGCAAGCAATGAGCACCAAAGGAGTTTGCCGGCAGCTTATACAAAATTACGCACCTCGTCTGTACAGGCGTCTTGTTGATCAGTATGTAAAATTGCGTGGTGCACCATTGAGCGCGTTCACCAGCTAATGTCGAAGCCCGCCCTATCCAGTGAAATCAAGGTATCGCTATTGGCGATGCTGGTGCTGGTGCTAACCTTAATACAAGGTACCAGTACCTCACTAACACTGGCTTATAAACTGGCGCCTTCACTTGAACCTACCTTAAGCGCGCTTTGGGGTTTAACCTATTTGATAGCACTGGTTGGTCTAATTAACAATTTTGGAATCAACTGGATTACCTGGTTAATACGATACAGGCTCCTACTGACCATCTTGTTAATTGGTACCGCTTTCTCTGCTATGTGGTCAGTTGAAGCTTCACTCACAATGGAGCGCTCCATACATTTAATAGGCAGTACAATTATTGCGTTCTATGTCGGCTTCACCATCCCATTAACCCGTATTCTCGCCATTACCACAACAGTACTCGGGCTGTTAATGTTCGCTAGCATAGTCACCGTGTTTACCGTGCCATCAATTGGCATCGAAAGCTACGAGGGCAGTAATGTCTGGCGTGGCGTAATGACTTCCAAGAATACCTTAGGTTTTTGGGCAACCATTACCGTTTTGGCAAGCGTAACAGTAATGGGCAATGTCAACACAGTTGGTAAAAAACTGCTGTGCCTTGCACCAATGGTTTGTGGGCTTATCGCTTTATTTTTCAGTGTTTCGGCAACATCACTGCTGGCCTTGGTCGTCAGTGGCCTGGTTATGACATACCTGTATTTGGCATTTCGTTTTGAGCTGGGATTTATCGCCACCGTCGTGCTCGGCATTATGTTCGCCACGCTAGTGGGATTTGCTTTCTACAATATAGACACTGCCGAACTCATCGGACGCTCCGGTGATCTTACCGGTCGCAGTGAGGTATGGGCACAAACGTGGGCATTGATAAAGGAGCGCCCTCTTACAGGTTATGGTTACGGCACTATTTGGTATCCAACACCAGACTCAATTTGGATTCAACAATCACTGACCAGTTTTTCGTGGAAGGTTTACCACGCACATAATGGCATATTACAGCTTGCTTCAGAAATCGGCATACCACTGACAGCTATCGCTATAATTATGATTCTCCAGCAGCTTATCGAGATTATCTATTGTCAGTACCAAAGACAGCAGGCTGGGGTATTATTTGTACTCGGCTTTACGGTAGCGCTGCTGATCAGCAACTACTCCGAAGCAAGGTTGGTGGTAAATAGAGAGTTGTACTGGATTTTCTTTGTTGCATTGCCAATAAGTATGCTGCAACAACTCAATGTGAAAAATACAGGGTCAGTTTTTTATCCGATGCCTGCTAAGCTTCATAAACGAACCAGGGACAAACTAGTTACCAATGCCAGTGATCGCAAGCATCGCTACGCACTTAAGCGGCGATTAGACGATCGATATTCAAAACAATCAACAGCCAGCGGCCAGGTTATCGAGGGCAAAGCGTCATACCTTAGTGCTAGCGAGAAAGTAAAGCTGAACATGGCACTTCAATCGATTCAAAAGAAAAGAAAAAATCGAGTAGCTGGTCGACAAAAGAAAACAGGAACGTAGGAATTTTATCGTGAGTAAAACAATCGTTGTTACTGGCGGAGCTGGTTACATTGGCTCTCATATGGCCAGTCAATTAAAAGCTGACGGCCACAAAGTGATCGTATTCGATAACCTGAGCCGCGGAAATGACGATGCCGCCCTCGATGCAGAACTGATTGTTGGTGACATCAGTAATACAGAGCAGCTTGCGCCTGTTTTTGAAAACCACCAAGTTGATGCGGTACTGCATTTCGCAGCCTTCGCCTACGTGGGAGAGTCAGTCCATCATCCCGATATGTACTACCGAAACAATGTTGGCGGAACACTGAATCTAATTGATACGATGCGCAGTTACAATGTTAACCGTTTAGTATTTTCTTCAACTTGCGCCACCTATGGTGTTCCTGCAAGTTTACCGATTACAGAATCCACTGCACAAAACCCAATCAACCCATATGGCCAATCGAAGTTGATGGTTGAACAAATACTCAAAGATTATGGCCATGCCTATAATTTCCGCAGTATTGCTTTACGTTATTTTAATGCAGCGGGTAGCGCAGAGGACGGCTCACTGGGTGAACGCCATGACCCAGAGACTCATCTATTACCGCTAATACTGTTCGAAGCCTTGCGCGTTAAAGCTGGCGGTGATCCAAAAGACACAGCCCTGCGCGTTTTTGGTAGTGATTTTGATACTCGTGACGGTACTTGCGTACGCGATTATATACATGTTCATGACTTATGCTCTGCTCACATCGCCGCATTTACTCGCATGCTAAGCACCCCGGAGCTTGGTGCAGAACAATTCAACCTTGGCGTCAACAAGGGCTACACGGTGCTGGAAGTTATAGAAGCCTGCAAAAAAATCACAGGTGTAGACATTCAGTATCATTTGTCTGATCGTCGTGATGGCGATCCACCGGAGCTAGTGGCCGATGCATCAGCTGCTATGGAGACATTGCAATGGAAACCCGTATACGCCGACATCGAGCATAGCCTGCAACATGCCTGGAACTGGTTTTCGAAACACCCACCAGCCAAGTTATAGGCTTGAAACGAAAAATTGGTAATATAAATCGCAACCCTGCCGGCACAGTACATCCCACAATGACTCAAATGAAAAAGTTAGTATTTACAACTATGTGTCTGGGTGCCATCGTTGGCACGCTAGGATTGATACAGGCGCAAGCACAAAGTGAACCGCCAAAAACCATCGATGCTGACTGTTGGGTAAACAGTTTCAACGATGAATTCGATACGTTGGACTTTTGGGACTCGGAAACTAATTCCGGCCAATGGAAAACCAGCTATATCTGGGACCGCGACACTATCATCAATGAAGAATTACAGTACTACATTGATCCCAAAGAACACGGCGTCTCACCTTTCAGCGTCAGCGATGGCATATTGCATATTATTGCCGACAAAACACCTGCTTCTCTGCAACAGCAGGTAAAGGGTCAGAAGTATATTTCCGGAGTCCTGACTACCGAAAAAGGATTCTCGCAAAAATACGGTCGGTTTGAGGTGTATGCTAAAGTTCCATCAGGTAAAGGACTGTGGTCGGCTTTTTGGCTGCTACCCAGTTTTGATCAATGGCCGGAAGGAATTGCAATATTGCCGGAAATTGATGTAATGGAATACTTGGGGAACGAAGGCAATACCTATCACACAACGCTGCATACCAATCAGAACGGTCCATTGGAGTCACACCCGTATCATCACACGCTAAAAATTGATCCCAGCGAAGACTTTCATTTGTACAGCGTTATCTGGACATCGGAAAAAGTTGAGTGGTATTTTGATGAAGAGTTAGTAGCATCGCATCAAACACCAAAAGACTACACTGAGCCGGTGCATTTTTTATTGAATCTTGCGGTTGGCGGTACATGGCCGGGCGCACCAGATGCAAATACCAGGTTTCCAGCCAAATACAGTATTGATTATGTCCGGGCGTACACTTACAAGTGTTAGTTGAGGTGTAACTGGAGTAATAAGTAAGCTCGGCGCAATAAGGTTTGCGCCGAGTACTTTTTTTTCCCAATTAAATGTTTAGCAATAGCACTAAACTTAATCAGCCAATTAATCAGCTACTTATTGAGCCCACTGCTTGATCAGTTCATCATAGGCAATGGTTTCACCTTGAGGCTTTTCATTCTCCAGCATCGCCTTCGCTCCGCCTTTGCCAAGCCACTCTGAAGGATCTTTAGGCTCGTTCAGCCGCGGTCCGCAACCACCGTATACTTCAGCGCTTTCATCAGCTGCTTGCATACGAGACATAACCAAATCCATCTCTTCAGCCAATCGGTCCATCGCTTCCTGCGGCGTAAAAGCACCTGAGTTTACATCACCAATTTGCTGCCACCAGATTTGTGCAAGCTTTGGATAATCTGGCACATTAATACCGGTTGGAGACCAACGAACACGATCTGGAGAGCGATAGAATTCAACCAAACCGCCAAGTTTCGGCGCACGCTCGGTGAATGACTCATGTCGCACAGACGAATCACGTATGAACGTCAATCCAACTTGACTCTTCTTTACGTCTACCGTTTTGGATACAGCAAACTGTGCGTACAACCAAGCAGCTTTTGCACGATCGAGAGGAGTTGATTTCAGGATTGTCCATGAACCAACATCTTGATAACCCACTTTTTGTCCTTCTTGCCAATACGGACCGTGCGGAGATGGAGCCATACGCCACAACGGCGTTCCTTCATCATCAACGGTATTGTTACCTTCTGACTTCGGCGCAACCATACTGGCTGTAAACGCGGTATACCAGAATATCTGCTGCGCCACATTACCTTGACTCAAAGCAGGCAAAGACTGGTAAAAGTCATAGCTTGCAGCACCCGGTGGTGCATACTCACGCAACCATTCATCCCACTTTCGAATGGCATAAACTGCAGCCGGACCATTGGCACCACCACCCCTTGAAACCGACGCACCAGCTGGGTTACAGGAACCTTCTTCCATCCGAATACCCCATTCATCGATCGGAACACCGTTCGGTTCACCCGGACTACCTGCTCCTGCCATAGACAACCAGGCATCCGTCATACGCCAACCAAGGTCAGGGGCGCGTTTACCGTAATCCATGTGTCCAAAGATTTCTACACCATCGATTTCTTTAACATCGTTAGAGAAAAATTCGGCGATGTCTTCGTAGGCTGACCAGTTAACTGGTACCCCAAGATCGTAGCCATACTTTTCTTTAAAGGCTGTTTGCAAGTCTTCACGGTCGAACCAGTCTTTGCGAAACCAATACAGATTAGCGAATTGTTGATCTGGCAGTTGATACAAATCGCCATCAGGACCGGTGGTGAACTGTATTCCCATGAAATCATCCAGATCGAGGGTTGGCAAAGTCACATCTTTACCATCACCCGCCATGAATTCAGTCAGGTTAACTGCTAACTGCAGTCGTGAATGTGTACCAATTAAATCGGAATCATTGACGTAGGCATCATATAAATTTCGCCCAGTTTGCATTTGAGTTTGAACCGCCTGCACAACTTCACCTTCTCCCAAAATTTGATGATTAACCTTGATACCGGTTATCTCTTCAAACGCCTTGGTAAGTACCTCAGATTCATAAGTGTGTGTCGGAATGCCTTCTGAGAGCACATTTAACTCCAACCGTTTAAACGGTTCAGCTGCTTTAACGAACCACTCCATTTCAGCCATCTGTTCATCTTTACTGAGCACAGACGGCTGAAATTCATCATTAACCCATTTCTCAGCTGCCGCCATGTCTGCGACAGCATGGCCGGCTGAGACAGTGAATACAGCGGCCACAAAGGCTGCTATAACTTGTCGTTT
>CALIMV010000108.1 GCA_938045275.1 uncultured Granulosicoccaceae bacterium
ATTTATTTTCCAGAGCCCGTTCGGGTTGAGATATAGTGGCGCAGTCCAATCGGCGTCAGCGCCGCTGCGCCACAAAGACCTAAGCCTGTGCCAACAAACAGTAATATGAAAGGCATTATGCTGATGGCTCTTGGCTTTTTCAGTTTTTCCTTGTGCGACACTTTAGCGAAGTTATTGACGGACGAATTCCACCCTTTTCAAGTGGCATGGATGCGCATGCTAGGGCTGTTTATTGGCGTTTGTTTTATTATTGCTCAACGTGGTACGAGTGTGCTGCGCACGCCAAAGCCTCATTTACAAATATTACGAGGTGTTGTCGCTTCCGGTTCTGCAACATTGTTTGTGTTTGCGGTTAATCATGTGCCCTTGGCTGATGCGATAGCTGTAACGTTTGTCGCCCCCTTTATCGTGACTATCTTTGGCGCCTTGCTATTAAAAGAACCCGTTGGCATAAGGCGGTGGCTTGCCGTCCTGGCTGGATTCATTGGCATGCTGGTGGTTATCCGCCCTGGCATGTCTGTTTTTCATCCAGCGATATTCCTGGTGCTTATTGCGGCGGTATTCTTTGCTATCCGCCAACTGACTTCGCGTTGGTTAAGTGGTGTAGATCCAATTATTACAACGGTTTGTTATACCGCGATAGTTGCGTTTTCTATTCTGAGTGTCTTTCAGCCGTTTTATTGGGTGGCTCCAACATCAGGGAAAATTCTGATGTTAATAGCGATAATGACAGCGACCTCTGCTGTGGGTGAGATTTTAATTATCCGTGCACTCGATATAGCTCACTCAGTGGTGTTAGCACCGATTCACTACACTCTCATTATTTGGGGCACACTTTACGGTTTCTTCGTGTTTGGTGACTTGCCCGATCAGTGGACTTTTATCGGGTGTGGCATTATCGTCGCCTCGGGTTTGTATACCACTTATCGCGAATATCAGATTTCAAAACAACCGATTACAAAACAACAGATCGATACCCTATGAACTCTACCTGCTAGTTTGCACTGACCTAAGACTGAGGCGCGATATGCGCCACAAGGTACTGACATTGCAGAACAGATGTCTCAAATATCCCTTATACCCAAATCCGATATACTCAGTTTGCTATTTCCTGTGCGTTACTAAAGACCAATATTTCGTTAACTGGTTTGTTTATCTAAACGTCTCCTGCAAGTGGGCTTTTAATTGTTAGACAATCCCAGGAATGTTATACATCGATGATCGAAGAGGCCTGTTTTGAAGCTTTGGAACACCATATATAGCGCCACCTCGCAATTTAGCGGTGATCAAGCGCGAATACTGGCAGCGCTGTGGATAGGCCTGCCTTTAGGAACCTTGTCACATGCAGGCTTTTTGATTCTGTTCTGGGCGCTGGGGTACCCCGTACTGGCATTTTTTAATATTTTTAGCGTAATGCTTTTTGCCTTTGCAACCTGGCAACTCTATAGAAGCAACGTGTCTTGGGCTGTGTACGGCTGCATACTTATTGAACTTCCTTTGCATGCAGTGCTAGCGACTCTTTACTTGGGGTTTAATGCAGGTTTTTGGTTGCTGGTATTCATCAGCGTAGCCTTTATTCCTCTTTACCCGATGTTATTTCGAACAGTGAGAGTAATCATTGGATTTGCTTTAGTTCTAGGGATTGGTGCGGTTGCGCTAGTGGCCATAAAAAACGGTTCTATCTATACTGTTTCAAGCACCACAAGCTCGTTGTTTCTATTGATGAATTTAGTCTTTCTTGCGCTGGTGGTGACAGTAATCATCGTGTCCTACGATTTGGCGGTAGAACGAGCTGAGCAAGCGCAACAGCTGGAGTATGATCGAGCAGAGTCGATATTGCTTAACGTACTGCCTGCGCGAATAACCGGCCGGTTAAAATCTCATGAAGAACCAATAGCAGATAGCCACAAAGACGTGTCGGTACTTTTCGCTGATATAGCCGGATTTACCAATTTATCGCGGAACCTAACTGCCAGTAACCTAGTCTCACTGTTGAATGATCTCTTTACTCGATTTGATGCAAGTGTAGAAGCTGTGGGTGCGGAGAAAATCAAGACCATTGGTGATGCGTACATGGTTGCTACTGGCTTGGAAGGCGAGAAAGATCATGCCGAAATAATGGTTGATCTGGCAATTGCCATGCAAAAGTCGTTCGAAGAGTTTCGACAAAAAAATGATTTGAATCTAAAACTTCGTATTGGTGTCCATTCTGGCGCTGTCATTGCAGGTGTTATCGGTAAGCAGAAATTCGCCTATGATTTATGGGGTAATACTGTCAATATTGCAAGCAGAATGGAGTCGGAAGGGGTTGCTGATCGAATACAAATATCCGCGGAGACACACGCCTTGTTGCCAACACGTTTTGAAGCGCAGTCGCGAGGAGAGATTGAGATTAAAGGCCATCGGGCACGTGAGTGTTTCCTTCTGAATTAGAGGGCTCGATTGGCTACCGTTTTAGCCAAACTTAAAATAATCTCTACCATCAACTTTACTGGCTAGCCTGTGCAATTTACCGACTATATCAAAAGCAATTTTCTTCACTCAAAGGATATGAGCACCCTGTCTGAACGTATTCAACTATCGTTGCGAAAACGTGAGCAGACAAATGAAGTTGTAGTTAGGATTATACAGTTAGCCATCGTCGTGATGTTTTCTACGCTCTATTCATTGGCTGCAAAAACAGGGAATGCGGAACAATTTCAACCGGTTCCCTATGTACTGGCAGCTTACATCTTTCTTTCCCTGATCGGACTTGTTTGGTCAATCAAGACAGAACTACCAAGTTGGTCTGTATATTGTTCGATATTAATTGACTTCGCGTTACTGTATTCGCTGATGATTAGCTTTCACTTTCAGTATGAGCAGCCTGCATCCTTTGTTTTAAAATCGCCAACGCTTCTTTATGTGTTTATATTTATCGCTTTACGTGCTTTGCGCCTGGAGTGGAAATACGTTGCGGCCGCTGGCATAACGGGTGCCATTGGGTGGGCGCTGGTTGTTTTATATGTCATATCAGTTGATCCAGAGAATACGATGATTACGCGCTCGTATGTTCAATACTTAACGTCTAATTCCATTTTGATTGGCGCGGAGATTGATAAGATCATATCGATTATTGCAGTGACCTGTGTATTAACCTTGGTCGTCAATGGCTCAAGCAACCTGCTTATCACAGCGGTTACGGAACAAGCGGCCGCCAAGGATTTTTCCCGATTCTTTGATAAGCGCATTGCACATAATATTCGTTCCAGCCAAAAGGTGCTTGAAGCGGGTCAAGGTGAGCGCAGAAATACGGCGGTTATTAATATTGATATAAGGGGCTTCTCTGTTATGGCAGCAAGTCGCGAACCGTCAGAAGTTATGCAGTTGTTATCAGCCTATCAACGCAGGGTTGTCCCCATACTTCAATCTCACGGCGCCATTATTGATAAGTTTATGGGTGATGGCATTATGGCAACGATAGGCATCGATGATGACGAAATACCTTTCTCACGCAAATCGATAGAAGCTGCAGAGGCAGTGTTGCTTGATAGCAAGAAATGGCAAGATGAAGAACCCTTACTTGCAGCTGCAGGTGCCACTAATATAGGCATTGGCATCGCAAGCGGGAAAGTCGCATTTGGCGCTGTTGGACAGGGCGATCGTCTGGAGATGACTGTTATTGGTGCTCCTGTTAACACTTCAGCCAAACTGGAAAAGCATAATAAAGCGCTTCACTCAGACTGTATTGTCTCGCGCAACACTTGGGATAATGCCATTAAAGAAGGCTTTGTCACCAAACTGGAATCGCAATTTATGAAAACCGCTATTGATGGTATTGAAGGTGAAAAGAAGATTGTCATCCTAAAAATCTAAATCGCTTGTTCCACCCATTTTGCCACCCTCATCTGTGCTCATCTGTGCAATCAAGAAAAGTAGCATAAGAACACCCTCAGTAGCCGCCACCATTCAGCTACGCATTGGGACTGTTTTCTATTCAGCTCACGAGCCAATTTTTTTATTGGTCAGTGCCTCAATTTTGCGGTCCATTTTTGCTATTCGCGCCGCGAGAATTTTCATCATCTGAAGTGCTGTATTAGGATCATTTGTAACCGTATTGATAAACAGATCGGTATCGAATTCGACTACTTCGCTGTCACAGTTCGCGCGCATGGATGCACTACGTGGTTCTCCCGAAAGCACTGCCATATCTCCTATTAGCGCACCTTCACCTTGAACCGCGATATTGACTTCATCACTGGCAGTGTCCAGCAGAACCGAGAATTCCCCGGAAATTATGCCGTAGGGATTGACCGTCGTATCACCCTGTCGGAACAAGTACTCACCAGCCTGCAGGTGATAACGCTGACTCACAAATATCAAGCGCTTCAATTTAACCGGGTCGAGGTTCTCAAACAGCTCAAGGCGTCTCAGAATATGATATTCCTCTTCAATCGTCATCCGGATACTCCATCGATAGACAATGAAACAAGCATTCGAAACTTGCAATTTATTCGCCAGATATTCACGATTGTGCCAGCTTAGCCAATTCCCGACTCGACTCGGTAAATCGATCGACGACAACTTGCAGAATCTGATAACCAATTTCGCCATTCGTGTGCAAGATATCGATAAAAACGTCGCGTTTCAGTCGAAGTACAGCGAGGTTGCTGATCGCCTCAACGGAAGCCAGGCGAGGCTCATTGGATAGCAATGCCAATTCACCGACTACTTCGTTAACACCGCATATTCTCACCTGATTCTCTCTTACGCCATCAGAGATCAAAATACTCGCGGTTCCGTCCACGATGATGTAAAGGGCGTTTCCAGATTCGCCTTGGTTGAACAGTCGATCGCCTTTCGATACGTTCAAGGCATCGCAGTTTTTCGCCAGCAACAGTAGATGAGGGTCGTCCAGAAACCGAAACAGCGGGATGCTTTTTAGCAGCGTAATTTTCTCGTCTTCTTCCACAGAGTTTGCCGATCTAACGGTGGAGTCAATCACTGAAGAACCGTTCGACCTGTTACTCTCAACACTCACATTGGGCTCTTCTAGCTTGGTCATCTTGCCAGCCTGCAAATGCACAATTTGATCAAAATATTCCGTATATCTCGATTGACTGTCAACCCAGAACAGACTCAACTGCGGATACTGCTCCTTAAGCCTCGACAGAATCGTTTCTGTCTCGGCTGTGTCCAAGGCACTCAATCCTTCGTTGATCACTAGCACTCTTGGACGCTTGATTAACGCTCGGGCAAGCACCAGTTTTTGTTGTTGCGATGTCGGAAGAGAACTGCCTGCCAAACCTGACGGCGCTGCGAGTCCAATTTCCAGGATGGGAGACATTAAATCCAGACTTTGCAGTACTTCCAGAATCAGTTTATAAACCTTGCTAGAAGCCCCCAGGCGTCCAAACACGACTCGGCCAAAAATAATATTTTCGCCTATGGGTGTAAGGGCGTTAATACTCCCGGGGGTAAATACATCGATATGACTACGAGAGTCTTTGTCGAGCTTATTGTGGAAAGCTTTGCGCAGTTCCAGTAATTTGATTTTGTCATTGGTATCCAAAACACTCATGCGGTGGCGACCACTGATGACTCTGAAAGGCAACGATCGCAGCAGCTTTCGATCAGGTGTTGCTAGCTTATCAATCGAATTCAGTTTTTTAACCACTGCCAGTATGCGTTTCAATTCAATCAGATCATCTGAATCGACAAATCTGTATCTTTCGAAGAACTCATGGCCAGGAGGCAGGTCTGAGAACAATTCAACCGTTGTCGTTGCAATACTAACCGCTGCTGTATCCAATGACTCTGAAAGATCATATTCGTCCAATAAGCCTCGCAGAACAGGGTGCTCAGCCAGCCCGGTCGCAGAAAACATCTCATGATTAGATACGCCGAACAAGATGTTTTCTGCCAACGAGGCATTATCATTGTATTTATCTGGGTCTAGAAACTCGACTATTGACTCCAGTTCCTCGGATATCACTCGTTCTTTGAACAGCGCTCTTGCTTGTAAAATTCCCTCTGCCAGTTCTGGGTAATCTGTTGGACTGATGTTTTGCGCAAGTGCAAACTGAACCAGGTCATCTTCCAGATCTACCGTACGTAAAACAGTTCTGATACGCTCAGATAACTGATCGGCGTGGCTAGCTCCCGCACTCTCAAGGTCTATCCAGTTGGCATTAACGTCCACCTCACTGTTGCCAGAAAGTTTTGCTTCTTCCAGCCAATTTTTATTTAGCAGCGCATCGGGTAGATCGGCTTGCAACAAGCCACTGTTTTCCTGCGGTCTGTGTTTCAGACTGAGCAACAGGTTATCTCGAATCGATGTGGCAAACAGATATGAATCGTGTCCCGCATAGCTGATTGACCTGCCAGTCAATATCTTGGGTATCTTTGTAATATCAAGTTCAGCATAAAGAAGCTTGCCGCTGGTTGGGGTCACCAGACTGGCAAACATTTGTGCAAGCCCATGCTTGCCACTGCTGCCAGTCCCTACCAGGCTGACCCAGTTCCCACCATTGACGGAAAGCGATACGTTGTCAACTTCACGGGTTCCATCTTTGCGTTGCAAACTGATGTTATTAGCTACTATAGGAAAATCTTGCGCATCTGCCGACCAATTTTCTACTGGGGCATCAGCACTCAAATGCTCGATATCATCGATATCGAATTGTTCTGTCAGAGTCGTGTATCTTATTCTCGAATCGGCCTGACGCTGATACCAGGTGAGCAGCTCTTTCCATGGTGGCGACAAATCCTTATAAGCAGCTAAGACCGCTACTAACGCGCCAATTGATAGTTCTCCCTGTATTACCAGATAACCGCCAATGAGAAAAAACAGGAAAGGTGTGAGTTGAGCAATCGAGTTATTGAGAAATTTTATGAAGAATTTCTTCTTGTAAATTTCTACTCGAATATAAAATGTTTCACCAAGTATTTTCGAGAAATGATCTTTAAAAAAGTTGCGATTGTCGTTGATATGGACTTCATTGATTCCTGCAACTACTTCGCCAAGATTTTCCGCCAAGTGACGCATGCGAAACGTTCTTTCCCGATTGAGCAGATTTACTTTTCTTTGAAGCTTGGGAATCAACCAAGCCTGAATCGGATAAAGAGAAATTGCGGCAAGGCCCAACTTCCAGTCCTGAGCGAACATGAAGATCAGAATAGTTAAAAGCAAGCCCCCTTGATATAGAGGCAATGAGAACGACTCTCCAATAAATCCACCTAGCGGCTCGGTTTCCTGGTTCACCATAGACACTAACTCTCCTTGGCTGGTATTTCGAAACCGTGCCAATGGAAACCCCATGATGCGATCAATCAACTCTAAGCGCATGCGCCTGAGCATACGTTCTCCCATCACACCGCGATAGATGTTGATAAACAGCTTAAACCCGCTATTGACCAACACCAGGAAGAGAAACGCAAAACACAGAACAACTAAATAGGGTATTTGCGCAAGTGCGCCGAAATCAATTGTAAATCCGGCAAACTCGAAGACAATGTCGACAGGAAAAACCGAGCCGTCAATTGCATCATTGATGATGGTTTTCGGCAGATCAAGACTGAGATAGTAAAACGGCAGCGCAGCGATCGTCATGACAGTCAGAATGACTTGTTCACGCTTACTGTATTTCAGAATATAGGAAAATAAGCCGCTTTCCATCAGGAGTGAACCTTGTTATACCGGACGTTTAGTGGTTGAAAGAAGCTCGAATGCTAGATTTGAATAGTGCATCGGTGTCAATGAAAAAGGCATATTCCTTAAGTGTAGCAACACAGGACAAACTTTGGAATTAATAGATTCTCTGGCCGAAGCCCATGAGTCGAGCTTGGCCGTACGTTATAGCAACAATGCCTTTAGAAAAACAAAATCCAATTCAGCAGTACAAACAGTTCACAAGCGAAAAGAATGATAGCCGCTGCTTTGATTGTAAAGTGCCAGCTCTGTTTGCAGATTACCCAGGTTGCTATACACGAAGCCAGGGCAAGTATGGGGCCAACTAAGCGTGCATGATGATTACTGTCC
>CALIMV010000109.1 GCA_938045275.1 uncultured Granulosicoccaceae bacterium
CCACACCGGCAGTCGTGGATTTAACCAGCGCATTTTCTGGCACGTTCTTGACTTGAAGCTGGCCCTCGCTGCCAAGAAGTTCGACTCTCTGATCATATCCGTAACCCGCACGCCGTGAGTTCTGGATAACGGTAATTCGTCCATCAGAATATCGCAGCATGGCAACGGCAGTATCAACATCGCCAGCGTTGCCAATTTCAGGGTCTATCAAGGAGGTGCCGACCGCGGAAACCGATTCAGGCAAGTCTTCCATAATAAAGTTAGCCATATCGAAGTCATGAATCATCATATCCCGGAACAAGCCGCCCGATACTTTAACGTAGTCGATAGGTGGCGGGGCAGGGTCGAAAGAGGTAATAGAGAGCAACTCAGATTTGCCTATTTCGCCAGCACCAACTGATTGCTTTAACGCTGCAAAGCTCGGATCAAAGCGGCGATTAAATCCGATCATAATTTGACGACTGTTTGCAACAGTCGCATCCAGACAAGCGCGGGCTCGAGCCAGGCTTAAGTCAACCGGTTTTTCACAAAACACGGCTTTGCCAACTGCAGTGGCAG
The DNA here is from genome assembly GCA_938045275.1 of uncultured Granulosicoccaceae bacterium. Taxonomy (GTDB): domain Bacteria; phylum Pseudomonadota; class Gammaproteobacteria; order Granulosicoccales; family Granulosicoccaceae; genus Granulosicoccus. The sequence continues at coordinate 559 of CALIMV010000109.1, forward strand.
CCTCGATCAAGTCGGCATGTGTATCTGTTGACGTTGCGATAAGTACAGCATCTATAGCAGGGTCAGCGATAATTTCTTCGGATTGTCGTACCTCGCAACTGTACTGAGCTGCAAGTTTTTTGGCATTCTCAGCGACAACATCGGAGATGGCGCAGAGTTCACTGTTCGCGTGGGCATTGATAGCGGCAGCGTGTACCGCGCCAATGCGACCGGCACCTAATAGCCCGACTTTGATCATTTTGTATCCTAGATTAGCGTTTTATCGAAGGGGAGTGGCCTAAAATCCACACATGTGTCAATACTTCAGTAACAGTATATTATTCCAGTATCGGATAACCAAATCAATTCAATTATTAGATCGCTAAGCGAGCCAGGCTAATCTAATAACCAAGATCTGAATAGCTGAGTATACAAGCAGGAGACGTAACAATGAAAACAAGCGTAGGCGTTATCGGTCTTGGAAATATGGGCAAAGGTATTGCCAAAAATATTGCAAAAGGACAACACAACTTATTAGTCTGGGACGCAGTCGAAGAAGCTCGTGCACCCTTTACCAACACAGCTCGCATTACCAAACCTGCCGAAATGGCTGCAGAGGCGGATATCATAATTTTTGTTGTTCCGGGTTCGGAACAAATTGAAGCCATGCTCGGAGATATGCTCCTGGCAGCTAAACCCGGTTTAATTCTCTGGGATTTCACGACCTCTGATCCAACTTATACAAAACGACTCGCAATTCAAGCCAATGATGCTGGTGTGGCTTACATGGACGCAGGTATGACAGGTGGTGGTGCGAAAGGGGCAGATGAAGGCACTATGACGCTAATGATCGGCGGCGCAGAAGAAATTTATGAACGCTCACGAGCAGTGCTTGACTCGTGCGCCGGCGAACTTATATATCTCGGCCCGTCGGGCGCTGGACACACCATGAAAGTCGTCCACAATCTTATTACGCATACAAACTTCCTTGCTTGCTCTGAGGCCGGTCGATTAGCTGAAGCTGCTGGTATTGAACTGGCTGATATGATCAAAGTTTTTAACGCCGGTAACGCCCGCAGTTTCATCTCTGAGCGTCGCTTCCCTGATCACATTCTGTCTGAAACATGGGACGGACGTTCGCGAATATTCAATTTGCGAAAAGACGTTGGTATGGCTGTTGAACTGTCAAAAGAAGTGGGTAGCCCAATGCGAATCGGACATCAAACCCTTGCGTGGTTGCAGGCAGCGGTTGATGCCGGAATGGAAGATGAAGACTTCACGCGGTTATACCCGGCCTTGGGTGATCTTATAAATATGCATGAAAATGGCGACTCAACTAACACCAGGCCAAGTATAATCGGCACTAGCAAAGACAGAGACAAGTAAGAAGAGTGCGATAATACGCAAACTTACCAATCTGGAAACGACGATGCTATAAAACCTGGCAGTGTTTTTGTGAAGATTTTCATTACACCTGAACGCAGCTTAATAAATGCATTCAAGTCAGCTACATGGCCATCTTGAGGAGCATACCCAATAATTTTTTTGGTAGATTCAATATCCCACCTCATTCCCGGGTTTTGTGACATTAAATTTAAAATATTAAAGCTGATGTTATTTGCGTCTATGGCGCATTGCATTCCGTTTAAAAAATCTCTATCACTCAACCACATCTCTTGTCCCCAGCGCCCCATAGCCATGTGCCGGCCTGGTATATTTTCGTGTGTCCATTGCGTCCAGCCAATGCGTAAACAAATAACAGATAAGCCGTGTTGAGATGAAAAGTAGGCTCCGGTACGTTCACCAAATAGTTTCGACATGCCGTATGCGTTTACCGGGTGTGGCGCAAGCGAGGTTGTTAGTTGATCACTCTCAAATCGACGACCACCGTGCAACCAGTTAGAACTTGCAAAAACAAATCGCTTTACACCCATTTGGACTGCGTGGTGGTAAAGGTTTAAAGTTGCATCCATGTTATTGCGTATCGCAGACTCCCACGACGCGGTCGGGTCGCGATCTCCAGCAAGATGAACGACAGTGTCAGTGTTCTTTAAATGCTCAACCCACGCGCCATCTTCAAAAAAATCGGCCACGTGAATGTCTGGATGGTCTGATGACCGCACATCAAGCCCACGAACTTCATGATTATCGGATTGTTCCAAGAAATCAAACAGTTTACGACCCAAGTGCCCGGCTGCTCCGGTGACGACAACGCGATTCATGCAGAATTTCCTTGACGATCTTCGATCATTTTAAACATTTTATCCGTAGAGCACGCTTTATCCTCTAACAATAGCTGGTAGTCCAGTTCGAATTCGACTGCCTGTTCCGGTTGCAATTGGACAGCAGGGCTGTGCCACTCCAATTCGCCGTAATCATAATGACCCGAGTTGTAAAATTCCAAAGCGTGACCATGCGCATAGTGTTCAGGCTGCTCCATGATTTTACCTCTGTTGACTAACCAAAGCGCACCAATATTTGTTTGGATGCGCGCGGCTGTCATGCCACTTTCAGGGTGAATGCCTAGCTTGAATTCCTGTTGAACATCGCAAGTAATTTGTCCGACTCCATTATGGCAACTGTAAGCCTCCCCAGGTTCTCCAAACACCACTTTAGGAGTTGCACCCGCAATTGTCCGAAAAAAATAGCTAGCCGGGGTTTGCGTCATCATCACAGACCAAATGCCAGTTAATCGTGGTTTCTCCCCCATATTGATTACTTTATGCCGGATTGTCCAATTGCCGGAATCACGCAGTTCTATCATTCGACTGATTTGCAATTTTGATTGCGGGCAAACAGGGCTGAGCATTGATGCGCAATTTGATTGATGACGTTGAAATGTGTATTGACCAGAATCAAGATACGAATGAGGCGCACCATCAGGCCAGTCAGCATCAGGTGCAATCCAGGTTTTCTCACCACCCCAAAGCGGGAAAGACAGGTGCGTTGCTCGTGTTGGCAGCTCAAGCAGCCGTGTCAAATCTGGCTGATATGACAAAAGATCGGGGTTTTGGAAAAGCAACGAAACACTTTTGTATTTCACGTCCATCAGGCGTCCACCAATACCAGGAACAAGAATCAGTTCAAGATCGTTGCATTTTAGAATCTCTGTTTCCCAAACCAATGACTGATTCCTGCTGCCCTGATATTGTAACTAGCGCCGCCGCTTTACAGCGACACTAACCACTTTTCTCATGCTTGAACTGCGCAACATTTTCTTTGGTGATTTTCATAACACCGGTTTCCACACGGTTTGGCAACGGATTGATCTGCGCAGATTTCCAATCCGGAACAACCTTTAAGCCATCTGTGTTTTGCC
>CALIMV010000110.1 GCA_938045275.1 uncultured Granulosicoccaceae bacterium
GCGAATGGATTTTTGCTGGGCAGCGATACGCTGGGCCGGGATGTGGCAGCCGGTATTGCTCACGGGGCGAGAACATCACTATTGATTGCAAGCTTGGCAACAGCCGTTGCGGTATTGCTCGGTGGGTTACTGGGCGGATTAGCTGGTTACTACGGTGGTTGGGTCGATGATATATTGATGCGCGTAACCGAAATGTTTCAAACGATCCCTTCGTTTGTATTTGCAATTCTCATCGTCGCCATTATGAAACCTTCGATTCAAAGTATTATTATTGCAATCGCTGTGGTGTCCTGGCCTGCGGTTGCTCGACTCGTACGTGGTGAATTTATATCCTTGCGTAACAGGGAATTCATTCAAGCTTGTCACACTGTCGGCATGAGTGACTTTCGCATTATGTTCAAAGAAATTTTACCGAATTGCCTTTCGCCAATTATTGTTGCTGGTTCGTTGATGATCGCCACCGCAATTTTGATTGAAAGTGGATTGTCATTTCTTGGTCTGGGCGATCCAAACATTATCAGCTGGGGATTTCAAATTGGTGCCGGGCGAACGGTGTTGCGCTCTGCCTGGTGGGTTTGTACATTCCCAGGTGTTGCAATATTACTGACCGTGCTTGCGATAAATTTGGTCGGTGAGGGCCTAAACGATGCGTTAAATCCGCGGTTGCGAGAACGCACATGAGTGAGTCCCCAAAGCAGCACCCAGAGAAAAAATCAGAGCAAGAACCAGAATTGAAGCCACTGCTGGATATTCAAAACCTGTCTGTAAAACTGCCACAAGGTGCTGAGCGAACACATGCAGTTGAAGATGTTAGCTATACACTGAATAACAATGAAATTTTGTGTGTGGTAGGTGAGTCCGGGTCGGGTAAATCGATTACTGCACGCGCGATTATGGGGCTGTTACCACCGCCGCACGTTGTTGTTGATCAGGGAAGCATATTTTTTAATGGCGAAGATCTGACAGAAGCTACTGAAAGCCGGTTGCGCGAAATTCGTGGCGGCGAGATTTCCATGATATTTCAGGAACCCATGACGGCGTTGAATCCTGTTATGACTATCGGTAACCAGATAGATGAGGTTATTCGATTCCATACCAAAATAAAAAAACGTGATCGTCGCAAGCGCGCAGTTGATTTAATTGAAAGTGTCCATTTACCCGATCCTGAAAACGTTATTGCAGCCTACCCACATGAACTCTCCGGAGGTCAGCGGCAGCGCGCTATGATAGCGATGGCGTTAGCGATGGAACCCAAAATTCTCATAGCCGACGAACCCACCACCGCGCTTGATGTGACTACACAGGCGCAAATATTAAAGTTAATCAAAGAATTACAGCAAAGCCACGATACTGGAGTGCTTTTCATTACGCACGATTTCGGTGTCGTCGCTGACATTGCAGATCGCGTGGCGGTGATGCAATACGGAAAAATTGTTGAAATTGGCACAACCGATCAAGTATTAAATCACCCTCAACATCCCTATACTCAATCGTTAATGCGTGCTGTGCCGAGTCTTGTACCTCCAGAGATTCGGCCCATTTCAGAGTCCGTGGAACTGGTTGTTGATGACTTAACTAAAACCTATACCAGTGGTGGAGGGTGGTTTGGCTTAGGCGCCAAGGCACGCGTTGTGCACGCAGCTGCAAGTGTCGATATCACATTACACAAAAGCGAAACGCTGGGTGTAGTGGGGGAGTCTGGTTCTGGAAAATCCACTTTGGCTCGCTGCGTTGTCCGACTAATCAATGCCGACTCAGGCACCATTGAATACAACGGTGTTGATTTACGGCCTTTGAATCGCGCTCAATTGCGGCCATACAGATCAAAAATCCAAATGGTTTTTCAAGACCCGTTTGCATCACTGAATCCAAGAAGCAAAGTGGGTCGGATCATTGCTGATGGGCCAAGAATTTTAGGCGCAGACCCGGCTGAAGCTACCAGGCGTGCGCACGAAATGCTGGAACTTGTCGGGCTCGATGATCGCGCGTTCGATCGATTTCCACACGAATTCTCCGGAGGTCAGCGACAACGTATCGGCATTGCTCGTGCACTTGCACTCGACCCGGAAATACTCGTTGCAGACGAACCCGTATCCGCTCTCGATGTTTCTATCCAGGCGCAAATTTTGCAGCTGCTTGCCGACATCAGGGAGCGGTTGCAATTATCCATGATATTCATTACTCACGATCTTCGTGTGGCAGCGCAAGTGTGTGATCGCATTGCTGTAATGCGCTTGGGCAAGATTGTTGAGATGGGGCCAACCAGCACATTGTTCAGTCGAGCTGAGCATGCTTATACAAGAGAACTACTCAATGCGGTGCCCGGTAAAGACTGGCTGCCGGACAAAGCGCTTCGTAACGGCTAATAAAGTGGAAGGTTCCAAGGTTTATTAACAGCCAATCGTAGTAATTTCATCAGAATCAGTAGGTGAATCATGCGTTGCGTGCAACTGGCTGTTGTGCATTAAGACGAGTTGTGGGCCGGGTAGACGCATTAAATATATCAGCCTGGGGCATCAGATAGTCTGGCGTGTCAGCAACTGATGTGGACGATTCAGTCAAGATTATCGCTATCAAGCAAGCGTTCGCGTCGTTGCATCTCTTCGCGAGTGGCTTCGGCAATTTCTCGTAAAACTGCATCCACGTCTGCATCAGTTTCTGTGTGATCGTATTTGCCAGTCAGTTTCATGTCAGGGTTTAAACCGCCAGCATCGTGCAAAGCCCACAGTTCTTCAGCGTAGTGCGTCTGTGCCAGTTCTGGTGCGTATTGAGCGTAATATCGTGTGATGTTGGCTACATCTCTGGCCAACATTGATGGTGCATTATTGTTACCAGCAGCATTGACCACTTGCGGCAGATCGATAATAACCGGGCCGTCTGCTGCCTGCAAAACGTTGAATTCAGATAAATCGCCATGAATCAAACCTACGCATAGCATACGCAGTATGGCGTGCATCATGGTCGAATGGTCTTCAATCGCTTGCTCGGCCGGTATCAAAATATCATTCAAACGCGGCGCTACCTCGCCTTGTGCATCGGTGATTAATTCCATTAGTAAAACACCGTCAAAGCAGCCATATGCCTTTGGCACACGTACGCCTGCGTCGTGTAATTTATAAAGTGCGTCTACTTCAGCGGTTTGCCAAAGCTTTTCCTGTTCTTCTCGCCCGAAGCGTGAACGTTTTTCCATAGCGCGCTGTCGACGAGTGTTGCGAACCTTGCGCCCCTCTTGATATTGAGCGGCTTTTTTGAAGCTGCGAGCAACAACGTCCTTATAAACTTTGGCGCAGCGTATGTTGTCACCGCAGCGTACCAGGTACACAATAGCTTCTTTTCCGCTCATTAGAGGCCGCAAAACTTCATCGACAAGGCCGTCTTCGATCAATGGCGCTATTCTTTTCGGGGTTTTCAAGTTTAATCCGGCGTTTTGGATAGGTGTATGAGTAAATTAGGCGGGTCGTGAACTTTGACTGAATGATTAAGACCTGCGTTGCGTATTATAGGTCGGTTTCCAGCAATTCGAGGTTCTTATCCAGCTTCAAAAGGTCTACATGGTGCCACAAATGCACTTGGCTTGCGTGTGCCAATGCGTGCGCACTTTTTGTGTAAGTCGTATTCGATACTACAGCGGCACTGTCAGCTTGCGTATATTCTCGTGCGGCTATAACTTCTTGCACTGCCTTGTTACCAACCGGTTTGCTGTATTTTTTACATTGAATTACCAGCGTGCGACCGGCTTTGCGAGCGATTATGTCAGCGCCTTGATCACCTGAACCGCTGGTGGTGTTCGCATCCCAGCCACATTTTCTTGCTAAAAGTGCACAAAATTGTTCGTAGTGATGTGGATCCATGTCATTACTGAATGCCATCACATGTTCCACTTCTTGCTGTCTTTCAGCAACGATGTCATCAACGATAGTACCCATCGCTGCTATTGTTTCAATATCATAGAGAGTGAATCTGTTCAGCTCTTGTTCATCGAATGACCGGGTAACTACTTTGTTCATAAAGTAATTACACTCGTTCTGCCATTTTTCTTTATGAACAATGCCATAGGCATCTTTTGAGACCATACAGAGTCGATTTTTAACCAGAATGTCGAGATGTTGTTCGGTGGTCTGTGCTATTTTTTTTGCAATGGATTTGTCCAACTTGGCTCCAGCTTTCGCGGCTATCCGCTCGTCTGAAACCAATACTGCAGACAAGAAAATAAACAGAACAAAAATTAACAACAGCAGCGCGATAGCTTGCAGTGGGCCTAGAGCATAGTAGGCCACCATGCCAATAACGATAAGGGCAATTAGTTTAACCGCGTACATTGATTCGAAATTTCTGTGAGCCTAAATAGATATATTGGCATAGGTGCAAGCGAGAGCTCCTGCGTCAGTGGTGATTTTACCTGAAACGTTGCCGGGTTGTGAATTGCCGACAGATATCACCGCAGATAGTGTAGGCATTTATAAGCTGAAACCCATTGTGGGTGATGGTGAACTGAGTTCTTTTGATGAGCTGTCGATGATATTGTCTGCGGCGCCGGTTGGTGGTGATCAGGTGCTGACTGGGATAAGTGGTTACTGGCGTTGGGATGAAAATGCGTGCCCTCTCTAGTGTTGAGCTGTACTTAAATGGCAAGGACTTCGCATTGATCAAAATGACCTGGATCTTCACTGTAGACGACCACAGTACCTATTTCGCTTGCCGCTGGTGCAACCACAGTTGCCGTATAGTT
>CALIMV010000111.1 GCA_938045275.1 uncultured Granulosicoccaceae bacterium
AATGGTGCGTGCCTGATCAGCAATGGAGCGGGTTATAGCCTGACGAATCCACCAGGTTGCGTAGGTTGAAAATTTGTAACCTCGACGGTATTCGAATTTATCTACCGCTTTCATCAATCCGATGTTGCCTTCCTGAATAAGATCAAGAAATTGCAGACCACGGTTGGTGTACTTTTTCGCAATCGATATAACCAGTCGCAAGTTGGCTTCAACCATTTCTTTCTTGGCACGGCGTGCTTTTGCCTCGCCAATAGACATTCTGCGGTTTATCTCTTTAATCTCGTTGATCGGCAGCATGGAGCTAACACAGATTTTTTCGATGCTGGTCTGAAACATCTCTATTTCTGCTGATCGATCCTTTAGCGCTTCCACATAGGGCTTGTCGTCTGCCATCATTTCCGCCAACCAGGTTGGATCGGTCTCACGACCAGGAAAAGTCTGGATGAAGGTGCGTCGTGGCATCTTGCAGCTTTTTACGCACAAATCGCGTACTTGGCGTTCAAGTGAGCGTATACGATCAACCTGTCCACGTAATCCGGCAACCAGTGTTGCGACAAAAGCTGGAGCGTATTTGAATTCAAGAAAAATCTCAGAGACTTTTTCCATCGCTTCTTTGGCTTTTTTGTCTTGCATGCCACCGGCCGAATCGATCGCCTTCAGCGCTTTGGCGTACTCTTTTTGCAGAGCCAGAATGCGACGTTTGATTTCTTCAACATCGGGCCCGGTATCGATCGGGTCCTCTTCTTCCTCTTCCTTGGCATCTTTCGCATCGGCACTCGGCGGAGGCTTGGCTACCCGAATTTCATCAGAGGTTTCGCGGAAATTGACGATAACGTCGGACAGACGCATTTGTTCTTCGGTGACCGCCTGATAACGTTCGAGAAGTACGTTTATGGTTTCGGGATAGGTGCCCAGTGCTTTAAGCACTTGATATAAACCGTCTTCAATTCGTTTGGCGATTTCGATTTCGCCTTGGCGGGTAAGTAGTTCCACAGTGCCCATTTCACGCATGTACATGCGTACAGGGTCGGTGGTACGACCGAACTCTCCATCCACAGACGCGAGGACTGCCGCCGCTTCATCGGCCGCGTCTTCATCGGTGGTACTGTTGGAATCTGAAATACTCAGAGAATCGGCTTCGGGGGCAACTTCTCCTACTTTGATGCCCATATCGCCAATCATGGCGATAATTTCTTCCACCTGTTCCGGGTCGACGATGCCGTCGGGCAGGTGGTCGTTAACTTCCGCGTAGGTGAGGTAGCCTTGCTCCTTACCTTTTGCGATCAATATCTTCAGACTTGACTGCTGTGATGTGTCCATTGCCATAGGGCGGAATTCACTCTTGGTTGGCGGGGTGTAACCTAACCGACAATTTTACCCAGAAGGGCGTCATATGTACATTAAAAATCGAGGAAATTAGTGCTTTTCTTTATTACTAGTACCTCAGATCACCGTTTGCTGGTTCGGTTCGTGGTTTCGTAGAAATAGTTTAGTGGCTGAAATGCCCCAATCAAGGGCTTCTTGCTGGTTTATACTGGCGCCCGCGGTGAAATTTGACAAAACGCTGTGAAACTTTGATTAACTTTGATTGGATGGACTAAAAATGCCTGATAGACGTCAACTCGCCAACGCGATCCGCGCGCTGAGTATGGACGCTGTGCAAAAAGCTAACTCTGGCCACCCGGGTGCGCCGATGGGAATGGCTGATATTGCTGAAGTGCTGTGGAATAGCTTTCTTAACCATAATCCGACCAACCCGGAATGGGCGAATCGCGACCGTTTTGTGCTTTCCAATGGTCATGCGTCTATGCTGCATTATTCCTTACTGCATTTGTCTGGCTACGATTTGCCCATTGAAGAATTGCAGCAATTTCGCCAATTGCATTCGAAAACCCCTGGGCACCCTGAATACGGCTACGCGCCGGGCATCGAAACCACCACCGGTCCTTTGGGGCAGGGCATTGCCAACGCAGTTGGTATGGCCATAGGTGAGAAAACCCTTGGTGCGCAGTTCAACCGCCCTGGTCATGAGATTGTTGACCATTTCACCTACCTGTTTCTCGGTGATGGTTGCTTGATGGAAGGCATTTCGCACGAAGCTTGCTCACTCGCGGGCACCCTGAAACTGGGCAAACTCATTGCGTTTTATGACGACAACGGCATTTCGATTGATGGTGAAGTGGAAGGTTGGTTTACCGACGATACGGTCATGCGTTTTCAGTCCTACGGTTGGGACGTTATCGCTGATGTGGATGGGCACGACGCACAAGCTTTGGTCGACGCGGTCTCTAAGGCTCAGGCGACTACCGACAGGCCAACGCTAATATGTTGTAAAACTACAATTGGTTTTGGTTCTCCAAACAAGGGTGGCAAAGAAAGCAGTCATGGTGCGCCACTCGGTGATGATGAAATCAAGTTAGCGCGCGAGCAACTTGGCTGGACTCACGCACCATTTGTCATTCCTGATGACGTCTACTCTGCATGGGATGCCAAAGAAATTGGTGCTCAAAAAGAAGCTACGTGGCAGGCCAAAATGGATGCTTATAAAGCTGCGCACTCTGCGCTGGCCGAAGAGTTCGAGCGACGCATTAATGGTAAGTTGCCGGCCGATTGGGAACGAAGCGCTGATGCCTTCATAGCCTCTGTTAACAAAAATGCGGAATCCATAGCCTCACGAAAAGCGTCTCTGAATGCATTGAACGGTTATGGTCCGATACTCCCGGAACTACTGGGTGGCTCGGCAGACCTGGCCGGATCCAACCTAACTATCTGGAATGGCAGCAAAGGCATTCAGGAAGAGGCGGACGGCAATTACATTTACTACGGTGTGCGCGAATTTGGTATGACAGCCATCATCAATGGTTTGTCTCTCTACGGTGGGTTTAAACCCTATGGCGCGACTTTTCTGATGTTCTCAGAGTACGCGCGTAATGCTTTGCGTATGGCTGCTTTAATGAAAGTGCCAAACATACAAGTGTTCACCCATGATTCAATTGGCCTTGGTGAAGATGGTCCGACACACCAACCGGTTGAGCAAACAGCGACTTTAAGATTAATGCCAAACATGTCCGTTTGGCGCCCGTGTGATGCTGTTGAATCTGCCGTAGCCTGGCGCTGTGCAATTGAACGAACGGCAGGTCCAACAAGTTTGATTTTTTCTCGACAAGGCCTGCAGCATCAGGAGCGTGATGCGGAGCAGATTGCTGCAATAGCGAAGGGTGGTTACGTACTGCAAGACACCATTGGCGAACCAGACGCCATTATCATAGCCACCGGTTCTGAGGTGCAATTGGCGATAGATGCGGCAAAACTGTTAGGAGACTCCGGCACAAAAACCCGTGTGGTTTCGATGCCTTCAACCGATGCGTTTGATGCTCAGTCCGATGCATATAAAGCCGAGGTACTGCCAGATAAAATCACAGCGCGAGTAGCTATTGAAGCCGGAATTGGCGATTTATGGCGAAAGTATGTGGGCCTTGCTGGGGATGTTATGAGCATCGATACATTCGGTGAATCAGCGCCTGCAGCCGATGTTTTCGCTCACTTTGGTTTTACTGCTGAGAACCTGGCTGCGAAAGTTAAAGCCATAGTCTGAAGCCAGTTGACGTTGATCCGCTTGCTCTTTTCACGTGCTCCTGATTAGTGCACGTTCTGTGTGATGTTGGTCGCTCCATGTGGGGCGACTATGTCGTAATGTTTCCTGTTTTTATTTTCGTTTCGGCTCAATTGCGTGCCACCTGCTTATATTCTGTGCCCTTCATGCTGATCTTCTGTAGTAAAATTACATAAAAACCAACTTCACGGAGTAAAAGAGAGTGGCAGTCAGAATCGCGATTAATGGTTTTGGTCGAATAGGCAGAAACATCCTTCGGGCTGTATTCGAGCAAAATTTGCAGGACAAGTTCGATATCGTTGCAATCAACGATCTTGGCAGTGTAGAAACTAATGCCCACTTGCTGCAATACGACACCGCTCATGGTCGCTTTAACGAGGAAGTTAAGGTTGAAGGTGAAGACATTGTTGTCGGTCAGGATAAATTCAAAGTGTTTGCACAGCGCGACCCTTCGAAATTACCATGGAAAGAATTGGACGTTGATGTTGTCATGGAATGCACGGGTGCTTTCCGCTCTAAAGACAAGGCTGCACCTCATATCGCTGCTGGTGCGAAGAAGGTTATTATTTCAGCGCCAGCGAAAGGCGAAATCGATGCAACCATCGTTTTTGGCGTTAACGAAGGTAGTCTGACTTCCGCAGACACTGTCATTTCCAATGCATCGTGCACCACCAATTGCCTGGCACCAATGGCAAAAGTGTTGAACGATGCCATTGGCATTAACAGTGGTCTAATGACCACTATCCATGCTTACACCAACGATCAAGTGCTCACCGATGTGTATCATTCAGATTTGCGTCGGGCCCGGTCGGCAACAATGTCGATGATTCCAACCACGACAGGGGCCGCGGCGGCTGTAGGCCTGGTGTTGCCTGAGATGATTGGAAAACTAGACGGTTTTGCCATGCGGGTTCCAACCATTAACGTGTCTATTGTTGATCTGAGTTTTCAAGCTGGCCGAGATACAACCGTTGATGAGGTCAACAGCATTATGCAAAAAGCCGCTGACGGAAAAATCCTTGGTTTCAACGAAAAGCCGTTGGTGTCCATTGACTTCAATCACACGAGTACTTCGTCGAACTTTGATGCAGGAATGACGCGCGTGATGGGCAGTAATCTGGTCAAAGTTTGTTCGTGGTACGACAATGAATGGGGCTTTTCTTGCCGTATGCTCGATACCGCACAAGCCTTGATGGACGCAAAATAAGCCTGGAAACATCGTCTTGTCGTATAGGTAAACAGCGTATAATGTTGGATTCGTTAATTTTTGGATCACCACAACATGAAGCTGTTGACCGAGTTACCTTTGTCGGGGCAACGCGTCCTTATTCGTCAGGATTTGAACGTGCCACTCGACAGCGGCGAAATCACCTCTGACAAACGTATTCGAGCATCGTTGCCGACCTTGCAATACGCTGTAGAGGCTGGTGCCAAGGTCATGGTCATGTCTCACATTGCCAGGCCAAAAGAAGGCAAACCAGACAAGGCCGCCTCTCTTGCACCCATTGCTGCGCGCCTGACTGAACTGTTGGGCCAACCGGTTCGTTTAATCACCGACTATCTGGACACCCCGCCTGAATTGGAGGACGGCGAAGTTGCTTTGCTTGAAAACGTGCGATTCAACGTCGGGGAGAAAGATGACAGCGAAGAACTAAGCAAGCAATATGCTGCGTTATGTGATGTCTACGCCATGGATGCATTTGGTACAGCGCATCGGTTGCAAGCATCAACTCACGGTGTTGGGAAATTTGCACCTATAGCCTGTGCGGGGCCCTTACTCGCAAAAGAGCTGGATGCGTTAGGTTCTGCGCTTAACGATCCGAAACGGCCTTTGGTTGCCATCGTGGGTGGCTCGAAAGTGTCTACCAAGCTTGTTGTTCTCGAGACGCTGAGCGACAAGGTCGATCAGCTTATCGTTGGCGGCGGCATTGCCAATACCTTTATTGCAGCCAATGGGCATTCTGTCGGCGATTCATTATATGAGCCTGACCTTATCGACAATGCCAAAGCGCTTATGAACAAAGCCAAAGAAAAAAATGCGGCTATCCCTGTGCCCGTTGATGTTGTGTGTGCCGAGCAATTAAAACCTGGCGCCGCCACGAACATTCGTCAGTCAACTGACATTAAAAAAGATGACATGGTGTTAGACATTGGTCCTGAAACGGCTGAGCAATACGTAAACATCATCAAAGATGCTGGAACAATTGTTTGGAACGGACCAGTCGGTGTTTTTGAAATTGATGTATTTAGTGAGGGTACGAAAGCGTTGGCAAACGCCATAGCCGATTCATCAGCCTATTCAATTGCCGGTGGCGGCGATACTTTGGCGGCGGTTGAAAAATACGGCATAGAAGATAAAATGTCATATATTTCTACTGGTGGTGGAGCGTTCCTTGAATTTCTGGAAGGAAAAACATTACCTGCCGTTGCCATGCTCAACAGTCGAGAATAACTGAACTACACTAACTCGAGTACTGGTAACGAGTTTATTTCTACAATAGAATCATGAAAAATAGTGCCGCTTTCGAGATGCAACAGCAAATTCCATTTGAAGAGCAACTGACGTTGCTGTTATCGCAATGTAGCGAAGGCGATGAAGCTGCGCTGGCTGAACTTTATCAGTTAACTTCCGCAAATTTATTTGCCACTCATGTGCGTATTCTGGGCATGAATTTCATGGCCGAGCTCGCGCTGCACGATACTTACTTACGTATCTGGATGAAGTCTGCTGAATATTCAGACGAACTTGGCGCGCCAATGCCTTGGCTAACCAGCATAGCGCGTAATCATGCTCTTAATTTAAAACGTGCTCGGCGTGCCGCGAAGGAAGCGGCTACAAACATGGACGACACGATGGAAATTGAGTCTGAATACATCGACACAACTTTTCTTGCCCGAAACCCTGCTGCCAAACCATTGAAGCGGTACCTTGATCGTTTAGACATGAACACGCGCGACGGTATTATCAGAGCGTATCTGGATGGATGGTCTTTGGAAGAACTTAGTGAGCTTTACAACCAGCCGGCTGAAAGCCTTGGCGAGGCAATGAGGGCGGCAATGCTGTCAATGGATGGCCAGGTATGATGCATCCGTCAGACATGCAGTGGTGGAAGACGCACTCTGCTGACTACGTACTCGGTTTGTTGACCAACTCCGAGCGCCTGGTTTTTGAGCGAATTATGCCGATTGAACCCGAATTGCGAGAATTTGTTGTCGACTGGCGAGACAAGCTGCACCCAATGTCGGATGCACTTCCACCGATAAAACCACCCGATCATATTCTGCCTGCACTGATTTCCAATATACCGATCGCTACTGATCATGCTGTCCAAACTGAAAGTCAGTCCGCAACCCACGATAATTCACTGACTCAGGACAAATCAGCATCTGTCGGTACGGCTATGATTGCAGCCTCTGCCATTCCTGGTTCTGGCAATGAAGCTAATTTATACAGCAATGGTTATGACACTGAATTTATAGACCTGTCTACCAATGAATCTACCGATCAGACCAACAGCCAAGCTGATGCATATCCTGACGGTCGTTCAGACACTCCACCAGATGTTCAGAACGATATCCATTCGAATGCCGATGCAAGTAAAGCTAATTTGGCTGATGGAAATGCTTTCATGCAGATGCTTGACAAAAAACAACAAGGCATTGATGCGTGGAGAAGTTTTGCCGGGCTTGCAACAGCTGCGGGTTTACTGGTGGGAATCCTGGGCTGGATGGGTCTGCAGCAAGCTCAAGCCAATAAAGTAGAACCCACCTACGATAGTATCAGCATCGTACAAAACAACGATGAAAAGGCGTTGTGGGTAGTCGATTCGTCCGCCGATGCAAAAACGTTGCGCGTAACCGCTGTCGCACCTCCGGTACTTGAAGAGGGCCAGGCATTCGAATTGTGGATGGTTAAACCTAACGATGGCGGTGTTGTTTCCATGGGGCTTCTGCCATCCAACGCCAATGTATCTACTCGGTTTAACGTTCACCGATTTAGCGCCGATGCTGAATCGTTTGGCGTCAGTGTTGAATCTGACAAAGGTTCACCGGAATCTATCCCAACGGGTCCGATTGTATTTCAGGGAAAAATTCAGCCATTGTCTGAATAGAAATTCACATTGACTATTACATCACCTGTTTTGTCCGCATAATTTACAATTACGTTATTGCAGCGAAAACATCACATCGCAGGTTTCGTTTGCGAATTTATTATCGCTGTTACGTAACAATACTACTGACACCCAAAATCGCGAGTGATGTCAATAATTGGCGTTAGCTCAATTGATTGTGGCTTGTGTCACACAACATACAATTGCTGAATGTATACCGCGCGAGCTGTTCCACTTTGGTACGGTAATTTCGTTACCAAATTCAATTGGTTTGCATACAACCTATTTCGTTAATGTGCAGAGTCACGGCTAGCATTTTTTTCGCCATTCGCCTGCAAGATAGTCTCATTCAGCCTTATAATCTGCGCCTGCCGGCCGAAATACGGTCATTGGTTGTGTACTTAACATGGTTATTCAATTTATGGTTTTTGTACTTAGAAGAGGATTTCATCAATGACTGACATTGAAACGTTACTCGGTGACGAAGCCGGCAGTCTGCTCGAACACACTTGCAAAGGTATTCCGAAGAATCTGGTTCACTCGCCTGGCCCAGACTTTGTTGATCGAGTTATTGCGCCGAGTGATCGTGGCCCGGGCACCATGCGAGCCATGCAACAAATTTTTAATTCAGGGCGTCTTGGCGGAACCGGGTACGTTTCCATGTTGCCCGTTGATCAGGGTATTGAGCATTCGGCTGGTGCTTCATTTGCACCTAACCCAATCTATTTCGACCCAGCCAACATTGTTGAGCTCGCGATAGAGGGCGGCTGCAATTGTGTTGCCTCAACACTGGGTGTACTAGGTTCGGTTTCACGACAGTATGCTCATCGCATACCGTTTATGGTTAAGCTGAATCATAACGAAACCCTGACACTACCCGCCATCTATGAGCAAACACTTTTTGCGCAAGTTGAACAAGCGTTCGATCTGGGCGCACTGGCGGTTGGTGCAACAATTTACTTCGGTTCGCCAGAATCGCGACAGCAAATCACAGAAATCTCTGAAGCTTTTTATCGGGCACATCAACTTGGCATGGTAACGGTGCTCTGGGCCTACTTACGAAATCCAGCGTACAAAAAAGACGGTGTTGACTACCACGTATCCTCCGACCTAACCAGTCAAGCCAATCACATTGCATCGACTATTCAGGCAGATATTGTTAAGCAGAAGCAAGCTGAGAACAACGGTGGATACAACGCCATTGGCTTTGGACACACCAATGCCAAAGTGTATTCAGAATTGGCAACTGACCACCCGGTCGATTTGGTTCGATATCAAGTTGCGAACTGCTATATGGGTCGTGCCGGCCTCATTAATTCTGGTGGAGGATCGGGCGATAACGATCTAGCCCAGGCGGTTCGAACGGCGGTAATCAATAAGCGGGCAGGCGGGATGGGGTTGATCTCCGGACGCAAGGCCTTCCAAAAACCCATGGCCGAAGGCGCAGAGCTATTACACGCAATTCAGGATGTTTATCTTGACGACAAGATCACCATTGCGTAATTACGGGTAAGGCGCGCATCTTGCCATTCTGCTTAGACCGGCTTAACAGGTCAAACCTGTTAGGCCTGTTTAGGCAGTCAAACGATCAATTGCTTCCTGGTATCGTGCCAGACTGCCTTTAATAACTGATTCGGGTAACGTTGGACCCGGATCGGTTTTATCCCACTGTAAAGTTTCCAGGTAATCGCGCACAAACTGTTTATCAAAGCTTGCCGGGCTTGAGCCTGGTTGCCAGGTACTCGCTTCCCAAAAGCGTGATGAGTCAGGGGTAAGAATCTCATCCATCAAGGTCAGCTTGCCTTCATTGTTTAGGCCAAATTCGAATTTTGTATCAGCGATTATTATGCCGCGCTCTGCGGCGTAGCTGGCTGCAGAGTTATACAGTTCTATGCTAACGGACTTCATCTCATTGGCCATTGATTCACCAATAGTGTCGATCACCTGATTGAAGCTAATGTTCTCGTCATGATCACCCAATGCCGCTTTTGTCGACGGTGTGAACAGAACCTCTGGCAACTTGTCTGCTTGTTGTAGACCGCCAGGCAGCGGTATATCGCAGAGCTTCCCGGTGCGTTGATAGTCTTTCCAACCGGAGCCAATCAGAAAGCCTCGCACAACCGCTTCGACGGGCAGTGGTTTGAGCTTTTTCACAATCATGCTTCTACCGGCTGCCTGAGCCCGTTCCTGCGCATCAGGCAATACCTCTTCCAAAGATAATTCGGCCAGATGGTTAGGCACCATATCGCTCGTGCGGTCAAACCAGAATAGCGCGAGCTCGGTCAGTAATTTACCTTTGCCTGGAATCACATTCGGCAGAATGACATCGAAGGCTGAGACGCGATCAGAGGCAATAATCAGCCAGTGTTCATCATCTATCTTGTAGATGTCACGTACCTTGCCGCGGTAGTGTAAAGGCAAAGAAGTCAAACTGGAGGTATGCAGCCCGTCGGTGCTCATGTGCATTTTTTTGTTGATTGGCCAATAGATTGTTCTAGCGCTCAAGTATACTCAAACACTTGAGAATACAGGCGAATTTCATCAATGGCTGAGCTTCAAAAGAATGTTGCCCGGGTGGGCGTTGTCATGGGTAGCAACAGCGACTGGCCTACAATGCGCCACGCTGTAGAGATACTGCAAAGCCTGGGTGTGGCCGTTGAGTCGCAGGTGATCTCTGCCCATCGCATGCCCGATGACATGTTTGACTACGCCGAGAATGCACAGTCCAGGGGCCTGACCTGCATCATTGCAGGGGCGGGTGGGGCAGCTCATTTGCCAGGCATGCTGGCGTCTAAAACGACTTTGCCTGTACTTGGTGTGCCTGTCGCAACTAAACATTTGGGCGGACAAGATTCGCTGTATTCAATTGTGCAAATGCCGCGCGGTATTCCAGTTGCCACGTTTGCTATCGGTGAAGCCGGTGCTGCTAACGCTGGTTTATTTGCTGCAGCCATGATGGCACATGACAACCCGTCATTACTGGAAAAACTCAATGCCTATCGTTCCGAGCTGACAAACAAAGCCAAAGCTATGGAGCTTCCACTAAATGAGTCAGATACATGAGTAACATTACGCCGCTGTTTCCAGGTGCATCAGTAGGGGTGATTGGTGGTGGGCAACTGGGTCGTTATTTTGTTTTGGCTGCGCGTCGTTTGGGGTATGTAACGTGGGTTCTGGACCCGGATAGCATCGCACCAGCTATGCAAGTGAGTGAGCATTCGATCGTCGCTGCCTATGATGATCGTGAGGCTTTGATGTCTTTGGCAAAAGCATGTGATGCTGTCACTATCGAGTTTGAAAACGTACCGGCCGCCAGCCTCGAACTTATTGCATCAAGTACACGAGTCGCCCCACCTGTGCATGCCGTCACTATCGCACAAGATCGCCATGCGGAAAAATCACATGCGAAAGAGCTGGGCTTGGAAACAGCACCTTACGTTGTGATCGAATCACACGCAGATATTGATACAGCGATAAATACACTTGAATTCCCTGCCATTTTGAAAACCACGAGACTTGGTTACGATGGTAAAGGTCAGCAAACCTGCCATTCAAAAGCAGACGTTGTCGCAGCGTTTGAAGCGCTGGATGGCGTTACCTGTGTGCTTGAGCAGCGCATCGATCTTAAAGGCGAAATTTCTGTGGTGTTGGCACGTGGAGCCGATGGACTCTCACGGTGTTTTCCTGTTGCCCAGAACGTACATACCAACGGCATTCTGGATACCAGCGTGGTGCCGGCGGCTGTCAGCGCTTCGTTGTGCGATCAGGCGCAAGCCCTGGCTGTACGATTTGCAGATGGACTGGATTACGTGGGGGTGTTGGCAATAGAATTTTTTATCACTCAAAGCGATGAGTTGCTGTTTAATGAAATGGCACCACGCCCACACAATAGTGGTCATTACACGCTCGATGCAACGGTTTGTTGCCAATTCGAACAACAGCTAAGGGCATTGTGTGCTTTACCACTTGGCGCTACCGGCTTACTTTCCCCAGTGTGCATGTTGAATGTTTTAGGGGACTGTTGGCCCGAGCATGGTGTGCCGGATTGGTCGGAAGTCATGCAGCAGGGCGATGCACATTTACATTTGTATGGAAAAGCCGAAGCTCGACAAAGTCGCAAGATGGGACACATAAATTGTTTGGCGCCCGATGCTGACACAGCCCTTGCTACAGCTCAGCAATTGCGAGAATCACTGAAAGTCTAACGTGCCAAGCTCACCGGAAAACTGATTGCATGACATTACCAAATGCGTGCATTTTTGCTCGCTGATAGCCAGTTTAATCTTTTCGTAATTCACATTTATCACTTTTTATTGCACATCTTAATTAAGTGAGTGCCAGCAACGAGGACTTGGCCCAGTTTTCGCAATCTTTACTTGGAGAACAATCAAGCTTTACGGACACACATAGAAAAATGAGCATTGCGCAACGCCAAAGCAACACGAATGATGAGACCTCGTTTATACCGGTCGCTGTAGAGTCGTTAACGCTTCAGAGTAAAGCACTGGCAACGGTGGCTAGCTGTCTTGGCTCTGAACTCGATGATGCTGTCAAGCTCATTCTTGGGTGTAAAGGCCGTGTGATTATTACCGGTATAGGCAAATCTGGCATAGTCGGCAAGAAGATCGCTGCTACTTTTGCTTCCACCGGCACGCCCAGTTTCTACGTTCATCCAGGCGAAGCCATTCATGGCGACTTGGGCATGATCACACCAGATGATCTGGTTGTGATGATTTCGTACAGCGGCGAAACCGAAGAAATCGTCAAACTGATGCCTTCACTTAAATACTTTGGTAATCGGATCATATGTATTGTTGGCGCCAGCGATACAACCGTTGGTCGACAGGCTGATGTGGTGCTACGGGCAGACATTGAACGCGAAGTATGTCCGAATAACCTTGCCCCAACTACCTCGGCGTTGGCCATTATGGCGCTAGGTGATGCCTTGGCGGTTTGCCTCATTAAAGCACGCGACTTCAAGCCGGCTGACTTTGCTCAGTTTCATCCAGGTGGCATGCTGGGTCGTCGGCTATTGTCGCGAGTAGGCGATGTCATGATCACTGAAAACCTACCACTTATCGGTTCGCAGGAAACTGTCAGAGAGGCAATTTTCTGCATGACATCAGGCCGCTTGGGGCTTGCAATCATTGTTGATGGTCGCAGGCTTTTGGGTATATTGACCGATGGTGATTTACGTCGCGCACTGATTATGGATCCGACCATGATGGATAAAAAGGTCAAGGAATTCATGACACCGGTGCCCGTCACTATTTCGGCGAATTCCATGGTATCTGATGCCGAGATTTTGATGCGCAAGTACAAAATTCGCGCTCTGGTGGTTACTGATTCTCGCGAAAACGCTCAAGATGAGGTCTGCGGATTACTCGAAATTTTCGCCGATAACGAGTAATACTCCACCAATGTGTGCCGCGTTGCACGCATCTTGCTGTTAAATAGTCATGGATTTCTCGCAACTTAAAGCTTGGGTGCTCGGTGCTAGCGTGCTCGCATTGTTCGGCTGTGGCACAGTATCAAAACCAACTGAGCACATCGATCCTGAATCACTGAAAGTGGCTTCCAAAGTTGCTTCGATTGTCGGTGATGCGCGGCCTGGAGACCGTGTTTCTTTACCATCAAACAGTGGTCTTGGAATGGATAGCGTAGTGGTTGATCGAACCTACTTCTCTGCCAGTGGCCGCCAGTGTCGTCGCATGCGAACCGATGACGGTACCCCCATTCCACGCGTTGCCTGTAAGGGTAGCGATGGGGTTTG
Source organism: uncultured Granulosicoccaceae bacterium (assembly GCA_938045275.1). Classification (GTDB taxonomy): domain Bacteria; phylum Pseudomonadota; class Gammaproteobacteria; order Granulosicoccales; family Granulosicoccaceae; genus Granulosicoccus. Next base: position 13,499 of record CALIMV010000111.1, read on the forward strand.
GTCATTAGCTCGTGATTTGCGCCCGAATACGTCTACAGCCCCGACGGTTCCCATTACCAACCTGGTCGGACAAGCAGATCAAAATAATCAGGTATTGGTCCCCAGCGCAGGTTCCATGTTGTTATCAGATAATGCGGAGCATTTATCCCTTGGTGCCGCCAAACCCGAGACTGAAATGGTAACGCGCACGGTAAGCGTAAACGAAACCTTATGGTCTTTTGCCAAACGCACCACAGGCAATGCGTTGAACTGGCAGACGATTGCTAGAATTAACGGTATTTCTGATGCGAAATCCTTATCCACTGGCACACAGTTATTAGTCCCCGTTAATCTGGTTGGGCAAGGTGGTTAACTGTGGCGACCTCACCGTTAACTGATGCGCCAAAACTGAGAATCACTGATATTCAGCTGGCATTGACCACTCAAGCCAGAGTGATATACGCGCTTATATTGCGCGAAACAAAAACGCGTTACGGTGAACACAAGCTTGGCTTTTTATGGGCGGTTATTGAACCGCTTATTATGGTTGCTATTTTTGTCGCTATTTTCGCTACCATTCGATCTGATTCTCCCGGTGGTATGCCAATTGTTCCATTCATGCTCACAGGCATTGTGCCGTTTACGCTTTTTCGCGACTCCATGACACAGATGCAGGGTGCGATTGCGCAGAACCGCATGTTGTTTGCTTTTCCTCAAGTAACCACATTTGACGTTATTTTTGCTCGTGGTCTTTTGGAAGTGTTGTTGCTTGGTGGTGTATTTGCCATGCTGCTGTTTGGTATGCATATTGTCGGCTACGACATACAGATTGAACGCCCACTGGGTGTATTGGCTGCCTGTGCGTTGCTCGCAATGATGGGTATGGGGTTTGGTTTCATGTTTGCCAGCCTCTCACCGTTCATACCATCGATGAAACAAATATCTGGTGCTTTGATGGGCCGTCCATTATTCCTCAGCTCTGGTGTGTTTTTTATTGCTGAAACGGTTCCTGCCTCTGTTCGTGACTACCTCTTATACAACCCATTGATGCATATGCTTGAATTGCTGCGTTCAGCGTTCTTTCAAGAATTTGAATCAGACTACGGTAGTTGGGACTATGCGGTAACCTGGGCTTTTTGCACGTTTGGCCTTGGGTTGCTTGTGCATCAGGCGATGCGTCGTAAGGCGATTATTGGTCTGTGATTAAGCTAACCAATGTCACAAAGCGCTATCGCACCGCAGCCGGTGTTAATACCATTCTGGATAATGTCAGTGTGACTTTTCCAGTGGGTAAATCGGTGGGGATTTTGGGATTGAATGGGGCGGGCAAGTCCACACTGATACGAATTATCGGTGACGCTGAGCCACCGGATTCAGGCCATGTGCAGCGCACGGGGCGGGTGTCCTGGCCGCTTGGTTACTCCGGTGGTTTCCAAGGCAATTTGACGGCGCGGGAAAATGCCAGATTTGTCGCCAGAATCTACGGCGAGAGTCCAAAGTACATAGAAGACTTCACACAAGCGTTCTCAGAGTTAGGTGGGTATTTCGATGTGCCACTGCGAAACTATTCAGCAGGTATGCGGGCCCGATTCGCTTTCTCGGTAAGTCTGGCCTGCAATTTTGATTACTATCTGGTCGATGAAGCATTAGAGACCGGTGATGCACGCTACCGAGAAAAGTTTCGGTTAGCGTTTGAGGAACGACGAGCCACCGCGTCGGTAATTCTTGTATCCCATAATGAGCAAACCATTCGTCGCAACTGTGATATGGCCGCAATCCTGCATGACGGGCAATTGACTGTCTATGAAGAATTGAAGGATGCGCTGCAGTTTTACAGCTTTCTACAGACCAGGGTCGCTTAACCCATGAATGCACTACTACGTAGTTTATTGGTGGTTGTCGGCATACCTACATTGGCAGCGACTATTTATTTTGGTTTGTTTGCATCCGATATTTATGTATCGGAGTCTCGCTTCGCTATCCGCTCTGCAAAAGCGGGTGCTTCTGCAAGTGGACTTGCCGCAATTCTGTCTTCTCCGATGGTATCTGGTGGTGGGCAAGATACCAGCGTGATAGCAGACTACACGCATTCGCAAGACATGCTGAAACAAGTTCTCGAAAAGATCGATATCACAACACATTACAGTAACCCCAATGTCGATGTGCTTTCGCGTCTTGACAGTGACGCAACCGATGAACAGCTGCTTGCATACTTTCAAGAACACGTGATGCTTGTACGAGACACAGCCAGTGATGTATTAACCTTAAAAGTGCGTGCCTACGAACCTGATATCGCACAACAACTTGCACAACTAATCATAGAGTTAAACGAAGATCTGGTTAATACTTTATCCACTCGAATAGAGGAAGATGCGCTACAAACAGCTCGTAATGAGGTTGAACGAGCATCGGAGAAAGTACTTCAGGCCAGTGCGCGGATGACACGTTTTCAAAACGCTAATTCGTCTTTGAATCCTACTGCAGAATCCAGCGCAATACTGAGCGTTGTCACCGGCATTGAAAACAAATTGGTGGAGGCGCGTGCTGCGTTGAGCGAGAAGCGCGCTTTTATGCGCGACACGTCGCCAGAGGTGATAACACTTAAGAATCGGGTAAATGCGTTGTCGCGTCAACTGAGTCTGGAAAAGGGGCGAGTTGTCGGCGATGGTTCAACAGGCCAACAAATGAATAATCTGATAGAAAGTTTTCAGCCGCTGTTGCTCGAGCAGGAGATGGCGCAACAGCAGTACGCGTCTGCCTTGACATCGTTGGAGGTGGCTCGCGTTGAAGCGCAACGAAAGAAGCAGTACTTGATTACTTTCATACGGCCCAATCTGCCAGATGATGCAATAGAGCCCAGGCGATTAACCGAGATCGTTACTGTTCTTTTGTTCTCGTTTTTGGCCTATTTGATTGGCGGACTTATGTGGTCGGCACTTAAAGATCATATTGGTCTGTAGAAACCGGTGTCAAATTAGTGCCGATTTGTTCATCTGTATTGCTGCGGCGCGGATTTTGCTGCAACGCCTCATGTGAATAACCCGAATAGTGGAACTAGCGTGAACAGAATTTTGTTGTTGTTAACGACTTTGTTCGTGTCCCTGCCGGGTTATGCGCAATCGGTTGGTGGTGCAAGCCTTGATGTCGAGCCAACCATCACCGATGAAGCTGCTGATTTGCTGCGAGACCTGCCAGCAATTGCTATTGAAGAAATACAACCGTTTGGTGCCAACTTGTTCAATGGCGGTTTTAGCAATGACCGTGAAGATGGTCTGAACCCAAACTACATTGTTCAACCCGGAGACCGCGTTAGCGTTCGAATTTGGGGTGCAACACAATTTAGTGATCATCTAACTGTTGACCCGCAAGGCAATATCTTTATTCCAACTGTTGGTCCAATTACCGTTGCAGGTACCAGTAATAAAGATCTGAACCAACGTGTTTCATCATCGGTTGCCACAGTGTTCACCGATAACGTACGAGTGTATACCAGTCTTGATGGCTCGCAACCAGTTGCCGTGTTTGTCACAGGTTTTGTTTCCAATCCTGGACGATTTGCTGGTATTCCGTCTAATTCTGCACTGCATTTCATTGATCGAGCCGGTGGTATTAACGCAAGTCAGGGAAGCTATCGTGATATCAAGGTTCTGCGCAACGGCAATAGCATTGCTGACATCGATTTATACGAATTTCTGATATCAGGAAAAATGGCGTCTGTACAGTTTCAGGATGGTGACACCATTGTTGTTGGTTCACGTGGCAGCATTATTGAAGTCACCGGGGATGTAAGCAACGCAGCTCTTTTCGAACTATCAAACAGCAGTATTAGTGGTAGTGAGCTTATTGAAATGGCATTACTCGACCCCAGTGTTGGCTATGCAGGCGTGAGTGGTATTCGTAATGGAAAAACGTTTTCCAGTTACCTACCGTTAAACGAGTTTGCACCAATGCAACTGTTAAATGGGGATACAGTTCATTTTCAAACTGATCAGCACGACGATGTCATCGTTGTTGAAGTGGAAGGTGCGCATCGTGGACCTTCTCGCTTTGCTGTACCGCGCAACACACGTCTGCTTGAATTGTTGGATTACATAGAGGTTGACCCGGAACTCTCTGATGCCAGCTCTGTATCACTAAAGCGAAAGAACATTGCCAGCCGCCAGAAGGTGGCACTTGAACAAAGCTTGCAACGTCTTGAGGCCCGATACCTGACTGCTTCTTCACAGACTGATCGTGAATCAGCGATTCGTGCGCAAGAGGCCACGTTGATTAGCCAGTTTGTACAACGTGCGCGCCGGGTTACACCAAACGGTCGGTTGGTGGTCGCGAATAATGGCGATATTGCCAATGTTATCTTACAGTCTGGTGACACAATCTCCATTCCAAGCCGCAGTGATTCGGTTCTACTTAGCGGAGAAGTGCTGGTGTCACAAGCCATGTTGTTCAAGCCTGGCGAATCGGCACGAGACTACATAAAGCGCTCTGGTGGATTTACCAATCAGGCATTGCAGGAGCGCATCGTGCTCGTTCACGCTAACGGTGAAGTATCCAGCAGTGAAAACCCAAAAGTGCGTCCTGGCGATGAAATTATTGTATTGCCAAAAGTACCTGTCAAAAATTTGCAGATAGCGTCAACAATTGTCGATATTCTCTACAAAATAGCGGTTGCGGCGTCAGTTGCAGTTCGCCTCTAGCGCGTAATGGATGATACGCCCTGACACCTAACCAGCTGGCTTTATATTTGCATTTTTCTCTGCAGCCAGTGCAAGCACAAACCAGGCGAACTGACCGTGTTAGCCGTGTAATACGCCAAATATAGATAATAATAGGTGGTAAATGTTTTCGAATCGCTCCGCTCATGATCGCAAAGTAGCCAGTGTGTTGATGCCGCTGTATACACGAATTATGAAAGAAACCGTGCGTTTGACAGATTATCTGCAAACCATTGAAGGCGCAGATAGCGCGTCTGGCAGTAACACGGAAGTCGGACAGTATGCGAATCTGTATTTACGCAAAATACTGGCTGAGCTTGAATCGCCTAGAGATTTTTTCCGAATCGGTGGTGCGCGCAAACTTGACTTTAAACCGCGCCGTAAAAGTGCTTCTTATACAACTCGCTATATCGCCGAAAATCTCCATCGACTTTACGAGCGCATCGATATAAACGATTTACACGCACATCATGCAGGCTCAGTGCGTTCACGCTTGTACAATACATTGTCATACTATCGTATGGCTTTGCTTGTAGCCGCCAACACCCTGGAAGGCGGTGCTTCCCCGCAACGAAAAGCGTACGGTGGAAATCGCACGGTTAAAAAACGCTTGCACATGCTGCGCGTTCAATCGGACCGATTGGTCGCTATTCCTGTAGAAGTGGTTGATCAGTATAAAGAGAAAGAGTATTTGCTGGCCAATATGGACGTGCGAGCCTCGCTGGCTGACGGAAATATTACCTGTGGTTTGGAGCATTTTGTTTTACAAGGTGTTACTGAGGCGAAGCAGGGCGGTCGTCATGCTCCGGGCATTGATCTTGATCTGATCGCTGATCAGAATCGTGCACACACACCAGATCAGTTAAAGCATTACATGGAAGTACTGGAAAAATCGGGAATGTTTGATGCCGCGTGGTACAAGCAAACTTATGGACGCCGCAAAAATCCGCTCCTGGAGTACTGTCAAAAAGGCTTTCTTGATGGCAAAGCCCCGAATGCGCTGTTCGATCAACAATGGTATTGCGAAACTTACCCGGATATAAGAACCGAAGATACCATTCCGGCATTTCACTACGCTGTAAATGGTGAAGGTGAGGGTCGACAACCTTGCGAGCGCTTTGATGCTACCTGGTACCGTGAACATAATAAGTTAAACGAAACCGATGGGTTGGCGTTAGTTCATTACCTGAATAAAGGCCGTGCCGATAAGCTAAACCCTAACCGGTACTTTGATGTGGAGTTCTACACTGCGAAGAACCCCGATGTTGTCGCGGCCAATATGGATCCGGTTGATCACTATTATCGATTTGGCTGGCTGGAAGAACGAGCGCCCAGCGCCAGCTTCGACCCTGTTGCGTACAAGATGAGTGCTATGGACGGTATGTTGGATACGTGCCCTGTTACTCACAAGTTATTATCGAAAAATGTTGACGCTGCCGCTGAGCCGAATATGCCATCGCAGACGGTTGCGGACATTCCCGAATCCATGACCGATAATGACTTGCCAACACTTGGCGACGTAGCCGGAAACATTCGCTACTTCGCTAATCCAGGCCCTGATTTTGAGGGCCCCAGTGCTATTGACTGCACAAGATTGAATACCAAGGCAAAAACAGTTGCCTTTTACCTGCCACAGTTCCATACCTTTGAAGACAACGATCGCTGGTGGGGTAATGGCTTCTCAGAGTGGCGCAATGTTGTGCGCGGTACACCTCGATATTCTGGGCATTATCAACCACGCATACCACGCGATCTGGGATTTTATGACTTAAACGACAAGAGTATATTACGCAGACAGTCTGAACTTGCACTACAAAATGGAATAGAGGCATTTTGCTTCTATTACTATTGGTTTAACGGTAAACGTTTAATGGACATGCCGATAAACAACTTCATGGATATGGATCTTGATCAGGAATTCTGCATGATGTTCGCCAATGAGAATTGGACCCGAACATGGGATGGTTTTGATAATGAAGTGCTCATTGAACAGGACTATCGCGATGAAGATGAGGATGACTTTATCGAAGACAATGCCCGTCACATGCGTCATGAGCGCTATATGCGAATAAATGATCGGCCACTGTGGATTATTTACCGTCCGGGCCTGTTGCCCGATGCCAAAAACATGCTTGCTCGATGGCGAAAAAAGTGGACAGAAAGCCTCGGTGTTGAACCATGGATGTTAATGGCGCAGGGTTTTGGGGATGAAGACCCACGAGAGTTTGGTCTTGATGGAGCGGTTGAGTTTCCACCTCATAAGTTATGCAATGACATCCCGAACATGCAGGACCGATTGAATATACTCGATCCTAATTATGAAGGATATACAAAGGCGTATACCGATGTCATTGATGTCTCATTGAGCGAAAAGCCGCCGGTATTTCCGCTGATTAAAACCGTTGTGCCACACTGGGATAATGATGCGCGTCGTGAAGGTCGTGGATTTACCATGCATGGCTCAACCCCTGATTTGTACGAGAGATGGTTGCAGGGTTCTGTTCGCTATGCACAGGAAAATCCATTTAAAAAACAACCGCTGGTCTTCATTAATGCGTGGAATGAGTGGGCCGAAGGTGCCTATCTTGAGCCTGATGTTCACTATGGATACGCTTATTTGAATGCGACACGTCGCGCAGTGCATGGCTTAACAGGTGCGCGTAACAGACAACGCTTATTGTTGGTTGGTCACGATGCCTACAAGCACGGCGCACAGATGCTATTGATGAGTATGGCAAAAACGTATTCTCGCCAGTTCGGTATGGATGTCACTATCCTGCTAAAAGGAGAGGGCCCTTTGGTTCCGGACTACAGAGATGTGTGTACTACAGTATTAATGGATCAATTAGGTGAGTCAAATTTAGAAGGCTGGGCGCGACATCAAGGCTTTGATATTGCGATATGCAACACAAGTGTGACGGGCGATCTGGTTCCTGCGTTAAAGCGTGCCGGCGTCAAAGTCACCATGTTGATTCATGAGCTGCCGAATTTAATTGAGTCCTACGACCTTGCATCGAATATGCAGATTGTTGCAGAGCAATGTGAATTCGCAATCTTTCCATCCACTATCGTGCAGGACGGATTCAATCACTATACAAGTAACCCAAAAGTTGAACAGAAAATTCACCCTCAAGGCATTTACATGCCAATTGAATACTCTGATACAGCACGTACCGAAATTCGTAGTGAACTTGGCATTCCAAGCGATGCAAAAGTAGTACTGAATGTTGGTTTTGCTGATCTGCGCAAAGGATTTGATATATTCCTTCAGGTTGCACGACAGATGATTGCTGAGCGACCCGATGTGCATTTTGTTTGGGCCGGTGCAATTGAACAAGAGATGGAGCGCTGGGTGCAGTCCGATCTGGATGTTGCTTTGGAAAAGCGTATTCACCTAATCGGCTTTACAACAAAAATGGCCGATTATTACTCTGCTTCAGATTGTTTGTTCTTGTCATCACGCGAAGATCCATACCCTTCGGTTGTTCTCGAAGCGATGTGCGTAGGTTCGCCTGTTGTGTTGTTCAAGAACGCTACTGGCTTTGACACACTAATATCAAAATACGGTCAGGTGGTTGATCGCAATGATATTGCGCACATTAATCGCTCGATAGTACATTGCTTGTATAACGACTCGCGGGCAGAAAAGCTAGCACGAGCGGAATATGTCGATACCGAATGTCGGTTCGACGATTATTGCTTCTCTCTACTGCAGATGCTCAAACCCGAGCTAAAAAAAGTGTCTGTCGTAGTGCCGAACTACAACTACGAGCAGTACATGCCTGCAAGGCTGAACAGCCTTTTTGATCAAACCTACCCGATATTTGAAACATTGGTACTTGACGATTGCTCCAAGGATGACAGCATTACCGTTATTGGAGATGTGGCTAAAGATGCGGTTCGCATTATTGAGCTGATCGAAAATGAGACCAACAGTGGCAATGTATTCCATCAGTGGAAGAAGGGCGTGAAAGCCAGCCGCGGTGATTACGTCTGGATTGCTGAAGCTGATGATTTGGCCGAACCTGATTTTATTGCCCGCTCTCTAGAGACGTTTAGCAACAATACCGCGTTAAGTTTTACGAACTCAAAGCAAATAGACACTTACGATACCGTACTGGCAGAAAACTATAACTACTACTATCGCCGGGTCGATGAGGCTTTGTTTGAAAATGATTTTCGTTTGGAAGGCGAAGATTTCGTAAAACGCGCAATTTCTATTCGTAATGTGATCATGAACGTTAGCTCTGTTTTATGGGATCGAAAAATACTCAACGAATCGCTCGATCAAATAGGCGACAATTTGTACGAACTGAGTTTAGTGGGCGACTGGCGTATCTATCTTGAAGCACTTGGGAAAAAAGGACGCTCGGTTGCATACATTGC
>CALIMV010000112.1 GCA_938045275.1 uncultured Granulosicoccaceae bacterium
ATAGAATAATCTTAAAATTCTAGTGCTGGGCAAGTTTCATCGCTAGTATAGTCATGAACCGCAATGTCACCTGAAGCAATTTTTGCCGAAGCTTCCTCGACTGCGGTTTTCATCTCGTCAGTCACAAGCGATTCATTATGCTCATCGAGTGCAAATCCAACACCACCATTTTCAAGCCCCATTGCATTGATACCAGGCTCTACTTCGGTGCCTGCTACAAACGCTTCGTAAACGGCGTTGTCAACACGCTTGAGCATAGAAGTTAATACTTTTCCGGGGTGCAAATAATTCTGGTTAGCATCAACTCCGATTGAAAGTATTTCTTTATCTGCAGCTGTTTGAAGTACGCCAAGCCCAGTCGCACCTGCCGCTGCGAAGACAACGTCAGAACCTTGACTGATTTGAGCAATTGTCAGTTCTGAACCTTTTACAGGGTCGTTCCATGCTGCGCCGGTTGTGCCGGTCATGTTTGCAATAACATTAATGCCATCATCGACAGACTTCGCACCTTGGGCATATCCGCAGGCAAATTTACGAATCAGAGGAATATCCATACCGCCGACAAACGAAACCGTCTTGGATTTGGAAGCAAGTGCAGCCAACATACCAACAAGGTAAGAACCTTCATGTTCGTTAAAAACGATTGAGCGGATATTAGGCTTATCAACCACCATATCAATAATGACAAATTTGGTATCAGGGTAATCTGAGGCCACCTCTTCTAGTGCCGTAGCGAAGGCAAAGCCGGCCATGACGATTGGATTAGCGCCCGATTCAGCGAATCGACGCAAGGCCTGTTCACGCTGAGCGTCTGATTGCAATTCCACTTCAGCAAAATTTCCGTCGGTTTCTTCCTTCCAGCGCATTGCGCCGTTGTAGGCAGACTCGTTGAACGACTTGTCAAACTTTCCACCAAGATCGTAAACAATTGCCGGATCCGCGAAGCTGGCAGTTGACAGGCCTAGGGCGGTGGCTCCTATCAGCAAAGACGCAATTTTTTTATTCATTCATGTTTCTCCATTTACCTACATAAAGTTTATCGATTAAGCACCATCGACTGTAAAACTATCGATTTATCGATATGCTGTTTGACACTGCGCCTAAGAGAAACCTAGAGCGCCTGAAAAGCCTAAGCTCTCAATTATTCATATTTTCAATCACCAAGCAAGCTAAACGTATAGAAAGTACAAATTTCGGCCGCTTTACAGTCATCCACGATTACAGGATCGGGGATTTGAGGCTGAAATCGGTTTTGACGGTATGATTTGTTAACTACGGACACTTATTCGATCAGCTAATCGATCAGCGTCCTTTTCCGGTATTGAACTGCTGCACAGGACGCACGGACGCACCAGGAGCGTGCGAACCTCGTTGGGGCTCAACTCGATGCCAACTCCCGTTTCAGCTCGTCTTTATTAATTTGGTTTTCATCGCTCTGCACCAACGGCAGTGATCTACGATACACAATACGACTGGGCACCATATAGGTTGCCAGGTGTTTTTTTAGCTCGAAGGTAATTTCCTTTTCTGATATTTCACTTGCTGCTGAGTAAACCATGACGATCTCCTCTTCGATTTGCGGATTATCCATTCCAAAAACAGCACACTGCCTAATTTGTGGCAGATTATTTTCGACAACTGATTCAATCTCGAAAGGTGACACTCTGAAGCCACTGGTTTTTATCATATCGTCACGCCGTGAGACAAAATAAAAATATCCCTCTTCGTCTTTGTATACATAATCTCCAGATGCCACGACAATTTCGTCGACAAGATGCCCTTCAAGATTGACCACGTTTTTTAAAAGTTGTACCGACTTGAACCGTTCTGCAGTTTCTGTAGGGGCATTCCAGAATCCGCGATATATATAACTGCCACGATGAATCAGTTCGCCTACTTCTCGAGTAGAACATTCTTGGCCGTCTTCATTAATAACGTAGAGTTCAACATCTGGTATGGCTTTGCCAATTGAGTCTGGACGTATTCTGATTTGAGATGGATCAAGATAGGTAGATCTAAATGCTTCTGTTAACCCGTGCATCGAGAAAAAACGAGCGTTTCGGTAAGTTTTCTCACAATCTTTAATCATTCGCTCAGTCACATTGCCACCAGAGGAAGTAATAATGCGAACGTTATCGAATAGCTCAACATTTGGAGGTGAGTACAAGTCTTCGTCGAACATTTGGGAAATATTCACCGGCATTAGCGGCAGTACGGTTACTTGATCGTTGATCAGGTGGTTGAAAAAATCATCCGGTAAAATAAACTGATGTAAGGCAAGGGTGGATCTGTTCATCAGCGAGCAAAATATTTGATTAAGACCATAATCAAGATTGAAAATCAACAAGCCGGATATGACATCGCTTTCCTGCAATTCTAGATATTGAGTTACAACCCGTGCTGAATCGATCAGGTTACGGTGCGAAATGACAATGCCTTTTGGCGTTCCTGTCAGTCCAAACGAGTAGGTTATTACCGCATTTTCATGGCCATTGATATCGCAACTGAACGGCTTATTATAGTACTTAAAAATCTCCTCGAACGATGCGATGTCTTTGCCCACGGTTTCAATGGATATGATATGCCCACCAAAATTAATTTCTTCAATACTTTCAAGTTTAAGTTTGTCAGTAATAATGCATTGAACTTCACAATCATCGATAATATATTGTACTTGCTCAGGTTTGAGTAATCGGGTTAACGGTACCAGTATGTAGTCGGTTGAAAGAATTGCCAGGATAGCAATAACCTGAGAAACATCTTTGTTTGCATAGATACCTACTCGCGCACCTTTTGGTAAATCCAATTCTTGTAGATACAATGCGACCTGATTTACCCGAGTCAATAATTCTGAGTATGTCAGTTGCTTTTCTTTGAATAGCAGCGCAATTTTATCTGGATGTGAATGCGCCGCATTCTCAAGGAGTATTCGAATGCAGTTTATTGACATATTGCGTGCTCCTTCGCACCCAGCGTCCAGATATCGTAGTTGAAATCCAGCACCGTAACTGGCTTATGGTCTGAATTAAGAATTTTACGATAGAAAAAAGCAACGACATCTTCAATATCTTCGGTGTCAAGAACCTTTGTTATGCCACCGGTGAACACGATTGAGTTCATGGCAAGTAGCTTCAGAGATACATAAGAAGGTCGATAATGGGACATTTCACTGAGTACAAGAAATATCGCCAGTTGCATAATTATTTTTGTCGCTTTTTCGCTTTGCTCATTATAAATATTCTCGGTTACCTTAAGGTGCATGAGCAATTCGTAGGCAAATTCATTTTGCTCGGCTGTGAAAATAAGCGATTGTCGTGATTTATAGACCCCCAGCTTTTTGAATACAATTCGATCATGCCCCTGCTCGGTGACTATATTGTCGCTTACTAAATCTTTTGAGTAATGTACGTCGGTGGTCGCACCGCCAATGTCCAGCAAAATAAACGGGTCTGTAACAACAAATGAGGATTGTATTAGCGGTAAAGATTTATTGACTACATAGGGCGTTGAATAAATCTGATTTTCTGTAATTTGATACAGGTGCTTGATATCTTCCTTACCCTCAATATCTTGTTGATAAAGATTAGTCAGGTAGTCTTTTAAATGTTGTTCAACTATATGAAGGCGATCATCAATTATGTTCGGTAGTATAACTAACCGTTCGATTTCAGATGCAACTACTGCTGCATCCTTTGCATTTCCAACATAAACAACGTTGGAGTAGTTTACCTTTGCAAGGTAACTATTGAGCCTTTTATCAAAAACATTGCTATTAGAGTCGATGCCACCAACTATGATGACGACATCAATGAGATCACTGGGTATTGAATACTGCTCTATATCCTGAAATACAATGGAATCGATTACGTTGATACCGGCATTGTAGGCAATATTGCTGGCATATTTTAATGAATAAGATTGTGTAAGCCCGATAATCAGCGTACTTAAGCCACCATTGGCAGATGAGCAGATATGAATATTCTGTGCATCATATTGCTGCACAGTATCACCGCATTTATGTATCAAATCATCATATATTTGTTTATTAAAATCTCTGAAATGCTGCTCGATTGAATCGTTTGTACTCACTTTAAAATAAGTGCTGCCGATATCAATTAACAATTTGTCGTACCCGGTATTCACTGCATTATTCCTATGTCGTGAATAATGTCATTCACAATACTGGTGGTATCTTTGTTCAAATCGCAACAAGACTTTTCATATTCGTAGCAACGATCTGGTATAGGTACATTACCTCGATCAATAATGCGGATATTTTTTTGCGAATCGCGAATGGTTATCATCTTATTGTGGTTGATAATATGCGGTGAGAATGGTACATCAATAATGCCGCTTTTGATCGAATTGAACACCTTTCGCCAAAGGGTATCTGCCGGGTCATTGAATACCGCGTTCATAATCGCATGTACTTCCAATGTTAAAATCTCTTCTTCTTTTTCATCCACAACAGCTGGTAGTCCACTAAGAATGTTTAACGTATACTGAGTGTTCGCCACTGTCTGAGCATTGGCTTCTTTGGTAGGAATGCCAACAGCTTCTTCTCGCGTTTTGGTAATGATCTTGTCAGCGCCAACCATCGAGGCTATGACCGTTGACATATTAATCAGTTGATCAGCCGAATCTCTGTTTGTCGGAAATGCTCCCATCCATTGGTGATAAACCAGATTGATAACAGCGTCGTCACAGCCTATTTGTTCTGCATAATAATTGGCAAGTTTTCGCGTTACTGTGCCTGTGACAATGTCCTGAATCATTGAGCCCTGTTGTGCAAAAGACACCGAGAAGGATTTAACGCCCTCCTCCAATGACAACAACATCTCTAATAACTGAATTACGATAGTTATTGATGGTGGCACCAGTGTAGCGGTGAGTGGTCCGAATGATTCTCGATTAATCGGCAAATTAAGCGCTGAATAATCTGCGCACACCTTTTCTACGTATTTCCAGTACAGGAATGCTTTGTCTAGTGGGAAATTCTTGGAATACGGTAAAAGATAGGTTATCGGCCCACCCTCAATTTCAAAAATACCGGATGCGATGGCAATCTCAATCAGCAGTCGTGCATCGGGAGTACCATGGCGCAGACTGACAGGATGATTAAAGTGCGTCATCATTTTACGTGTGCTGCGATAGCCATGATTAACCAGCGGGTAGCCGTTAAGCATGTCAATTTCGTTCGCCTCACTCAGGCGTAACATTTTCTTGGCGGTAGTGTAGTCATT
>CALIMV010000113.1 GCA_938045275.1 uncultured Granulosicoccaceae bacterium
GGAATGCTGGCAGACGGCATCATAATTCAGCAGCTTGTTACTGGAATCAGTGACCCCGCGGTTATCGCCATGTTTGCTTTAATTGATGCCGAATTGCCGGCGAAACTAGCAGCAGGTTTGACCGTCACTGACGCCACTGCACTGATGGGCACTATCCCGTTTGACATTTCAGTTGCGCTGCGACCCATGCTGGTAGATCCGGCTAAAATGACAACATTTCTGTTAACAGCTCACTTGATAGTATTTTGGCTCAGTCAAGACAGCAATGTAACACCGCCCGTTTGTCTTGCAGCGTTTACCGCAGCTGGAATCGCGGGTTCAAAGCCAATGTCTACCGGTGTCGAGGCATGGAAGATAGCAAAAGGACTCTACGTTGTGCCGTTAATGTTTGCTTTCACACCTCTGATTGGTGCAGAACTTCCAGATTTACTGCGACTGGCTGTTTTTGCCCTGTTCGGTTTGTATGGGTTTAATGCATTACTACAGCGCTACGCGGAGGGTCCGTTGTCATGGTGGAGTTATCCTGCATTGCTTATTGGTGCCGTGGGCGCTTTTTATCCACTGCATTGGGCATATAACATATGCGGTGCATTGATCATCATTATGTCTGTGGTTTTGTCTATTATTAAACGGACTAGCCTTAAAGAATAATTCCTTACTCGTTAAATAACCTTACTTGAACTGAGCTATTGGTGTCAGATGAGAAGGCTGGTAAGGGCGGAGTTGTTTGGGCTGGTGGGGCAGTAAATTCATGGCAAAAATTTGGCGTAAATTTTTTATAGCCAGCCGCATGAATAGCCCCTATTCAACTGTTTCAATTCGTCACAGGCGCAGCACATTCAATGTGCGGTGTAACCTTGTTTCGCAGAATTATGCTTTTATATTTCAAAATTTGAGATGCGAAACCGGATATATTGATAATTTCGTATGTAAATTTGTTACTATCGTATTTGCCCGATACTATGTATTCCCGCACATTACTCGGTCAGTAACAATTAATCATTTGGTTTCTTGGAGAAAATATGAACTTAGTGTGTAAAACGGCTCTTGCGCTTACGTTGGGAGCCGCTACAGCGACTACGGCGTCTGCTGCAGATGAGCTTACAATCGCGATCGTAAACAACGGTCACATGATCAATATGCAGAAAGTAGCAGGTGCATATGCTGCAAGAACTGGCATTAAATTGAATTGGGTTTCACTGGAAGAAGGTGTTCTACGTGAGCAGGTGACCTCTGATACTGCCACTGGTGGTGGTCAATACGACATCATCAACATCGGTATGCAGGAAGCACCAATCTGGGGCGCTGCTGGTTGGATTGAACCTCTGAACTTCGGTGACGACTACGACCTTGACGATATGCTTCCTGCTATTCGCAATGGTCTTTCCCACGAAGGTCAACTGTATGCAGCACCGTTTTATGGTGAGTCATCAATGGTCATGTACCGTAAAGATCTTGCCGATGCTGCTGGTGTAAGCATCAAAGACAACGACTCTTGGGATAACATCAAAGCTGCCGCAGAAGCGATGCACAAGCCAGATGAAGGTGTTTATGGCGCTTGCTTGCGTGGTAAGCCTGGTTGGGGCGACAACATGGCGTTCATTACCACTATGGTGAACTCATTTGGTGGTGCCTGGTTCGACAAAGACATGAAACCTCAGCTCGAATCACAAGAGTGGAAAGACGCTATCAATTTTTATGTTGATCTGCTAGGTAACTACGGTCCTCCAGGTTCTGAAGGAAACTCTTTCAACGAAATTCTGGCACTTTACAACGAAGGTAAGTGTGGCATGTGGATCGATGCAACTATCGCCGCATCTTTTCTTGAAGTCGAAGGCGTTGCTTACGCACAGTCGCCTAACGCAGGTAATCCAGTAGGCGCTAACTGGCTTTGGGCTTGGGCTATGGCAGTCCCTGCCGGTTCACCTAACTCTGAAGAGTCTATGAAGTTCATCGAGTGGGCTACTTCTAAGGATTACATCAAAGCGGTAGCTGATCACCCAGAGTTTGGATGGGGTTCTGTTCCCACAGGGACTCGAGCGTCTACTTACGCTTACCCTGAGTTTCAAGAAGCTGCAGGCTTTGCAGCTGCGGAAATGGCGGCGATTGAATCGGCAGCTCCAGAAGCCACTGATCTGAAACCATACGTTGGTGTTCAGTTTGCTGCAATTCCTGAATTCCCTGAAGTGGGTGGTGCAGTAGCACAAGAAATGGCTGCGGCTCTTTCAGGTGCAAAATCGGTTGACGAAGCACTGGCAGCTGCGCAAGAAGCCGCTGATGCCATCATGCAAGAAGCTGGTTATTATTAATAAGTAGTTCGGCAAGACCAAAAGGCTCGGGTGTTTCTCCCGAGCCTTTTTCTATCAAAACCCTTTCAATTATTGTTCAACATCAACGTTTGACGTGAACAGGGTTTTGACGCAGCCCGTGGCAATTCATCTGTATGGGTAGCTTCTGCAATTCACGCATTGGCCGCGATAATCCAACAGTGAAAGCCTCGAACAACAAACCAATACCGGGTAAATACGCCCTAAATTTGTAACGTTTAAAGAGCTATGGCCAACAGAACGCTACCTCGACTATTACAAACACCAGCCGTTGTGTTGTTGCTGCTATGGATGTTAGTCCCTCTCGGCATGACGCTGTATTTTTCATTCATTAGATACGTACTGAATAACTTGCGCAAACCGGAATGGACTACGCCAAGTTTGAGTAATTGGCGAGGATTCGGCAACTACGAATACGTATTGTTCAATGCCAAAGATTTTTGGTTTGCTGTACAAAACAGTCTTTTTATCGTCGTCAGTATTCTCGTCCTAACTGTCATTTTGGGCCTGGCGCTAGCTATGCTGGTCAACCGGTCGTTTCCAGGGCGCGGTATTGTCCGCGTGTTACTCATATCACCGTTTTTCGTTATGCCAGCGGTAAATGCAGTGCTTTGGATTAACATGATTCTCGACCCGGTCCTGGGCTTAAATGGAATAGCGGTCGAGGGTATCAACGCTTGGGTCAGGGGTTTACACGATTTTCCCGTGCTTGGTGCGTTTTTCTCGATGTGGCCAGAGATTGAGCCGATCTCATTTCGCGCGACGCAAACCTCAGCGTATGCTGTAATCATAATGGTGACTTGGCAATGGACGCCTTTCGCTGTACTGATATTCATGACCTCATTGCAGTCAGAAGATGAATCACAAAAAGAAGCGGCAATTCTGGATGGAGCCAGTGCCTGGTCGCGATTTCGTAACCTGACGATACCTCACCTGGCTAGGCCGATAGCAATAGTTGTCATGATTCAGTCGATTTTTCACCTCTCGCTTTATGCTGAAATTGAAATCGTTAGTCGTGGTAATGGAAACAAAAACCTGCCCTATCTGATCGGGGAATTTACGTCGAATAACATTGGCGCAGCCAGTGCTGCCGGCATCTTTGCGGTAATACTTGCGAACATCGTGGCAATCTTTTTGTTACGTATGGTCGGTAAAAATTTGATGGATTAGGACATAAAAATGGCAGTAATCGATCAAACAACCAAATTTGGTAAAGTATTTTGGCCCGTTTTGGCTTGGGGCATTGCTTTAATATTTTTCTTTCCAATCTTCTGGATGGTATTTACCAGCTTTAAAACCGATGCTGATGCCGTAAAACCGGAGTATTTATTCACGTTTAAACCGACGCTTGAGAATTATCTCAACATGACCGATAACTATGATTATTGGCGCTTTGCCATAAATTCGGTCATAACGTCGACATTTGCAACCGGCCTGGCTCTGGTTGTCGGTGTTCCTGCTGCTTATGCAATGTCATTTAATCCGAGCCGTCATACCAAGGATATTCTGGTATGGATGCTATCAACGAAAATGTTACCGGCAGCAGCAGTGCTGTACCCAATGACATTTTTAACCAAAAATTTCCTGCAAATTTACGACACGCATTTTTTGGTCATTATTGTGCTGTGTTTGATCAATCTGCCTATTGTGATCTGGATGCTATTCACCTACTTCAAGGAAATTCCAAAAGAGATAATTGAGGCTGGTAAAATGGACGGCGTCAGCACCTGGGGCGAAATCAAGGATATTCTTATTCCGCTTGCATGGGGAGGCGTCGCGTCAACCGCACTATTGTGTTTTATATTTTGCTGGAATGAAGCTTACTGGACAGTACGCCTTACAACGACAGAAGCGTCAACATTATCCAAGCTTATCGAAGGTAACCGAGCTCCTGAAGGGTTGTTCTTCGGTCGACTATCAGCGGTGTCGACAGCGGCCGTAGGCCCGATTGTAATCCTGGGTTGGTTTTGTCAGAAACAATTGGTTCGGGGCCTAACCTTTGGTGCCGTGAAATGAGCAACAACTGCATTGCAATACACATCGCAGTTAGCAGGGCACGCGGTTTAGAGAATACCCGATGTAGCTCAACGCAACATGGTGTTGGCACTAAAGTAACAAGTGCGTTCTATGTCAGTAATTGAGCCTGAAATAGAAAAGGTTGATCGAAGCACACGATCTATACGCTACCTCGAACATGGATGGCCATCAGATCTGTGTCGATGGCATGCGCATGAAGAATATGAACTGCATTTGGTCGTTGAAACACGAGGTAAAGCATTAGTAGGTGATTACATCGGTGACTTTAAAGCCGGTGACCTATTTATGACAGGACCAAACCTGCCACATAACTGGATCACCGATCAAGTATGGTCGAGTCCAGTTGAAATCCGGGATATGCTGATACAGTTCAGCCACGAAAGTGTTGAAAAACTGGCGCACGGATTTCCGGAATTTTCTCAGGTACTGCAACTGCTCCAGTTAGCTCAATCCGGAATTTATTTTGAAGGTTTTAATCCAACTTTTGCGCGTGGCCACATGGAATCCATACGAGACAATGACGGCGCCGAACGCATTCTTGCCTTTGTCCGTTTTCTGGTTCGCCTAAATGAACACGCAGAAAAGAAAACACTTTCAATCGCTAAACTAATTCAACCACAAGGTGGTAGTAAGCAAGCACGTATTGCGCGTGTAGTGGACCACATCACCAAGAATTTCTTTGAAATATTCTCAGTGTCTCAGGCCGCTGATATGGCAAACATGACAGAAATAACGTTTAGCAGAAACTTTCAAGCAGTGACTGGGCACAGTTTTGTGGACTTTTTAAACCGCATTCGTATCGGTCAAGCCTGTGCAATGCTATACGCTTCCGATGCTCAAATCACATCAATAGCGCAAGAGGCGGGTTATAAGAATCTTGCCAACTTTAACCGACATTTCCTTAAAGTGAAGGGAATGACACCAACAGAATATCGCGAGTCCGTGCGTAAAGAATTTTCAATAGATCGAGTATCTACGTCATGAATAGTGGGCATACCGACACTATTTTCGCAACAAGTTATGATCGATCAAATTGTCATACTGGTGTTGTTCATTTAGGGTTTGGCGCATTTCATCGCTCGCACCAAGCTGTCTATATGGACGACTTTATGCAACGTTCCGGCGATTTACGTTGGGGTATTGCTGCAGTCAATCTGCGGGAATCTGAGTCTGCAGTATTTGAGGGCGCTGAGCAAGACTATCATCATCATGACGGGTACTTTTTAAAGGCATACTCCACCGACGGTAGCGTAAAACTTCGACGTGTACGTAGCCACACGCAATTCCTCGATTGGACTGTGGCAAGTACCGATTGCGAAGCGCTGCTTTCTTTACCGTCGGTTCACCTGGTTACTATCACCGTTACTGAAAGCGGCTATTACACTGACCCGAATGGCGATCTGAACCTTGATGACCCTACGATTAAAGCAGAAATAGCGGGGGAACTGACTCAAAGTGTCTATGCTTATTTGCGTAATGCGCTCAAAAAGCGTGTTTCCGCCACCGATGCTCCTTTGACAATTGCTTGTTGTGACAATATCCGTCAGAACGGAAAAATGCTTCGTCGAAACCTATCTTCTTACCTTAAGGCTTGTAATCAAATAGACCTGATGAATTGGGTTGAGAGCAATGTAGCGTTTCCGTGTTCAATGGTTGATCGAATTACGCCACGAAGCTCAGCTGAGCTTGGTGCGGAAATTTCAGCACTGGTCGGAAAAAAAGTAAGATCACCCATTATGGCTGAGGAATTTGTCCAATGGGTACTGCAATCACAATTCGCTGCAGAGATGCCCGATCTTTCGGAAGTAGGTGTAACGATTACTGCCGATGTAGACCCTTACGAAGAAACCAAAATCAGGGTATTGAATGGTGGCCATACTGCATTGGCTTATCTGGCGGCCCTGGAAGGTGTCGAGACGTTTGATGCCGCGATGCGTGTTCCGCACTTGCTGGATCATTTTCAGAACTTTGAAACAAAAGAAGTGCTGCCAGCGCTCACCCTCGCCTTACCATTCTCGAAAACTGATTATCTGCAAGAGATTATCCGGCGCTTTGGTAACGCTGCCATTGGTGACACTGTTGCCCGGATATGCGCAGACGGCATGGCGAAGTTTCCTATATTTATTCGCCCTACCCTTGAAGGTTGTTTGCAGCAAGGCATTATGCCTATTTATTCGATACGCAGTATCGCCAGTTGGTATGTTTTTGCGCTTCATGTCGATGCTGGAAAAGTTGAATTTGAATATGTCGATCCGGCTTGGATCGAATTAAAAGAAATGTTGGGAACAGAAAGCTTTATCACTAGTCGTCAACTTTGGGGCGAATTGCCCTCGAGCTACCCCGAATTCGCCGAAACTTTGCGGCGTGAAATTAACGATATGGAGTTAAAATGGCCAGTCTGACGCTGCGCGATGTGCGTAAAAGTTACGGTAGTACCCAAGTTATGCATGGCGTCGATCTTGATATTGTTGATGGAGAGTTCGTTGTCTTCGTAGGACCATCCGGTTGTGGCAAGTCCACACTGTTACGCATGATCGCTGGCTTGGAGGAAATATCGGGTGGTAGTGTTTCTATTGGCGACAGAGAAGTAAATGAGATAGCGGCCTCTAAACGTGGTGTGTCTATGGTTTTCCAAACCTACGCACTTTATCCGCACATGACAGTTTATAAAAACATGGCATTTGGTCTTAAGCAGGCTAAAACTGATCCTGCCGAGATAGACAAGCGTGTAAGAGCAGCTGCCGATATTCTACAAATTACTGATTATCTTGATCGCAGTCCGCGTAACCTCTCGGGTGGTCAACGTCAACGTGTTGCCATTGGCCGCGCCATTGTACGCAATCCTGAGGTGTTCCTGTTCGACGAACCACTGTCGAATTTAGACGCCGCACTGCGGGTCCAAACACGATTGGAAATTGCACGCCTGCATGAGCGCCTTGAAACCACCATGATTTACGTGACACACGATCAAGTTGAAGCGATGACATTAGCTGACAAGATAGTGGTTTTACGAGACGGGCGCATTGAACAGGTTGGATCACCTATAGATCTTTATGAACGACCCGAAAACGCATTTGTCGCCCAGTTTATTGGCAGCCCTAAAATGAATTTTTTCTCTGGCGAAGATCTTACCTCTACTGGAAGCTCACGTCTTGGTCGAGATATCACTCGCGACATGCAAATTGGGTTAAGGCCCGAACACCTGGTCATGACCGATTCGGCCAATGCTGTTGTAGAAGGTACGCTAGAGCTTGTCGAAAATCTGGGAGAATACGCGTTGGTTCATTTACTAACATCAACAAATGTTGAGTTTATTGCCAAGACAGAAAGGCCACCTGAAGTGCCAAAAGGGTCAACTGTCGCATTCGGATTTAAGCCAAATCTTGTGCATTTCTTTGATGCAAACTCTGGCGTACGCATGGCTTAACACATTAATGATGCTCGGCTCGTTTAGAACCAGCGCATTGTTTGTAGTCGAAATTGAATGTGCTGGAAAAGCCATAGCGACAAATAAAAAGCGCAATATGCCGAGCCTAAATTGCTGAGAATACCCATCGTAGGTGCGCAAATATTCTGCAAGCGCGCTATAAAATGCTTGGCGCCAGTAACGCAAATTAGCAATATGGTTTTGGGTAGAACTATACGTTTATAACAATCACTACGCAGGTCGTTCTACATAGATTAGTTCCCCTGCGCCAAAATATTCTCCACCACCAAGTCGCCCGATCGGGTCAACATCAACAGCATTAACGCACATGCGACCCTTTGCATCCTTTCCCACAACACTGTCCGCTGCGTAGAGGTGTTTAAGCGTAGCAAAAATAATCGCCTGATCTTTGATCATGTGAACGGAATCATACTCGCACGCGTACGCAATGCGGCAGTCTGCGAGTCGAGGTAAATCAGTGCCTGGCATCTCGGCCAATGGCAGATTGAGCATATCGACTTCAGACTCGTTTGGTGGCAAGGAGGCTGCAGATTGTGTTAGCGCAGTTGCCATTTCACGGTGTGCAATGTGCACAACGAATTCCTTGCGAGCTTCGATGTTTGCTCGTGTGTCTTTAAGCGAACCACTCGGTGACAAACCAAACGAAATCATAATCATTGGAGGGTCGCTTGCAAGACCGTTAAAATAAGAAAACGGAGCAAGGTTGTAACTATTGTCGTTGTTTTGCGTCAGTATCCACGCAACCGGTCGCGGTATCACAGTTTGCGTCATCAATGCATAGGCTTGTACAGGTTTAAGCGTCGACATATCGATGTGCATTAGTAATCCTATTCCTAAATCAAGTTATCTGTTTTGCCGATAGTGTATGACAAAACAACCATCAGCGTATGCATTACTAATTCCTACAGATAGCCTGCCCTAGCCGGTCTGAACAAAAATGGAGAATTAAATTTGCGCTGTTTCGGCGTTTGAATGCTGCGCTCCCAGGTTAGAGCCAATCGATTGCGTGCAAATGATTGTTGCAGACCAAGCGCATCTATGGCAAGTTGTTGGGGAATACGCCATTTATGGACACAGTTTTAGGACGCTGCTTACAATTCAATCTACCGCAAGCTAACTTTTCCAATCTTTCGTTTTAAGGCCAGGCGGGTATTGTTTTATCGGCATGTATCGCTAACAATGGGTAGGCGATCAACTTATGCAACCTCGCCTTGGCGCAAGGTTCTTTCTGTAACAACACAATAGTAGAAATCATAAGCAACAACAGGAGATGTAACTATGTTTTTGAACAAATCGTTAAAACGCTCAGCACTAAGTACATTCGCCATTACCGTGGGCACAACACTGCTGGCAAGCACTGTAATAGCTGCAGATCCGATTACCGTTGTATCGTGGGGTGGTACTTATGGCGATGCGCAAGACGCGGCACTGTTTACCGATGCGTCGAAAAACTCAGGTATAGAAATAATCCGAGAGTCAGGTGCCAGTATGTCGAAAGCCTGTTTACAAGTAGAGTCTGGTGCCGTGAGCTGGGATTTAGTAGTAACTGGTTCTGGTGGTTCTGCCTCGGCGGCCGAAAAGGGTTGTCTGGAAGAAATTGACTACGATGTTGTCGACGTATCAAACTTTTACCCTAACACTTACACAGATCACTGCGTCGGCTCTGATGTATTCGCTACAGTCATGTCCTGGAACACAGAAAAGTATGGAGAGCCTGGCAGCGATGGCGCTCCGAAATCCTGGGCAGATTTTTGGGATGTTGAAAAATTTCCTGGCACACGGGCCTATCGTGCGAATAATGTGGATGGCGCTCTAGAACCGGCACTCATGGCTGATGGCGTGCCTGCCGATCAAGTTTATGAAGTGTTATCAACCACAGAAGGTATGGAACGCGCAATCAATAAAATTCGTGAACTCAAGCCACACATCGCCGTATTCTGGGAATCAGGTGCAATGCAGGCGCAATTGATGAAAGACGCTGAGGTGGATATGACCACTGGTTGGAACGGTCGTTTCGACAATGCCAAAAAAGACGGTGCAAAAGTTGGCTATACGTTCGATCAGGCGTTGCTGGATTATGATTGCTTTGCCATACCAAAAGGTGCGCCTAACAAAGACACAGCTATGAAATTCCTGGCCGAAGTATCAAAAGCCGAGTATCAAGCCAACCTTCCTTTCCATATTACCTATGGCCCAACCAACCAGAAAGCGTATGAGATTACAACGGCGCCAAAGGAATTAATTGAAGCACTGCCCTCTCACCCCAACAATGTTCCTAAGATGTTGCCTGTTAGCCTGGCGTGGTACGCCGAGCATCGCACTGAGGCGTTAGAGCTCTACATGGAGTTATTGAGCGAGTAAGGTCTAGCATTACTTATCTTATCCGAGTGGCATTTGCCACTCGGTAGTTTTGAGGGTTTCAATATTGTCCACAGTAATGAATGCGACATTGCAAGATCAGTCCGCCTTACCCATTCACATACAGTCACTGACTAAAAAATACGACCGTTTATTCGCACTTAACGCAGTTAGTTTGGATATCAGAAGTGGTGAATTTCTCACACTGCTTGGCCCGTCAGGCTCCGGCAAAACAACCTTACTCATGGCCATTGCCGGTTTCAACAGGCCAGATTCTGGCAGTATAAAATTTGGTGACGAAGAAGTTATTCTCAAACCACCACACAAGCGCAATGTTGGTATGGTGTTTCAAAGCTATGCGTTGTTTCCGCACATGTCTGTGGCAGAGAATATTGCGTTTCCGCTAAAACTTCGAGGCATTAAGGGCCAGGAATCTACAGACAGGGTTAACCAGGCGCTAGCTACAGTACAGCTTGAAGGGCTGGGCGAACGTGGCATTGAGCAGCTCTCTGGCGGGCAACGTCAGCGTGTAGCACTGGCACGAGCCTTTGTGTTCAAACCACGTATTTTGTTGATGGATGAGCCATTATCAGCTCTTGATAAAAAGCTTCGAGATCAAATGCAAATTGAGCTAAAAAATTTGCATGAGCAGCTTGGCGTAACAACAGTGTATGTTACCCATGACCAGCGAGAAGCGCTGACTATGTCCGATAGAATTGTTGTTATCAACGATGGTCAGCTATGTCAAATTGATACACCTCATGCAATCTATAATCAACCAGTCGACCGCTTTGTTGCAGACTTCATTGGAGAGTCGACCATGTTGCCTCTTACTCGAAACAATTCAGGCGATCTTGTCTATATCGATCAGATAATCAGTTCTAAAAACTCAACCTCGGTCAACACTGAAGCTCTTCTTGTCATTCGTCCAGAACGCTTGTTCGTGATTAACGAGTCAAACATTGATCGTGAAAATACAATCGTTTTTAATGGCAAAGTTAAGGAGTTCGTATTTCAAGGTGATACTGCTTTCGTTGTATTAAGCATCAACGAAACTGATACGTTGTCATTTCGATTTAGCACTGACGCCGCTGCAGCAGATAATTATTTGCAGATAGGTCAGCCATTATCTGTTGGACTGGCACGCCATAACGTCATTGTTATACCAAAGGATACGAATCAATGAGTATTCCGGCCTCACTGGTCAAAGAGTCTGGTATCAACGAACAATCGCTACTTCGTCAATCCAGCAGAGAAAAGAGACTCTTACTCAGCTTGGCCACGCCTGCGGTTGTGGCGATAGTTGCCGTAATAGTTATACCAGTGGGCTGGTTGTTCTATTTGTCGTTCATTGGTGGCGACGGACAATTTTCCTTGGAAAATTACCAGAAAATGTTCAAGTATAAATCTTACGCTCGAGCATTTGCTACCACGTTTCAAGTCAGCATTCTCACTACCCTGATTTGCATTCTGTTGGGTTACCCACTAGCTTATTTTTTAGCCAGTTTGCCGTCCCGACTTGCAGGTTTATTTATGCTTACCGTCTTGCTGCCGTTCTGGACATCATTGCTTGTGCGCACCTATGCATGGTTAGCGTTGTTACAAAAAAAAGGCATTGTCAATGAGTTAGGACTTTCAATGGGTTTATGGGACGAACCAATAAAGTTGGTACACAACATGACAGGCACTCTTATTGGCATGGCGCATATTATGTTGCCTTTTCTTGTACTGCCACTGTACAGCTCAATGCGCAAAATCGACAGAGACCTAATGCAAGCAGCCTCTAATCTTGGCGCAACCCCCATCCAGGCCTTTTGGCGCGTGTATTTTCCACTATCACGCTCTGGAATGGTTGCAGGCTCGCTGATCGTTTTTATTCTCTGTCTTGGTTTTTATGTTACACCGGCAGTACTCGGTGGCGGGCGTGTCATTATGGTGGCAACGCAAATAACAGCAATCCTGGAAAACCAGTTTGATTGGGGCGCAGCAAGTGCGCTAGGCGTTGTTCTGTTGGTTGCAACGCTGGTTGTGCTATTTGTTGCTACTCGAGTGTTTAAACTCGATGTTGCGCTTTTTGGGAACAAATAAGATGCAGTGGTTTAATCGTCCGGTATCCGATACCCAAATTACCCAATGGCAGCGTATGTGGCTCTATATTGTAGCGGCTATCATCATGCTGCTGTTGGTAGTGCCAAGTTTTATAGTAATACCTATGTCATTTTCAAACTCTCAGTATCTGGAATTTCCACCAGAAACATGGTCTACCCGTTGGTACGAAACCTATTTTGAATCCGCGAAATGGATGCGAGCAACAATAACATCGTTAAAAGTTGGTTTTCTCACTATGCTTTTCGCAACGCCTATTGGCGTAATGGCGGCGTATGCACTTTATGTATCTGGTCATCGGTTTGCCCGCGCCGTATTTGCTTTTTTAGTCACCCCCATGATCGTACCTGTCATTTTGATTGCCATTGGGACGTTCTATGCGTTTGGAAAATTTGGACTTAACAATACAATCACCGGCTTGGTTCTGGCGCACACTGTTATAGCAATTCCGCTGGTCACCATTGTCATTACATCTGCGTTTCGCAACTATGATCTTGATCAGGAACGAGTTGCGCGAAGCTTAGGCGCCAGTCGCATTAGGGCGTTTTTTGTTATCACAGTACCGCAGATAAAATTTTCAGTTGCAACTGCTGCGCTGCTATCTTTCCTGACGTCGTTTGATGAAGTGATCGTTTCGATATTTGTTTCAGGGGGTAAAAACGCTACGCTTACAAAGCATATGTTCGGCGCCCTTAGAGACTATATAGACCCTACAATCGCCGCGATTTCTACCATTATGATTCTGGTATCAACCATCCTGTTGTTGATCACACAGTTTTTTGGTAAGAAAAGTAGTTAGTTTAAATATGGTTGCAGATAGAACTCGTTTACAGCATAAATTAAGGTGCAATATCATTGGCGCATTACAAGTTAATCTACAACAACGTACCAGTAATTGAGAGTATTGGTAATATGCGTCAATATCCAGGAGAAACTCAGCGATGAGCGGGAACAATGACGGGGCGTACCACAAACTGAGTGTACCGGCTCAAACACAGCCCAGCGGCTGCCCCATTGATCATGACTTTACAACGTTTACTGAAGACTATCTTGCCAACCCCTATCCGCAGCTGGCTAAAATCAGGGAAGAGCGCCCTATCTTTTATAGCAAGAAGCTAGGTTATCTGGTTGTAACCAGAATGGAAGATCTAACAGAGGTGTTTCGCGACCACGAAGTTTATTCCTCTGGCAATGTTCAAGACCCGGTTTTCCCCATTTGCGATCGAGCCGCTAAAGTGCTTGCCCACGAAGACTTCAATCCGGTAGCGGTTATGTCTAATAGACAACAACCCGATCACACGAGAATCAGGAAACATACGCGAGAAGGGTTTTCTGCCCGTCGCATGAAAATTCTGGAACCTTACATTCGCAGACGCAGCCATGAGCTTATTGATGCAATGATCGAAAACGGTGGCCCATTAGACTTTGTCAGTGCTTTTGGTCATCCGCTACCAGGCCAGATCATTTTTCGATTTATCGGTTTCGACGAATCTGACGATGAACAGCTCATGTCCTGGACTGGGAACAGACTGGCTTTTACCTGGGGCAACCCTGATGAAGATGAGCAAGTCGACATCGCGGAAAAAATGCTTAAGTACTGGCGATATTGTCGAGAGTTTGTTGCTAATCGATATAAAGATCGCCAAGACGATCTAACCTCTGAGCTGCTCAATGCGCACGAAGCCAACCCAGAACAATTGGCTTATCGAGAAGTAGAATCCATTATTTATGGGCATTCGTTCGCAGGGCATGAAATAGTCAGTAATTTCATGAGTAATACCCTTCTGTGCTTACTTCCACGCCGAAACGAATGGAACGCAATTTGTAACGATCACAAGCTCATTCCGAATGCGTTAGAAGAAGTTTTACGATTTGAATCGCCGCAGACGAGCTGGCGTAGAAAAACGAACATTGATACGCACATTGCTGGGGTCGACATTCCAGCTGGCACACAGGTGTTTTTAAGCCTCGCTGCGGCTAATCATCAACCGTCGCTATTTGACTCACCGACAGAATTTGACATAAAACGAAAAAACGCGCGCAAACACATTTCTTTTGGGCATGGCATTCACTTTTGCCTCGGGGCGCGTTTAGCCCGCCTGGAGGCAACTGTTGCCATGGAAGCCCTTACAGAGCGCTTACCAAGCCTGCGATTGGCGGAAGAACAGCAGTTAAGCTACTCGGCAAATATCACCTTTCGTGGGCCACAGACGCTTTACATAGATTGGGACGCTACAAACTAAGCATTCAGACAAATACATATAAATTCTGACTCACAAATTGCTTGAGACAATATTGGTTTATTAGTTCGACGAATTAACCACATGAAGTGGAAACGGTGCCGCCAGTTCATGCACTTCGGGGCAACGATGACGCCGCACTTTCGCTGGTACCATTCCTCTCATGGCTTCAAGTTTGCCATAGCACAGCAGTTTGTCATTGGCTTCCAGGATACGATGCGCTCTTGGGTTTGGAATAACCTTGTTTCCACGATACAGGGTTAGCACGTTAATATCTTGATCTGATAAGTTAGTGTCACCAATGCTAATGCCAACAAATTTAGAACCCTCAGGTACTGATATTTCACTGACCCCATACCCTTTACTGACAGTTAGTCGTTGCCGAATATCTATCTCCGGGAAATCGACCTGTGCGGCTATGTAATCAATGACTGCACCTGCAACATCGAGCCCTGTGCAATTCTCGATGCCTTCAAGGCCAGGGGAAGAATTGACTTCTAATATCTGCGGCCCTTTTTCGCATTCAAGCATATCTACACCGGCAACCCTTAAGCCAAGTATCTGCGATGCTCGTACCGCAGTTTCAATATAGTCCTTAGATAACTCCACTGATTCAGCAATACCACCTCGGTGAACATTGCTTCGAAATTCCTGACCTTGAGCTACTCTTCGCATGGCAGCAACGACCCGGTCACCCACTACAAAAGCTCGAATGTCCTTACCTTTACTCTCGGCTACAAATTTCTGGATTAACACATTTTGTTTCTGACTTTGCAATAGCTCCACTATAGATTGCGCTGCTGTGATCGTCTCTGCCAGCAACACCCCTTTGCCTTGTGTGCCTTCAATAAGCTTGATGACTACGGGTGCGCCACCTACCCTCTCAATAGCCGGCAGAACATCTTTTTCATCACGAACAAAAGTGGTTCGTGGAATGGCGAAATTATGAAGACTCAGCATTTGCAGAGTACGTAGTTTGTCTCGGGAGTTAGTAATGCCACGCGCTGTGTTTGCGCAAAAGATGTCCATCTCCTGGCATTGTCGAACAACCGCCGTACCATAGTAAGTTATTGAAGCACCTATTCGTGGCAACACAGCGTCATAGTTACTCAGCACATTCTGTCGGTAGTATAAATCTGGCATGCCCTGCTGAAGATCTATAGCAAATTTTAATGTGTTCAGTACTTTTACCGTGTGTCCTCGGTTTAGAGCTGCTTCCTTAAACCGGCGTGTACTGTAAGACTTTGGTCCACACGACAATATGCCAAGCTTCATAATCTAACTCCATGCGTCAAAATAATGACTAGCGATGTGCGCCAGTTTATTCATTAAAATTTCGCCGTAATTAACATTACGCTAGGTGACTGCTGTTTCTAATCATCTGGCGTTCGTTATTCAAACTCTACATTGCAAAAAATACTTATGTACAAGTGCTAAAACATAGCGACATATGAGTCTATTTTCAGCCATGCCAAGACGCGAATAGTGTCATGGAACGCGTGGCTACTAAGCTAAAGCTAATACTTAAAACGTATTTTTTGATAGCTCAAAATTTATTCAATAAACCAATCAATGACAGTTCGATTTCCTGAGCGAACTTTACCACCTAGGAAACAAAATATTTACAAGTGAAATGTAATTCCTATTACAAGATTGTTGGCCAAAATTAATTGTTTAATGAAATAGAATCATCGCTAATTAACTTAGGTACTAACCGATACTACTAACAATATAACGCTGCAAATACCGTTGTTAAACAGGCGCTATTAAAGTCATTTTTATTTGTAAACTAAGGAACGTTGTGATAAGCAAGCCACCGTTTTTTGTCGCATATTGTGGAATATACTTAGATGACTATTAGACATAGTAAGTAAAAATCGTAAGTTCAAATCAACCATTAACTAACTCGACTAGCTGTGCGCATAATAACAGGATGAATTGCGATTTAATTGAAGTTATCGCGTCAGATGGTTAAATTTGTATGTAATAAAATTCTCATTATTTTGATATACCAAACGTATTTATAATTGATCGATTTTTGGTGTTATAACGTTCAGCTATTTGCGGCTAAGTTGTTTAATTTTAAACCTCTCTCGCCACCTGCATAAAGGAGATTTTATGGTGGTTCAAATCAGCGTTTGTATGTGAGCGCCGCACGGTGAATTATTAATCAGAATGTTAGTTTAGTCATTGACGTTTAAGTAAACACGACTAAATAAAGTAATCACAATTGATCGCTTTTAGGTATATCGCCGAATAAACTAGGTTAGATGTGGGATTTCCGAGAGGCAAATGTGCAGCAGTGTATAGGCTCATTGGTAATGACGTATCAACAATGAAAGAATGAACACACTTAGTTTACGTTCTTGTCTGTGCTACGAGACTTCGTAAAGTGCACCAAGAAGATGAGCAATTCCAGCCGCTATTTACACTATGTATTTTTTCCTGGCTACTGGCATAAAATGTTCGCAGTACAGCTACAAGAGAATTATTCAGAATTTACATCAGTATCCAAGTGTATTGATTTGGATGCGGCTTTCTTTCAAGTCAAATCGCTTTATATGCGACGACCAAATTTCAGCTATAGCAATAAGTTCAATTTTAAAGTTTGGACACTGAATATTGAGTGTGAACGTGCTTCTTGAAATAGAAACAACGAATTGTACGAACGCAACGATTAATTTCTGGTATTCGTATGCACCAATGCCGCGTATTAACTTTGCAACCTAAGAATGTTTTTTCGCATCATCGATGATCTTTGCTAAATCTACGAAAGCTCTTAGCCGACTAGTCATGTGCCGTTTACTTCGATAGTTAAGTGAGTAGCGTGGTAGTGGCGACAAGTGCTCGACCAATACTTCTATTAAAGTACCTTCTTCAATGAACGGGGCCGCGATCTCTCTATAGATATAGGCTAATCCAAGACTATGTTCCGCGAAGTGAATAAGTGATCGCATGTCGTTAGCCACCATTCTCGGATTGGGTTGCGTGACGTATGGTCCGTCTGGCCCTACAAATCTCCAGGGTGCAAGCTGCCCACCCAGATCGAATGCATAGCAAATAGCATCATGATTCAATACGTCGCGCGGTTTTTTTGGCACGCCCTTCTTTTCGAGATAATCCGAGGAGGCAACAATCGCCATTGTGATTTCAGGGCCAACTGGTATCGCATGCGTATCTGGACCTAGTAAGGTGTTTGAACGAACGACAGCGTCAACCCCTGATGTCACCAAGTCTACTTTTTTATCGTCGTAGATCAACTCGACATTGACTTCAGGGTAAGTCACTGCAAATCGCGTAATCAGGTGATCGAGGAAAAACGGGCCCGCACTGTAAGGCGCTGACAGGCGCAATGTGCCGGCTACGTTTCCTTTCTGATCGTGGAGATCGCTGATTGCCCCTTCCAGATCGGTGATCGCAGGCAGGCTTCGTTCAAAAAACCGCTCACCGATGGGTGTAAGCGCAACTGCACGGGTTGATCTTTCAAACAGTCTAACCCCAAGCCTATCTTCAAATCGCTGTACAGCTTCGCTTACTGATGCTGGAGCGAGCTGCAGGTGTTCTGCCGCAGCGCGGAAACCACCTCTGCGTGCGACCTCCACGAAAATTCGAATATCCGCAAAGCTACTACGATTCATTCACAGCTCAATTACGGCTCATTGTTAGATATTTCGATCACTGTGTAAGGCATTAGGCGGGTTTATTTAATAATAGCAGGCGTATATATTTTCTTCAAGCCAAGGGGCTTGGGATCACGATGACGATTCCGGTTGTCGATTTTGATCTTTTTATGTATCGATTCATCACTCAAAAAAGGCGCACTACCATGACTGAACGAGAAGAAATTGAAGCTGTTATCAACACCTGGAACAACGGACTGGACGCTGGCGACATTGATGCCATGGTCGGCGTGTGCCATGCCGACACCGTTACCGTTAATGAAAATCAACCCGTCACCGTAGGCACTCAAGCCATTCGTGATAAATACAATCCCCGCATTGAATCGGCTGAGATTACTTCTGGCTACGACATCGAAGTTCTGCAATTTTTCGGTGATGTTGCCGTCGTCTCTGGTCGTTTCTTCGGCACCATGAAGATGCGCGATACAGGTGACATCCGCAAACCAGAGGGGCGTTTAGTGCTTGTCTGTAAGCGGGATGACGACGGTGCATGGAAAATGATCCTCGACATGGACAATAACGGACCCACGTAAATCCGTCGACTCGCATAGGCGTATCGACAATGAACTCAAGGTTTACTAACGACGTTCAATCTATAAATCTAATGCGCACCCCTAGATACTGTAAAGCGTATTTACAGAACAACTGAGATATATTATGACTAAACAAATTGCTCACCAACCCCGAGAAATTGCAGATTGCGTCAGTGCCTATTTACAAGCAGGTGATCTTGACGGGATTACGTCGATGTTCCACCCAGATTGCCAGATATTTTTTCCACCTGATCAGCCGCCTAGCGTCGGAGTCGCTGGAGCTCGCGCAGCGTTCGAAGGCTTTATAGATCTGCGGCCTAAGATTAACAGTGAAGTTTTCAGCGAAGTCATTATTGGAGACATTGCGCTTGTTCGTGCAAACTGGAGCGTTGTAGCGCCCGATGGAACCATCATTGCAGAGGGTCAATCGACGGAAGTGGCCAAGAGACTCGATAACGGTGGCTGGGGCTATTTGATCGACTGCCCTAATGGACCTCCTACTCTTGTTTAGTTCGCCCAATGAATATACTTAATTAAGTCTGTTTACTTTACAGGCTTAGAAAACACTTTTTAAGATGCTCTGCCAGAATAAGCAATCCGACTTTATTTGAAATCACATTCTCTGTTACAACCAAAGTTTCCTAATGTCATGCACTTTAGCCAAAGTGCATGACAACACATTTCCTAGGCGCTTATTTCGTGTTTAGCCGTAAGGTTTCATGACTGGTTGACTCGTTACCACCGCCACGAGTCGTATTGCCTGAAATTACGTGTACTTTGTTATCGAGCAAAGCTGCCCCGCCGCTATGACGTCCAACTAAAAGCGGTTGTAACTTTCGCCACTTACCGGTTTTGACATTCAGTGCCTCGACGTCATTGTGCGCGTTAACCTTTGATTTAGACTCACCGCCTATAACAATAACTTCGTCACCTACAGCGACGCTCATGGCACCAGCTCGTTGTGTTGGAATATTAGCAGCGGTAGTTTCCCAACGTTGCGTGTTAAAGTTATACACATCGGTGCGGGCTTCTGTGTCTCCTATTACATTCGGAAACTTCGAACGCCTCCCCCCTGCAACCACTAGCTTGTTTCCAGCTATAGCAACCGTGATGTGATCGCGTGCTTTAGGCGCATTGGGCAATCGACGCCACTGCTGATTGGCGGGATTATATTCATCAAACCATGTCACTGCTGTGCCTGAGTGCCCGACTGTATTGCCACCAACAAGGTAGATTTTATTATTATATACGGCTGCGCCAACTGAACCTCGTCGACGATTAACGGGTATTGCTGTACTTTTGGTCCACGTATGATTATTTGTATTAAAAATGTAGACGTGTTCCAGTGGCTTTTCGTTAGGGTACTTGTCGTCTTTCAATGCGCCAATAACATAAATTTTATTATCAATTGCCACAGGCTGAAAGTGATGCATTAAAACAGGTGCTTTACCATGTGATGTCCACTTGTTCTGGTTTAGATCATAAGATTGCACTGGTCGATTACCACGACCACCCATAACGTAAAGCACATCGTTCACCGCTACAGCTCCGGCCTCGTGGCGCGCAGCAACAGCGCTTCCATTAGCAGTTTGAACAAGTTCCCATGCTCTTAATGCTGGAGCTACGAATGAGGCAGCATTCTGGCTGGACTGAGTAGTCGGGGTATGACTGGTCGTTTGCTGCTGATTGGTTTGGTTGCCACTATTTGTAATAATTGTTGCGCTGGCAACACCAACTCCTTCTGGTTGATAGCTAAAATCTTTCGTCAAAACAAATTTGTCAATGGCAAATCCATCCTCACGCATCCAGAAATTGACACTGTGCGTTCCAGCGCTTGGTACAGTGAGTGTTGCCGGTACGCCATCCCGAGTACGTCTTGACCAATGCCAGCCATTTGGAAAGCCGTCAATCTTGTCAGCTGTGGCAGAGAGCTTGCCGTTCAAACCAGCATTAATGCTGTCACTGCTGCCTGCACCATTGCTACGCTCGTCTCCCCAACCTCGTACCCATAGGTAGTATTTTCCCTGTTCAGGGAAGTTCAGTAGATAACTCAACATGGGTGAATTCTTTTCGTCGCTTTTCAGGCTCAAAACGTCAGGTGTCGTGATCATTGAGCCATTTGAGCTGGCTCCAGCGAGGTTTGCATTAACCCAACGGTGGCTGGATGTGTTGGTGCGCAAAAGGAAATCTTCTGCCTCTACGGTGAGCACGGTACCTGCGCTATTGTTTACTGAGGCACTTGAGCTGTTTGTACTTGTGTTGGACGTGTTTGTGTTGCCTGTGTTCGCATTCGCCGTACTTGTATTGCTTGTGTTCGAATTAGCATTGGTTGAATTGGTATTGCTGCTACTGGAATTACCGATGGCAGTAGCGGCTACATTGACTCCATCTGGTTTGTATGTCGCCTTTTTAGTCAATACGATCTTATCGACCGCAAAGCCATCTTCACGCATCCATAGATTAAAAGTGTGTACACCAGCGCTGGGTACCGTAATTTTTGCTGAAACGCCATCACGAGTTCTATTAGACCAGTGCCAACCTGTTGGGAATCCATCGATTTTATCGGCTGTTGATGAAATAAGACCGTTAAGACCGGCGTGAACGCTATCATTGCCTCCAATACCATTACTGTTCTCATCACCCCAGCCACGAATCCATAAATGATAGATGCCTGAAGCTGCGAAATTTACTTTGTAGGACAGCTTAGGACTACCAGTTGAATTAGACCAAAGTTTTCCATTGTTTGGAGTCGAGATCATTGATTTGCCACCACTGGCGTTTGCGTATGTCCCATTGACCCAGTGGTGTGGGTTACTTCCCGTTTTACTATCGAAATTCTCAGCCTCTATGGTTATCAGGCCATTGACTTCAGATAACGTTGCGGGTGCAGAAGTCGTGGTCGTTGCCGTTGTTGTAGAGCTGGTGGCACCGTTATTAGTACTAATCACATTCGCAGAGTTAGAACCAGTATTGGAATTGTTGCTAGCCACTGTGCCAGTAGCACTCGAAACAGCTCCCTGTGGAACATAGCTAGCGCTATCAACCAGCAAAAATTGGTCTATTGCAAAGCCGTCTTCACGCATCCACAAATTAACCTGGTGAACGCCAGCTGAAGGAACTACCAGCGTAGCTGGTACGCCATCGCGTGTGCTGTTTGACCAATGCCAACCGGATGGAAAACCGTCAATCTTATCAGCAGTATTGGACTTAACGCCGTTCAGGCCAGCATGCAAGCTGTCATTACTACCAATACCATTGGCTTTTTCATCACCCCATCCTCTTACCCACAATTGATAAGTTCCAGCCTTATCAAAACGGACGTTATAACTGAGTTTTGGGCTTGCATTGACGTTCTCAATTAGGCTGCCTTTATCAGGCGTCGCCTTCATTGATTTACCTGCGCTGGCACCGGCCTGTGATGCAGTTACCCAGCTATGGGAGTTAGTGCTGGTTTTGTTGCTATACAACTCAGCTTCGACAGAAATAACCAGTGAATTTCCAACGTTATTTGAGTTGCCAGTGGTGGCCGAACTGGTGGTCACGGGACTGTCGCTAGTGACGAGGTTGGTTGTATTGGGTGTATTTGTCGCTTTAGTTGCGACGTCGTTGAATTTTGCTAATGCAATAGACCGAACCTGTGGCTTAGACTTTGCAGTAATCGGTGCACCACCACCGGCTACAATCAGTTTTCCATTGTATATTCTGGCGACTGGTGCAAGGAGTGGTTCTGGCAGATTAACAATATGCTGCCACTTATTCTTAGCTGGATCGAATCGCAGTACCTTGTTGCCAGCGGTAGCGCCACCAACCGTATAGATGAATCCATTGTGTACAAAGGTAGATGGTTCATTGTGCGATTCGATTGCCGGCAGATTTGCCAGCTTTTGCCACTTGTTGGTTTGTGGAGAATAGGAATGAACAAGTGCAACATTGCCACCCTTTTTTGACGGACAGCCATCGTGACCATGTTGCCCACCAATGGCGTAAATTACTTTATCAACAACAACCGTTGAAAAATGATTGCGTGCTGAGGGCATGCCAGCAGAAGCCGTTTTGTTCTGCCAACCAAGTGAAGGCTTGCCCAGATTGTAAACGTAGTGAAAATTGACATCACATTTTGCATTCGCGTCCATTCCACCGAAGATATAAATTTTATTGTCAACCAACGCAGCTCCACCGCCTGCCATTGGTTTAGGTAGTTTGGGGCCTTTACGCCACGTACGCTTATCTAAATTATATAGCCAAACGTTGTCGGTAACTTTGCCAGGATGCGCACCTATACGACCACCCAATAACCACACTTCATTGCCAACCAGCACCGTACCGGTATGGGAAACAGCAGTACCATGGGCGACTGATGTCGCACCTATAATTTTCCACTGTTTTGTATTCGGATTGAATTTCTCAATACTGTTCCCAATGAAAAGTCCTTTAGAGAACCCATTGAAAACATACAGTTCACCTTTGTACTCAACAGCCGCTGCTTCTGAACGCTTAACCTGCATGTTAGGTTGGCTGTTCCAGGACTGTGCGTACGCCGACGCACTTACACTGAACAGGAGAATAAACAGGCTTAGACGATAATAAGCTTTCATGGGGCAAGGGCTCCGAACCAACAAAGAACCTATGGTCCTCTCCAAGCCTTCAGACTTCTACGAAATGCATCACTAAAGCCATGTACCCAGTCGTGTGTTTGATGAGCATGTGCGGACTCATTCAAAATCCCACCGTAATCCAGTTCACATCACGGTTAATGGGGGAGGGTTCCGCTATTTGATTGATAATTATTGGCCCAACTTATAAGATCTTGTTCTCAAATCGGCCAGCATTTGCAGGGTGATGACTAAAACCGGGAAAATAATTGGTGCCTTACCTCGAAACAGTAATCAAATCGAGCAAAGACGACGCTCCGTTGATATCAAATTAAGGGTTATGGACCATAGCGCGTAAGATTGATTGAATCATTGGAAAAATAAACATCATGCATTCTAAAGTTCCAGTTCGTGGATTCAAGGACGAAGAGTTCAGCGCGCGCACTCGTCGTGCGCAATCATTGATGGCCGAGACGGGACTGGCTGGTCTGTTACTTATGAGCGAATCAGACGTGCGGTATTTTAGCGGATTTCACACACAATTTTGGCAAAGCCCTACCCGCCCGTGGTTCCTGTTCGTTCCTGCCCAAGGTAAACCGATCGCCGTGATTCCAGAAATTGGCGCCTCTCTTATGCGGCAATGCTGGCTTGACGATATTCGCACTTGGAGCGCCCCGTCACCTAAAGATGACGGCATCAGTTTGCTAACTGAGCTGCTATTGCCACTGGCGTCCTGTGGTGGTCAGTTGGGCATTATGAAAGGCCATGAAACTGTACTGCGCATGCCGCTTGCGGACTGGGAACGATTGACCAGAGCGCTACCAGGGTTAAACGTTGTTGATGCGACCGGTCTGGTGCAAGGGCTACGCATGGTTAAGTCTGCAGCAGAAATTGAAAAGATAGGACATATCTGCGCCATTGGCTCAGCCGCATTTGATCAAGCTGCAGAATTTGTCGCGGTAAACACACCTCTCGAAGACATTTTTCGTGAGTTTCGACGCACCGCTATCGGCTTAGGTGCCGATGATGCGCCGTATCTCGTTGGCGCGGCCAACCCCGGTGGCTATTCCGACGTTATCTCACCACCGTCTCGCCGACCTCTGCAAACAGGAGACATTCTGATGATGGATACCGGGTGCACGTGGGATGGTTACTACTGCGATTTTGACCGCAACTGGGCCATTGGGCAGACTGACAATCTAGCGCGCCGTGCATATGATGTTTTGTGGCGAGCTACCCAGGCTGGGATTGACGCTGCCCGCCCGGGCAATACTTGCCGGGACCTATTCAACGCTATGACGTCGGTGATTGCAGAATTAGACAACAGTGGTGGTGATGTCGGACGATTAGGCCATGGTTTGGGCATGCAACTTACCGAACAACCTTCCCATGCTGCATTCGACGAAACCGAACTGGTGGAAAATATGGTGCTGACAATAGAGCCCTCTGTGTCTTATGGTAACGGGCTAATGATGGTGCACGAAGAAAATATCGTTGTAACTGCTAATGAAGCAAGGCTGTTAACAACTCGCGCCGCACGCGAGTTACCCATAATTTAAATGGCTCTGTTCATGAATAAAGTCTTCGGCAACTACAGACTATATTGATCAGCGCCAGCATCCGTGATGCCAGGATTTCTATTTTTAGTGTCGATATCGCGGGGTGCAGCTTCAAGCGTTGGTGCTGCGTCCTCCATATATCAACGTTCTTTAACATAGGGTTCTCCACCGGCTCGAGGTGGAATAGCTTTGCCTACGAATCCTGCAAGGATTACAACAGTCAGGATATAGGGCAGTGCATCAAGCAATTGACCGTTCACTTTAAAACCAAGTGTTCTTTCCAATACATCCGGTCGCAAGGCCATTGCCTGTAAAAACCCAAACAATAAGCAAGCAAACAGGGCGTGCCATGGCCGCCATTTCGCAAATATCAGTGCGGCTAATGCGATAAAACCTCGACCCGCACTCATGTCTTTTACAAATCCGGCTTGAAGTGCAGTCGCCAGATAAGCACCGGCTAAACCGCACAGTGCCCCACAAATGATGACGGCTGTGTACCTTAGTCGCACAACCGATACGCCAGCGGTATCAACAGACGCCGGGTTTTCACCGACTGC
>CALIMV010000114.1 GCA_938045275.1 uncultured Granulosicoccaceae bacterium
CAGCAATGTGCAAACTTCAGATCGATATCCTTCTGCAAACGGGGTCTGTAGTTCGTCCTCCAGCTCGTCAACTAACTGGCGCAATGCATCTGGCGCAGCGCGAGATGTGTAACACAGACCGCTTTCGCCATGGTCTACACACAGCTGCACTACATCACCGTCACGTTTGGAGAACAACTCCACCGGAAGCGCATCCATCACTTCGTTTGCGACGCAAACGCCGACAAAATTCTGCGGCAATGTGTCCAACCACTCGACTCGTGCGAACAGCTTCTCATCGAGCGTTTGTTCCAGATAGTTAACCTGGCGGTGCCGCAACTCGGCACTGGGCTCAAGGATAAAGTAGTGTTCAGGTGGTGTGTTGCGCATAGCCTCAAGCATGGTTGCGGCCAACCGCCCACTACCAGCGCCTAATTCGAGCACACTTCCACCATCAATCAGTTGCAAAACCTCATCACACTGCGCTGCCAAACACTGCCCAAACAAACCGGACACTTCAGGGGCTGTAGTAAAGTCACCACTGGTACCAAATTTTTGCGCACCGGCCATGTAGTAACCCAACCCTGGTTCATACAGCGCCAAGTGCATGTAATCAGCGAACGAAAGCGGCTTGGAATCAAGCGCACGGCAAATGTGATCAACAAGCAACTGTGAGTGCTTGACTGCCAGCTCATCGGGCTGAGGCAATGTTGGTGCATTGGGCGTGAACATCGAGCTTAGGTCAAAAATCCAGCGCGGGACTTTATCCTGTCGGCCTGCCGGACAATCGTAACACCCACATCGGTAGCTCCATCAAGCGCATCGGGTTTGTGTAACGTAAGCGATAGCCATTCAACCTTGTATTCTTCCAGCACTATTTTGGCGACCTGCTCAGCCAGCGTCTCAATAAGCTGGAATTCACTTTTTCCAACATAATCCTTTAGGTGGTCGGAAAGTGTTTTGTAATTAAGGGCATCTTCTATGTTCTCTGATTCAGCCGCTATTCGGTTGTTCCACGACATTTCAATATCAAATACGACTTTCTGTGGCGTTGTGCGTTCAAAATCATAGATACCGATAATGGCTTGTATCTCAAGATTCTTGATAAAGACTTTGTCCACAATCACCCCTGTGTACTTTGCAGGCGTAAAAAAGCCCGACTGTTATCGGGCTTTGACATTACGGCTTTAGTTAACTTGGTTTCGCCACTTGCTTTAAGCATTGTCGCTGATACTAATCATTCGAAGCTATCTCGACTTCAATCCTGCACGTTGATGCAGGGAGAATCCCTATTCCGATCACGGGCTCGTAGCTTCAAGGGTCGATTGCGGGGGGCGACTGGACGCCTAGCGAGCTAAGCTGGGCCTGCCCACCCAGGCCTTTCTCCTGGACGCACACTCCGCGTTTTGAGATGGCTTCTTGGTTTAATAATGCGTTGTTCGATTGCTTAGCAGCAATAGACTAGCGCTATTATTTGATTTTCGCTTCCTTGTACATGACGTGCTTGCGTACTTTCGGGTCGAACTTTTTCATTTCGAGTTTTTCGGTCATTGTGCGCTTGTTCTTGGTAGTCGTGTAGTAGTGCCCTGTTCCGGCACTGGATACCATTTTTATTTTGTCTCGCATTTTATGTGCTCCTGGGAGTGCTACGAAAGATTAAGCGACTTTACCGGCGCGAATATCTGCCAACACAGCGTCTATACCGCGCTTGTCGATGATTCGCATACCTTTTGACGATAACCGCAATGTTACAAAGCGATTTTCGCTCGCAACCCAGAAACGGTGGGTATGCAAATTAGGCAGAAAACGACGACGACGCCGGTTTTTGGCGTGCGATACGTTGTTACCTGACATGGGCGCT
This sequence comes from uncultured Granulosicoccaceae bacterium, assembly GCA_938045275.1. Lineage (GTDB taxonomy): Bacteria > Pseudomonadota > Gammaproteobacteria > Granulosicoccales > Granulosicoccaceae > Granulosicoccus. Next base: position 1,841 of record CALIMV010000114.1, read on the forward strand.
TTGCCGGTCACCTGGCACACTCTGGACATCGAAAACTCCGAATAAAATTTATTAACGCTTAGCCGTGCAAGAATAGCGAATACTCTGCCAAGGCTCAAGCCTTTTTCACTAATACTTGCAAAATAGTGATGCTTTAACAGCCATTTTCCTGGTAAAGCGCTGAAGCCAGTCCACAGGAGGGCCAGATACACGCCGAGCAGCCCAAACTCCCCTAACTGGCTTACTTGAGTGTTGTTCAATGAGTTACGTTTTCAAGCACCCGCATAAATAGGGCCTCTCAGCCGTTTTTCTTGAGCACCAACAGTCAGGTAGACCAGTTAGCTACCGGCCGTAAGCTGTTTTAAAGGCCACTCTAAAAGCAATGTACACGAATTCACTTCATCATACTTAGAATTGGTTTAGCCACTGCAACTCATCAGTAAAATAAATCCAACAACAAAGTCGGTTGCGGCGATATTGCTTTTGTCTCTGCACAGATAATCGCCTGTGAATTGGTTACAACCAAACACTTAGCATAAACCACATCATGTAGCCCAACCGCTTAAACAATACGGCAATGCCGGTTGCATCGAGCCTTGTTTTTCCAATCCTGGCCTACCACCTCACCCAATATTACCCAAAGTGCAAATCGTATCGTTTCTTCCCCCATTCAGCGTGCACACAGAACAATTCTGCTAATACTGATGTAGCGATGCCATTTTTTGAAAAGCCACCGTCTTTTCAAGCAAGATTTTTCTGAAAACGAACAATCACATTATCAAGCGACAGCGGTATGGTGAGGGCACACCATTTTGAGGTCAATAAACTGTTTCTCGCTACACTATAATCCACCTAAGCCTATGCCTTGCCCTGCAGTCAACCCGAACTAACATGCCCAGCACAGAACAAAGTTCTTCTGATACCTTGCTCAAAGCGACTCAGCTAAATAGGCGCTTGAGTGCGGATTCAGGCATTCACGACATGACAATAACCTTACGTAGAGGTGATGTGCTTGGCTTGCTGGGATTAAACGGTGCGGGTAAATCAACGACCTTAAGGCTGCTTGCCGGAACATTGATTCCAGACAGTGGTCACATCTCTATTGGCGGTTTTTCAATGGCAGAAGCACCACTTCAAGCCCGGCAACGAGTTGGCTTTCTACCGGACACACCACCTTTATATAACGATATGCGTGTTTCAGATTATCTGCAATTCTGTGCAAAATTACGGCGGGTAAGCAAAGCATCCATAACCGAAAAGCTTGAAGCCGCACTGGTTCGTTGCGATCTACACAGTGTCGCTCGCCAACGCATTGCTCAACTCTCGAAAGGATTTCGACAACGCGTTGGGCTGGCGCAAGCACTTATTCACGAACCCGATGTGCTTTTGCTGGATGAACCAAGCAATGGGCTCGACCCCAATCAGATGCAAGGCATGCGCAGCGTTATTTCACAGTGTGGAGAAGAACGCGCGGTCATTTTTTCAACGCATTTATTAAGTGAAGCGAAAGCGGTTTGCAATCGCATAGCCATTGTTCATCAAGGTCGGCTTGTTCATGAAGCTAATGTAAACGACGACGATATAGAGCTTGAAGCGCTTTTCACTGGTTTTGTACAGGCGCAACCACAGGCTTCCAATACATGATCGGCGCAATAGCGGGTTTCGAATCTCGCGCACTGCTTCGTTCATCGCAAACCTGGCTGATAGCCGGTGTCACCGCGGTTGTGTTTGCATACTTGTTTTTACAGGCACTCGAAATTTACCTCGATATCCAACCCAGCCTGGCGATGCAAGATCATCCAACCGGATTAAGCGGATTTTTATCTGTTCGATATCTTGCGCCTTTAGTCATGATTTTTGCGCTAATAGCACCGCTAATGGCAATGAAGAGTTTTAGTGAAGAATATCGCCAGCAAACATTGGCTTTGTGGCAATCGTCCCCTGTATCCACAACAGCCCTGGTTGTAGGAAAGTTTGTCG
>CALIMV010000115.1 GCA_938045275.1 uncultured Granulosicoccaceae bacterium
GTTGAAAGTTTAAAAGCTCAATTTCTAGACGGTGCAAATTATGTACGCGAACTGATGCAACAGCTCGATACAACAAAAACCAATCTATTTGCTACTCCCGACAAATACCGTTACAAAAAACTTCTGGCCTTGTTAGGGGATCATTACCAGAACACAGTGAGCTTTCCATTAGATCGAAAGCTCACACCCGACACAGAGTTTCTGCAGGCACGCTACGCCGATTATTCTGTGTATCAGTACAGGCCACTTGTCGGTGTGTGGGGCGAAATGGGTAATTTCAGTCGTACTGATTTTACGCACATTACCCCAACAACTCGCACAATCAACCACATATCAAAACAAGATTTTCGATCCACTGGAGCGTACGCCCTGCCCGGACAAACCGTAACTGCAACACGCACCGATAACAGTGATGTTAACGTTAGCGTATTTGTCAACACCATACGCTCGGGTGCGACCCACGTCTACGCAGACTCTGGTTATAAGCGTCCTCAATTCACACAAGGCACAGCCATGTCCATTGAGCCTGGCGAAACTATCTCATTTAGCTCTCCCTCCGGTGGCCCAATACAATTGAGCTACGACACCAATGACCTACCCGTAGAGATAACCTTTGCCAACATTGGCGAACACGCTTACTGGCAAAGCAGTGAAGACAATGAAAGCTTTAATGAAAAAATGGCAGCAGCCGAATATGATTGGGTGGAGATTGCTGCTCCAAGTTTCGAAGTGCACTCCAAGCACGAAAAAATGTTGGAATCTATGACCAATGAGATGTTTGGGGAAAATGGCGGCACAGCACAACAATTGGTTGATGCAATCATGCGATATGTACACAATTTCCCTCATGTCTTAGCAGGCTTTAAAGGTCCAGGCATTGATGTAGTGGATGAAATACACTCATTCGCGAACGACAATGGGCTCGAGATTTACAATCTCGATCTTGTAAAACACATGAATGCGGATCAAGCAACATGTGGATACGGATGTTCAGGAAACCCCTACGATGCGTATTGGTCCTTCTCACCCATTGGACACGGCGATATCCATGAACTAGGCCATGGACTAGAAAAGTCCCGATTTCGTTTTACTGGATGGCAGGGTCATACAATCACAAATCCATATTCTTACTACACAAAGAGCCAATACTTCAAAGACAGCGGCAATGACCCCAATTGTCAGTCGCTTCCGTTTGAGGCGTCATTCAATATACTTAACGACAGCCTGGCTCAAACGGATCCTCAAGCGTACGTCAAAGCAAACCTGTGGACAAACCCGAGCTGGTCTGATGGTGTTGCCATGACAATTCAAATGATGATGGCAGCAAAAGATAACGGTGCGTTACTCGATGGTTGGCATTTACTTGCTCGCATGCACATCATTGAACGAGAGTATCAACGAGCTGTTAAAGAAGATGCCCTGTGGCTGGAGAAACGGGCTGGACTGGGCATGAGCCTGTATGACAGAGCATCCGCGCAAGCGATGAGCCCTGAGGATTGGCTCCTAGTCGTTGTATCGCATGCTACAGGCTTCGACTTCAGGGCTTACTTCGATGTATGGGCACATATGTACTCCGATGCAGCTGCTGCGCAAGTTAATGCCATGGCATTACCGTCAATGCCCGCTAATTACTACGTCAGTAGCGGTACAGGATATTGCGAAGGCGAAGGATTTGACGGTAATAAGATACCTTTAGATGGCAATCAGCGTTCCTGGCCGCAATAGAAATTGCTTACCGTGTAAACGTTAATACTTTTTGCATCACTAACGCTTTGGCAGTGTCAGGCGACTCAAACGAATTATTCACTGCACTCGGCACCCCTATGCAAAAGTACTAAACACTCAAGAAACTCTGCTCATATAAAGACTCTGCTCATATAAATAAGTACGCACATGAAAGAGTTCGTTGCAAAACAAGTTGCTATTTCGCAACCAGTAACTATTGTGTGAATACGAGCAGCAAGTAAACCGCGAAACGATTCTCATCAATAACTCGTGTTTGGACAATCTAAATACGCTCTGCGCACCGTATACTAAACTTAAATAAAACAAACGTCTTACTTAGAGTCATGATCAAGCGCTTATTCTTTGCTTTTCTCTTTCTGCTGATTGTGATCGGTGGACTTGCTGCTATTAAAGGCTTTCAGATACGTGACTTGATAAAGGCTGGCGAATCGTTTTCACCCCCACCCATAGTGGTTACGGCAACTGAAGTTACTACCGCCAATTGGGAATCGCGCTTGTCTGCTATCGGCACCTTAGAAGCGGCACAAGGTGTCATGATCACCGCTGACATGCCCGGGCGGGTTGTTAAACTCGCTTTTGAAGGTGGTGAATCCGTTGCCGCCGGAGACTTATTAGTTGAGCAAGAAAACACCGGTGAACTGGCTGACCTGGAAGCGGCTCAGGCAGATTTACAACTTGCCAGGCGTAATTTGGATCGTATTGAAGAACTCTTTGAACAACGCGTAGTACCACGTTCTGATGTTGATGTTTCACGATCTACTGCCAAAGCCGCACAAGCCCGTGTCGACCGTATCGGCACAAGCCTGACTAAAAAACAAATTGTTGCACCTTTTGCTGGCCGTTTAGGGTTAAAGCTGGTTGATATAGGTCAAGATTTGACATCAGGGGTCGCCATTGTGTCACTACAAAAAGTCGACCCTATGCTGGTGAATTTCTCTGTGCCACAGCAAGCTTTAGCCAACATTAACTCTGGATTGGCTGTGGAAGTCACCACCGATGCTGTGTCTGACAAACCATTCAGCGGTAAAGTCACTGCAATTGATACGCAAATTAATGAGTCGACCCGCACTGTTCGTATTCAAGCAACCTTGGACTCAGCATCAGAGAGTGAAGACTTCAAATTGTTGCCCGGCATGTTTGCCAAGGTCAACATATTACTACCCGACGCACGGGAGGTGCTCATGGTGCCTTTGACGTCGGTGAGCTTTAACACGTTCGGCGATAGCGTGTTCGTTTTAGATGAACCACCACCGCCTGAAGAAAATGCCCCACCCCGACGCGGGCCTCCTCCACAAACTGGTCCTGATGGATTGTCAGCTATCCAGCAGTTTGTGCAGCTCGGCGAACGCCGTGGCGACTTTGTTGAAATAACACGTGGCTTGGAAGCAGGCCAGGTCATTGCAAAAGACGGTGTATTCAAACTGCGCAATGGTGCTGCCATTGATATAACAGAAGAAGGTGAAACCAAACCCTCTTTGAACCCAAAGCCGAATAACGGTTAACGCGAGTCCATCCTATGAATTCCAGACCCGCATTTACCGATTTGTTTGTGAATCGGCCGGTGGTCGCCATTGTGGTGAGCTTGCTCATTGTGATAGCAGGCTTACAAGCTATTTCGAAACTCA
>CALIMV010000116.1 GCA_938045275.1 uncultured Granulosicoccaceae bacterium
GTGAGTTACGGCTCCGCCAAAACTCAGCATATAGCCCAAATCGATCAATCGGCTGGCCTGTTGTGCTGAGCCATTGAAGCTATGAACCATGCCGCGGTAGTGGCCAGATGCCCTGATCATGCGTATGACGTCTTCGACGGCCTTAACCGCGTGTATTACGATTGGTAGATTAAATTCGCGAGCCAGCGCCAATTGGGCTGAAAACAAATGTTGCTGATGAGCCTTGTCTGCGCCGGCTATGGCATAGTCTAAGCCGCATTCACCAACTGCCACGGCTGGTTCTTTACCAAGCCATTCGGCTAGTTCCTGCACGTGACTTTCAGTGTGTTCTGCATAATACCCTGGGTGTAGTCCGTAGCAGGGGTACAGGTCGCTGTTGGCATCGCAGAGCAGCTTTAAGCGTGGCCAGCGCTGGCGACTAACCGCAGGCACAATCTGGGCTGCGATATTACTGTTTCGCGCGGCATCGAGAACGCTCTCTCTGTCGGGCAAGAGTCGAGTGTCGTCCACGTGTACGTGGCTGTCGACTAGAACTGTGTTCGAATTAAAAGACATACAACGTTTTGAGGTTTAATCCGAGAGAGGGATCGTGAGAGAATGTAGCATAGGCTTCGGACCCAACGAGCAAGTCGGTCCAGAGTGTAATGATTAGTCAGGAGTAAAAAATGCGTTGGAAACGACTTCGTAAAAGCCAAAATGTTGAAGACCGTCGCGGTCAGCGTCGTAGCGTAGGAATGCCGCGTCGTGGTGGCGGTATGAAAGTGGGAGGAGGTGCTGGCATTATACTTCTGCTTCTCGGCTTGTTCTTTGGGCAAGACATTATCAGCCAGCTTGCCGGCGGTCCTACCAGTTCAGGTGGAATGCCAAAACTTGGCCAGCAACCGGGGCAGAATAACGGCACTATTGTTGTTCGCAACGATGACGAAGCCGGTGAGTTTATCGATCATATTTTAGGTGGAACTGAAGATATCTGGGCAGGGTTGTTCCAACATTATGGACAAACCTACAAGGCGCCGAATCTGGTTAAGTTTAACGATGCGGTGACTTCAGCCTGTGGCAGTACTTCCTCTGCTGCTGGGCCGTTCTACTGTCCGGGCGATTCGAAAGTCTATATCGATTTATCGTTTTTCCAGGAATTGCAACGCATGGGTGCTGCTGGCGACTTTGCGCAAGCCTATGTGCTTGCACATGAAGTTGGTCATCATGTGCAAAATTTATTAGGTGTGTCTATGGAAGTGCAACGCCGCCAACGATCGTTACCAAAAAAACAGGCGAATCGTTTGTCTGTTCTAACCGAACTACAGGCCGATTGTTACGCAGGTGTATGGGCGCATCACGCGCATAAACAATTCCAGCTTCTTGAGCCTGGCGATTTGGAAGAGGGCATGAACGCTGCAGCAAAAATTGGTGACGATGCGTTAATGCGCAGTGCAGGTAGACGAGCGCACCCAGATGCATTTACACACGGTACGTCAGAACAACGTCAAAAGTGGTTGTACATTGGACTCGAATCCGGTGACCCTCAACAATGCAATTCGCTCGACGGCGCATCATAGAAAAAAACTGCACCGTAGCGACCTCTACCTGGGTCTGGTAATTTGAGTTTCAAAAAATGAGAATGGGTAAGCGGGCTTTTCTGGAAAGCCCAAGTAAGCGCGTAACCTTACTGGGTATGTCTGGGGTTGGAAAAACCAGACTGGCCAATATACTGCGAGCCGAGGGCTGGTTTCACTATTCAGTAGACTATCGTATTGGTACGCGTTATGTTGGTGAAGCGATACTCGATAACATCAAGACACAAGCTATGCAGGTACCGTTTCTGCGTGAGTTGCTGCTGTCTGATTCTATCTATATTGCTAACAATATAACGTTCGATAACCTAAAGCCTTTGTCGACTTTTCTTGGCAAACTTGGTAACCCGGACCTGCAGGGCTTGTCGTTATCAGAATTCAAGCGTCGTCAAGCGTTACATCTCGATGCAGAGCTCAATGCTATGAAGGATGTGCCCAGTTTTATTGCCAAAGCCAACTCGGTTTACGGGTACGATAATTTTCTAAATGATGCCAGTGGCAGTTTTTGCGAGATTGAGGACGAACAGGTCGTTGACGATGTTGCTAAAAATACACTCATGATTTACATCGAGGCCGACGCTGCGGATGAAAAAATGCTGATTGAACGGGCCGCTCGTGAACCAAAGCCTTTGTATTATCGCGAATCGTTTCTCGATGAGCATTTATCGATCTACATGCACGAAAACAATATCGAGTACATTGCGCAAATTGAGCCTGATGATTTTGTGCGCTGGGTTTTTCCAAAGTTATTCCGCACACGAGTGCCGCGTTACAAAGCAATAGCTCAGAAGTACGGTTACACGATCGCTGCACGCGATGCGTATGCCGTTACCAGTGCCGATGAGTTTCTTGAGCTTATAGGTGGTGCTTTAGAGTAAGGTCCGAACAGGGCTTGGAAAAAGGCTGGATTACTACACGGGTAATTGAGAAACTCTATCACTATGCCATTGGTACAAACCAACAATCTACCAACTTATCAACGCCTTCGCGACGAGGGGCACCAGATCCTCACTCGCGAGCGTGCCGAAAAACAAGATATTCGCGATTTGCATGTTGGCTTGTTGAATATGATGCCCGATGCAGCTCTGGCGGCCACCGAAAGGCAGTTTTTCCGCTTGGTTGGCTCGAGTAACCCTATATCGCAATTTCATATGCACGTCTTCACGCTCGATTCAATACCGCGTGGGGAAGTGGCAAAAGAACATATTGATCATTACTACGAATCGTTTGATTCGATAAAAGAGCAAGGTCTGGACGCATTGATAATCAGTGGCGCTAACGTGACTGAGGCCGATTTGTCACAGGAAGTATTTTGGGAACCGTTGATGCACGTGGCGCAATGGGCGCATGAAAACGTGACATCCACCTTGTGCTCTTGTCTTGCCAGCCATGCGTTGTTTTTAGGACAGCATGGTATTCAGCGTCGGCCTTTGCGTAAAAAGTGCTGGGGTGTATTCGAGCACGAGATGGTGGAACGGACCCATCCATTGGTTAGTAGTATGAATACACATATTCTGGTGCCGCATTCGAGATTCAATGATGTCAGTGCGGCCCAGTTAAAAAAGCACGGAATACATGTGTTAGCTCATGGTGATGAACCAGGTGTACAACTGGCTGTGAGCCCGGACGGATTTCGCACTGTGTATTTTCAAGGACATCCCGAGTACGATCGCATCAGCCTGATGAAAGAGTATAAACGCGACGTTGGTTTGTTTGTCAGTGGTGAATTGGATGCCTATCCACCCATGCCCAAGAATTACTTCAATGAATTTGCCACTGTGCTGTTGGTTGAGTACAGAGAGAAACTGCTGGCAGCAATTCGCACAGACGGATTAGTACCTGATTTTCCTGAAGCGCACATAGTGGAAACCCTTCAAAATACCTGGCACGACAGTGGTGAGGCAGTGGTAGGTAACTGGTTGGGTTTAATGTATCAGCTAACCAACGCCGACAGGCGATTACCGTTTATGGACGGAATTAATCCCGATGACCCTTTAGGCTGGTTGGCGCAAAGTGCGGATACGCACGGTTGAATCACCAAGCTATGTGCATTACATAATCAAGTTGATCATCGACAGACTGACAACCATAAACAAAATTGTCATGATGCCACCGGCGCGCATAAAGTCGGCAACTTGGTAGCCACCGGGTCCCATGATCAATGCGTTAACCTGATGCGTTGGAATCAAAAACGAGTTGGATGTTGATATCGCCACGGTCAGCGCAAATACAGCTGGGTCTGCACCGACGGCAACGGCGATATTAACGGCCAGCGGTACCAGTAAAACAGTTGCTCCAATATTAGACATAACCAGCGTAAAAAATGTGGCCAAACCGGCTATGACCACCTGCAGCACCCAATTAGGCACATCCCCGACCAGCGCTAGAATCTCCTGAGCAATCCATGCGGCAGTACCCGTCTGATCAACGGCGATGCCCAACGGAATAAGGCTTGCCAGTAGGAAAACGGTTTGCCAGCTCACCGCTTCGTAGGCTTCATCGATAGTGAGTACACCGGAGAGCACCATACCCATGGCACCGGTTAGCAGTGATACAGACAGGTTATCAGTGAGCAGAAACAAACCCAGCGCTAAACAGAAAAAGGTTGCAGCTTCGCGAATTTTATTGGTTCGCAAATCTTCGTATTTAACTTCTGTGGCGATAACAAAGTCGCGGTTGCGAGAGAGTTTCTTTAAGTCTTTCCAGCTCGCATGTACCACCAAAGTGTCTCCAGGATGAAGCTCCTGGTCACCAAATTCTCGCTTGATAATCTGATCAGAACGAAATAATTGCAGAATGTTGGTGCCATAGTTTCGTCGAGGTTTGATGTCTTTGATGGTCTGCCCAACAAGACTTGAACCTGGCGGTACTACCAACTCCGCAATACCACTGTATTGCGGGTTAAGTACGTCGGCGAAGCGTTCGGGTTCTCCACGCAATTCCCAGTCGTACTCTTCACAAAAGCTATCGATTGATCGTCTGTCACCCATTAAACCGAGGCGTGTGTTTACCCAGACCACCTCTTCACGATCAGGTGGGATTTTGACAACGTCGCCGCTATAGAGAGCCAGAATTCGAGGCGTGTTCGGGTAGTTTTGTTCGATCTGCCGAATCGTCATACCCACCATGGGACTATCGTCAGTTACCCGGGCTTCCAGAAGATCACCACCTATACCGTAAATACTTTCAAAATATTCGGTTGCACGTGAGGTGCGATTGGTGTCGGTATTGGTGCGTACTTGGGGTAAAACAAAACGTCCAGCAATAACAAAGTATGCAATTCCACACAAGATTAAAGCGATACCGATTGGCGTTACAGAAAACAGACCGAACGTGTCCATTTGCTGCTCTGGCGCCAGTGTTTTGTTTGAAGAAATCAGTAGATCATTGAGCAAAATCAGCGGGCTTGAACCGATCATGGTTGCTGTACCGCCTAAGATGGCGCAAAACCCCATGGGCATAAGGAGTCGTGACATAGGTATGTCGGTTCGAACAGAAATTCTGCTGACAACAGGCAAGAACAGTGCGGCCGCACCAATGTTCTGCATAAAACTGGATATGAAAGCGACGGTGCCGGAAACCAGCGGAATAATTCTGCCTTCAGTTTTACCGCCTTTTTTTAATATTATTGCGGCAAGTTTGCTCATGATGCCGGTTTTGTCCAGCCCTGCACCAATGATCATGACGGCAATCACCGACATAACCGCGTTACTGGAGAAGCCTGAGAACAGGTCTTTTTGACTGATCAGAGGTGTTATACCCGGCACCATCGTTGTTAAACCGAGCAAAACCATGATGCAGATGGCGGCTACATCAACCCGTAACACCTCAAACGCGAATAAAACAATGGTGATTGCAAGCACAGCCAGCACCATCATCATTTCCAGATTGAGGGAAATCGAGTCGAGCATCCTTTGTTCCAAAAAATACGACCGAGTAAAAAGTCGTCAATAAAATCTTAAATTCGGGTGTACAACAAATCCGATACTGTGTGGCCCAAACGCTCTCCGCGTTGTTCAAACCGCGTTCTTGTGCGCCATTCGGGTCTGGAAGAATACCCTCCAGTTTTATTCTGGTTCTCCAGCCGTTCGCAGGTGCTGATTTTGTCCAGCATCCACTGGGCGTAGTCTTGCCAATCGGTGGCGCAATGTAAAACACCGCCACTTTCGAGCTTATCGGCCACCAGCTCGACGAAATCTTTTTGCACTATTCGACGTTTAAAGTGTCGTTTCTTTCGCCACGGATCCGGGAAAAATAACAATACCCTTTGCAAAGCTGAAGCCGGAATCATGTGCTGCAAAATTTCAATGGCATCATGTTGGATGATTCTTACGTTCTGTAACGATAGAGTCTCGATTCCCATGAGTGCCTGGCCTACACCCGGTTCATGGACTTCCACACCGATAAAGTTAGTGTTTGGGTATCGTGACGCCATATCTATAAGCGCATCACCGTTACCAAATCCAATTTCCATCCAAACTGGATTTTCCTGAGTAAATATCGCGGAGAAATCCAATAACTGATCTTCACAATACTCAATGCCGTAGCGAGGCAACAATGTGTCTATTGCTGCCGCCTGCGCTTTTGTCAGCCGCCCATTGCGTATCACGAAACTACGAATAGAGCGACTGGTAAGGCGCGCTGAGAACGCTTGCTCTGTCATTTTCTGATTTGTAGCCAGATTGTCGAAACGTTTATTTGCCTTTTAAGCGCGCAATGTTAACTGCTACTTGGCTCACATCCACATTGTCTGAGTGAAATCCATTGTTGTACATGCCACTAAAGTGCAAATCGACAGATACGCAACTATTTCTTACTAACTAAGCATCGAATTTGCCAATTCGCCTGTACTTGCAAAGGTTACAGGCCGGTACTACTTGATTATAGGTGTCTGAGATGGGTTTGCCTGGCGGCAAACCAACACACTAACTAAGGCCACTTACACAAAGCACATATAAACGCACTGATCATTAATAGCACTAATCACGAAAAGCACTAATCACGAAAAGCACTGTTCACTAAAAGCACTGATAATTGCCATCACCGTTAATCTATTTTGCTAACAGACCATCTCATCCGGGCCGTCGGGTCGACGGTTTTGCAATTAGACAGCTTTTAGATAGTTTTGCTATCGGCGACCTCGACCACGAGCTTTGCGGGGTTCTTCGAACTGCACTTTCAGCGACTTGTCGCCAACTATTTTTCCATTCAAGCCGGCAATGGCGGCACGAGCTTCGTGACCTTCCATTTCAACAAATCCAAATCCTTTGCACTTGCCACTGAAAACATCAGCTGCAAGTTTGATCGAGCGCACTTTGCCAAACTCGGCAAACATCTCGGTCACGGTTTCTTCTGTGGATTCCAGCGGTAAGCCACCAACAAACATCTTTTTCACGTAACTGCCTCTATCGTTGTCAAACCGCGTCGCCGGGCCTACGGCATTAACCGTGGTCAGCGGGTACGATCTGGGTAGATTGCATTTGGACCGGGAGTCCGGCTGCACCAGGAGGGTGTGCTAACAGCAATCACTAGCGTCAGATATTCTACATCGAATTGGCCATTTTTTCTACAAGGATAGGGCTATATTTGCCGACCTTGCAACGCTTCTGACAGATCTTTTTCATGACTGATGATCGATTCCTTGGTTTTTCGGTCCAAAGCCTTGATTGAGGCCTCTATTCGACTGGCAGCTGATCGATCGGTGACCACAATTGAATAGGCCAGTCTTACCGGTCGCCGACCACGTGTATAACTGGCTCCACGTGCGCCCTTGTTATGCTCATTTAACCGCCGTTTCACATCTGTGGTGATTCCCGTGTACAGAGAATCGTCTGCACAACGTAATATATAGACAGTCCAATTATTGTCGACCTCGGATTGTTTCAATGACCTTTGCTCCAGATTCTGCCTTTGCTGCGATACCGCGTGTTTACGGGACCGAAGCTTGTGATCGATTAGCCAATATGCGTATCTGCGTGGTTGGCATTGGCGGCGTGGGTTCCTGGACTGTCGAGGCATTGGCAAGAACCGGTGTCGGCCATCTGACAATAATAGATCACGATGATGTGACTTTAGGCAACATTAACCGACAAATTCATGCATTGAACAACACCGTAGGAGAATCAAAGGTTGAACTGATGTGTGACCGTGTCCGGCTTATTAACGCCAACTGTGACCTCAACGCAATCGACGATTTTCTGGCCGAAAGCAATCTTCCAACCTATCTTAATCAGCAATACGATGTCGTCATTGATGCAATTGACAGCATTCGATTCAAAGCCAGCATGATTCATTTTTGCAAGCGTAATCGAATACCCATCATAACGACTGGCGGAGCCGGCGGGCGAACCGATCCGCTGGCAGTGCAAGCAACTGACTTGAGCCGAACCTGGAATGACGCGTTGGCCGCCAAGGTTCGAAAGCGTCTGCGAAACGATTTTGGTTTCACCAAGAATCCTAAACGCCGGTTTGGCGTCGAGTGTGTTTTTTCAAGCGAACAGCCTGTTTATCCTGATAAATCCGGCGGCGTGACCCACGCCAGACCAGGCGTCCCGGGGGCGTCATTGGATTGTGAACATGGCTATGGGTCGGTGAGTATGGTGACCGCCACTTTCGGGCTGGTTGCAGCATCGCGCGCCATCAAGCGTGCATTGGCGAACATGGAATCTGTGTGAAGTTATTGGCGTATTTGGTTGACGCATGACATTGGGTAATGGGTATTGGCGCACCACAGTTGCAATCAAATGTGTATTGACTAATGGCAGCACGACTGCAGGGGCTTGAGAACGTGAAGCAGTTCACGTGACTGGTAACAGGTATCCGGGTTGTTCCCGATACCTGTAATACAAGACCACCAGAACATTGTGTTTGTCTGCAATTCAGTTCTTTGCCGACACAGCGCACAAAGAATAAGGAACGCACAATATGGAAAAAGCCAACCGAATTAGAGCCAATGTTCGACTTGCACTGTGTGCGTTGGGCATTATCGTGTTATCCGCTTGCGGTGGTAGTGGAACCGGTGGTGCTGAGAGCGAGCCGTGGGATGGGCATTTGCACGATGCAAGTGTGCAGGCTTCGGGAAATGCGACGATCGCTGCCGACCCCGTTACGCAGGGGTTTACACCGAGCCCCGGCAACGGGCTATCTGTGTCGTTTCAGGATCCTGTTTCGGAAATATCGTCTATCGATGATTTTATTGGTGCGCAGTGGGAACACATGCAAACCTGTCTAATGGTTAGTGCTCAGGAGCCGGTGATCATTGTGGTTGATGGCAAACTGGAACCTACCGGTTTGACTGATGATGTTGTCAGACACATCGATGGCCAGATACAGGCAAGTTCGCACGTAACCGATACCAGTGCAACTATTCAAGTCAGTGCACAAGACTTTGATGGTAGTTTGGGAAGTGAAGGGGCGTACCTGCGTTCGATAATGGGTCGATACCTGTGGCTTGCAAACGGTCTTGCAGAGCGTGACTACCCTTACAAATGTGCGAATGGTTAGTTTGTACCTAAAGCCAGTGAGTAGTGGGGTTTTTATTAACCCGCAGACGCGCGATTTACGGTAAGGTTTAGCAAATTCCGGTAAGCCTTGCAGGCAAGTGTATTTAGTGTGCCAATTGAAAAAGACCTAACTCACGACCACAACAAGCGCGCATCACCGACCGCCGCCGTTTTATTGATTGGTAATGAATTGCTGAGTGGTAGAACCCAGGACACTAACCTTGCCTTTATGGCAAAAGCACTTTCAGCGCGTGGCATTCGGCTGAACCAGGCTCGCATCATTCCCGATGATGAAACTGTTATTGTTGATACGCTTAATTCCTTGCGCGCATCCAGCACTTATGTATTTACCACAGGTGGAATCGGTCCAACACACGATGACATCACCGCCGATTGCGTTGCCAAAGCTTTTCAAGTGGCTATTGATATCCATCCGGAAGCTCAATCGCGCCTGCTCAGCTATTGGTCGCAGCGTGGCATTGAACCCAATGAAGATCGCTTGCGAATGGCGCGTATTCCGCATGGAGGCGAACTGATAGATAATCCGGTTTCTGTAGCGCCCGGGTTTCGCATAGACAATGTTTTTGTGTTGGCTGGTGTGCCGCGAATTATGCAGGCGATGTTCAATTCTGTTTTGCCTGATTTGCAGTGCGGCCCGATTATCGACAGCGTATCGATAAAGTGCAATTTGGGTGAAGGTACAATAGCGGCACCATTGCGCGCCCTACAGTCCAGTTTTCCTGATGTTGACCTTGGCAGTTATCCTGGTGGAGTGGAAAACGCTTTTCTGACTCTGGTGGCAAGAAGCGACAACGAGGAGAAACTTAGCGAAGCACAACAAGCGCTATGCAAGCTGGTTGAGAGCGTAGGCGGTAAAGTGCTCGACTAACCAGTCAGCTTGTTCGTTATACAGAAATTTTGTCGTTGTACGGTTTTTACATTGTGTTGGTCTGAGTTTAAAAAGTGATCTTGTTGCTTGTTAGTTGACCCTAGCGTTGCAAAATATTCCGGCCCAGAACCGCTTCGCTGCTTCTATAGCAGCATCTAAGGAGCTGTACTCACTTTTCCTGGATTTCACCTAGAGTGACTAGGCTCAACCCAGTAAAAATTCCGTGCAGCCCCTTATATACAGCTCTATAAGCTTCTGGATTCGAAATTTGTTGCAACGCTAGGGTCGACTTTGCTGATTTTATTGGCTAGTTCAGTTAATAACTCGCCGCAATCCCCATCTATGCGCAAGGTGGCTAAATCATCGGCACGTGTGACCCCTTGATTAAAGATGACAATGGGTTGTTTTCGTTGGTGCGCGTCGCGACAAAAACGAAAGCCTGAAAACACCATCAAAGAAGAACCTGCCACGAGTAACACGTCTGCTTCGCGCAGTTGTTGCATGGCAAGATCAACACGATCTTTCGGAACACTTTCACCGAAAAATACCACATCCGGTTTCATTAGATCACCGCAGTTGGTACATCCTGGAATGTGCATTTGATTTATCTGTTGTAGAACAGTTTCATCCGTATCCAAATCAGCGTCACCGTCGGGGGCGTATGCCGCGCTCAGTGTGGAAAGCCACGGATTACTTTCAAGCAGTCGTTGCTGAAAATCGTCTCGACTTTGTTGTGCCTGGCAAGCTACGCAGCTCAGGGTGGACAACACGCCATGCAAATCGATTACCGATTGGTGGCCTGCACGTTGATGAAGTCCATCAACATTTTGGGTAACCAGGTGTTGTACCGTGCCGGACGCTTCGAGCATGGCAAGTGCCAAGTGTGCTTGATTGGGCTCTGCTTTGGAAAATGACGGCCAGCCGACACAGCTTCTAGCCCAATATCGCTGTCGGGCGGCGGTATCATTAAGAAAAGTCTGGCCAGTGATAGGTTGAGCTCGTTTCCACAGACCTTGTTTGTTACGATAATCACCCAGGCCAGACGCTGTGCTGCAGCCAGCGCCCGACAGAACAAGGACGGTGGAGCCAGGTGTAATGATATCGGTGGTACGTTGGATTGCGTTGTCCATGAAACTTTGTGCTACTTTATGGTCGTCTAACGATGCTGCCTGACATTACGGTGAGTTTTTCAAGTAGTTTACCTGTGATCATGGTGTTAATTAATTAATCAACGAAAAAAGGTTATATATGACAATCAAAGTCGGCGATAAAGTACCCAGCGGCAAGTTTGCCTACATGGGTGACAACGGCCCAGCAGAAATCTCCACTGATGAGCTTTTCAACGGTAAAAAAGTGGTTTTATTTGCAGTTCCTGGCGCATTTACACCAACATGCAGTGAAACTCATTTACCCGGATATATAGTCGCTGTAGACGACATAAAGGCCAAAGGTGTCGATACTGTCGCATGCCTTGCGGTTAACGATGTGTTTGTGGTCGGTGCCTGGGCGGCGCAACAAAATGTTGAACATATTACGATGTTGTCTGATGGTAGTGCAGACTACGTAACAGCATTAGGCTTAACACTGGATTTAACATCAAGAGGGTTAGGCGTGCGTGCAGATCGCTTCGCCATGATTGTTGATAACGGAGTAGTAACGCACTTGGCGCAAGAAGAACCCGGACAAATGGACGTCAGTTCAGCAGAGTCCATTCTCAAAGCGTTGTAGATTGAACTGCTTTATGTATTAAAATCACAAAACGGAGAACACCAGTGTTCAGGGTGTTCTCTGTATATTAAAACTAGTACCAGATGTATTGCAGCGTTAAAAACGATGACTCCAGTGTGGATGTATCTGCGCTATTGTTAGGGTCTGTTAGGTCTGCCTGAGCATGACTAAGCTCAAGATGAAGTCGGTCCGAGACTTCATAGCCGATGCCAACTAACCAACCATCGCCGGAGTCATTGTCTATATCTTCCTCTCCGTCCAGTGCCAATGTGGCGTTGCCCACTAGTCCTGTTAAATACAGCGACGGTGATAGCTCTGTTAAGTACAGAGATGCACCTATTCCACCAATAGCAAGCGACGCCTCGTGCTCGTTAACCAAAATACTGCCGCCTTTTCCACCCAAGTAACCGACTACGCGATTAGAAAAACCGTAGCCTATGAGAAAAGCCACTGCGAGGTTCTGTTCTGGTTCGATTTCTGACTGGGTGAAATTATTTTTGTAAATTAGTTCAGACGAGTGTGCGCCAATGCCAAGGCCTATCTGAAAACCCTTGCGCTTGCCATCGAACGCATGTGCACTGACGCTGGTGACTGAGAAAAAAGTGGTGATGATAAATAGTAGCGTGGCTTTTTTCATGAGTATCTCCCGTAATTCATAAGTTGTGAATTAAGTATAAGGAGAATTCTATATAGGTAAGTAACGGACTGTACCACCTCAATACGTTATTAAAACCACGCTAAATGAGACGCCGGCAGCAGATTGGCATAATGGTTATTAGACTTTTGTTGTGGCAGTAATACATTTGTGTGATGTTAGTCGTTACTCTGATGGTATACGTGGATCTTCAATTTCACCTTCAACATTGAAGGGAATGGCCTTTGGCCAGTTGGCTAATTTCACGACGCCAGAAAGATCGTAATTCAGTTCGGTATTGTTTGTATCGAGCATTTCCTTTAACTGATTTGCCAGTTTTACCAGGCCCGCTTCAACCTCCACGTCGAGTAAAGCTTCGCCATTGGCAGGAATGACGACATTGTTAACGCTATGACCCTGTGCAAATTGTTGTCCTGAAAAATGGGCATTGAAGGTTAACGATTGCATCGGCAGATCAAAATTGTTGGGATTGGTCACTCTCAATGACAAGCCAATGGTTTGAGTGGTCAGGCTTAAACTGAGAGGGCGCACATCGGCAACAGTAATGCTTGGCGATTGCGGTTTAATCGTGGGTATGGATGAACAGGCGTTCAGTACACAACTGAGAAAAAACATTTGAAGGAACAGCGGAAGCAGTCTCATACAAGTTTCCTGTTTTGCAATGTTTGCATGTCAGACCACACTAATGTCACCAAAGCGCATCTGTAAAATGGCGATGGCAGCAGGACCGGCGGTCTCGGTTCGCATCACACGCGGTCCTAATTGTAGTCCATTAAATCCAACGGATTCACACGATTGCACTTCGTCTGCATCGAATCCTGATTCAGGTCCAATAATAATAGTCGCCTGTGACAATGATGTGGCCTTTGTCGACAAAGGTGCAGCTCCAGGCGATAAAATCCAGCGGTTTGTTGTGCTCGCAGCAGATTG
>CALIMV010000117.1 GCA_938045275.1 uncultured Granulosicoccaceae bacterium
ACCGGCTGCCCCACTTCCGTCAGCAACGTTGCGACTGTTGTGGCTCCAAGCGCATCGATCATTTCAAATGGGCCACGTATCCAGTTAAACCCAAGCTTCATGGCATCATCGATTGCTTGCGGCGAATCGGTAACATCGCCAAGCAAACCAGCGGCGTAACCTAATACTCGTCCAAGTACATGACGACAGAACTGTGCATTTTGATCGTTACCTTCAATCAGATTTGTCAGTGCTTCCTGCTGGTCAGCCTGCGCACGTGCAGCAACAATGGCACGATCGGGCAGTTCGGCTATGGCTTCGCGGTATTCACCCGTGGCAAGATCTTTAGCATGGCGAACACCATCGATTGAATGGTAAAAACCGCCTAATCCTTTATTGCCGGTATATCCGTTCTCGATCATGTTGTTGATAAGATCATTCTCTGCGCCGACAACGTGGAAGGCATCGCCTTCAGGTAAAATACTGCGTAACGAGCGTACAACATCGGCCATTAGATCGATGCCGATTAAATCGTATAAGCCAAATACGCCCGTTTTTGGAATACCCATGGGACGTCCCATTAAAGCATCAGCATGCTCAATAGGGATTCCGGTGCGCATGGCTTCATCAATACCTACCTGCAACGCGAACACACCAATTCGATTGCCCAGAAACCCGGGAGTGTCATCACACTGAACAACACCTTTACCCATAATTCGATCATTGAAATCTGCTAACTTTGCAATGACATCAGGGTGGGTATGTTCGCCGCGCACCAGCTCAAGCAATCGCATATATCGCACCGGATTAAAATAATGCGTAATAGCAAAACGTTGTTGAAAACTGACCGGCATCGATTCAATCAGAAGTGAGATAGGTATGGTTGACGTGTTGGACGTAACGATACATTTATCATTGATGGTTTCATCCAAACGACGATATAGCGCTTTCTTTATATCGAGCCGCTCGACAATCGCCTCTACAATCCAGTCAACTTCTTTTAATAATTCGAAGTCGTCCCGTGTATTGCCCACAGTGATGTTAGCTGCACAGCGCTTGTGGACTAACGCCGGCGGTTCTGAGGCCAGAAGCCGTTCGACGGCTTGTTCTGAGAGCTGATTCGGAGAAGATTCGCCGGGTATATCAAGCAACAAGACCTCAAAACCGGCATTAGCAATTTGACCTGCGATACCAGACCCCATGGTGCCAGCACCAATAACAGCAATTTTATTAAATGTGGTCATGCTTGGTTTATATTAAATAGTGAAAGGCAAAGACGGAAATACGCCTATTTAACTGCATCATGTTATTGCAACAGGTGTTACGAGCTTACCCACGCAGCTTCGATTCCTGCTTCGGAAAAATTAAACGGCAGTGGTAATATAGTCGCGTTTACAAATCCGCCATCTGCAAGCTGTAATTCTACTGTTTGTTCGCCAGAATTTTCCACAAAGTATTTCTTTTCCAGCATAACGGTTGCTAACTGATGTTTATAACGTGGTGACCATACCTGAGAGCCAAGCCTACCCAATATTTCACCAGCCCTGCCAGATACATACCCGTTAAATGGGTCTGTGGAAATTGGCATCGCTCCATCGGAGGCGATGAAAACCAGACCAAACAGCTTTCTATCCAATCCGGCAGAGTACTGCTTTCTTAGCGCATCACCAGAGAGTGACTCGACCTGATGTTCTAAATTGAAAAATGCATCGAGCCCACATTCGAGCAACGTGTGCTGCGATGTCATATCGTTACCGAATGACAACAGACTGCTCTCCATTCTTTCAATTAAATTTGGACACCCAGCCCGTACCTGCAGATCTGCACCAGCATCAATAAGAACATCGTACAATTCTACGCCGACCTGTGCATTGTCTACGTATATTTCAAATCCACCCTGCTTGCTCCAACCTGAGCGAGCAACGTTAAATTCACACCCATTGAATGGCATTGGCCGAAAACGAAAAAAACGAATGTCTTTAATATTGTTGCCAAACACTCTAACCATTAGCTCTTCTGCTTTGGGACCCTGCACGGCAAGTGGCCAAACCTCAGGCTCTCGAACCTTTACATCCAGCGCAGCTGCCGATGCCAAACCTTTGGCCCATAACAACACGTCAGAATCGGCAATGGATAGCCACCAATGGTTGTCGGCCAACTTCAGTGCTACTGGGTCATTAATCAGTAAACCATGCTCATCTGCCAAAGGTGCGTAGACGCAACGGCCCTTGTCAACCTGTGATAAATCGCGAGGGGTCATCCACTGAACCAGTTTTTCGGCATCCGGTCCGGCAATCTCGACCTGACGCTCAGCGCCGACATCCCACACTTGCACATGTTCGCACAGATGCCAATAGTCGCTCTCTACCGATTCAAACTCAGTAGGCAGTAACATGTGGTTATACACTGTGAAAGCGGTGGCGCCCTGTTGCTGAACTCGGTGCGTAAACGGTGTTGATCGAAGACGGTTAGATATTGCTAAATACGGTGCTGTGTTCATGAACTTCTCTAAAACTATAGGGTAAGCTGGACTGGTCGAACCACGTTGCACAGCTAAATATGCCCAAACCAGAAACAGCCAACAAAAATATTCTTGTTGTCGGCGGACTTTTCGTCGATGATATTGCAATTTCGTCCAAAAATCTCAAAACAGGTTGTTCAAATCCAGTTACCTGGCAACATCATCTTGGGGGCGTCGCAACTAACGTTGCGCGAGTCGCAGCTCAACAACTGGGCGTATTACTTATTGCCAATACCGGAGATGACGAATACGGAAAACTACTCGTAAATTTGCTGGCAAAGCAATCATTATCCTCTTCACTGGTGGTATGGACGGGCAAAAATTCGGACCGATATACAGCTGTTCTGGCTTCAGATGGTGAACTATTCATCGGACTGGCCGATGCATCTTTAGTAGAGCAAATGCGCTGGAGTGATATTGAGCAGCGATTACCTGACTGGCAACCCGAAGCATTGGTTGTTGATGCGAATCTTTCACAGTCGTGTTTAAGTGAAACAGTTAACACACTATCATCACGCTATGAATCACGCTTTGCCATCTATGCGTTAGCCGTCTCTCCTGCAAAATCAGTTCGATTGTTAACTGTTGCCGACAAAATTAACGTACTGCTTTGCAATCGACGTGAGGCCGCGGCCCTTACCGGACTTGAGTGGCAAAGTGACATTAATACCTTGGCGGATGGCTTATTGGAAAAACAGTTTTCAAGCTTTGTGATTACTGACGGCAGCGAATCCATACTGGTACAAGATCAGCAATCACGATCTAGCGTACCAGTGCCTGAAATACACATAAAAAACAATGTCATCGGCGCAGGAGATGCCATGGCAGCTGCGACCATCGCTCAATTGATAAACGGTCAACGTTTATCACAAGCTATAAGTGCCGCAGGCCTTAAGGCCGCCAGGGCCGTTTTGGTTGGTGGCTCAGAGTCTCCGTCAATATGATATTCACGCTATCATGCAACAACAATCAGTCCACGGTTAGAGTTTGACAATATGCACCCCGATGTTTCACCGTCACAAAAGGTTCAAAACGCGTTCGAGAACCAACACGCCGTAGTTGCACTGGAAAGCACCATTATTACGCACGGCATGCCATACCCGCAAAATTTGCAAACCGCACAAGCAGTAGAAACAGCCGTCACAAACGCCGGGGCAATTCCCGCTACCATCGCAGTCGTTAATGGTGAGCTTAAAATCGGGCTAACTGACACTGAACTGGACGCATTAGCGCAGTCGACTGGCACAGCAAAACTGTCTCGAGCCGACCTGGCGTTTGCTGTGGCACAAAAGACAACCGGTTCTACAACCGTTGCCGCTACCATGATTGCCGCGCATATGGCAGGCATTGAAGTTTTCGCAACAGGTGGCATAGGCGGCGTTCATCGCGGAGCCAGCAACAGCTTTGATGTTTCAGCTGACCTGCAAGAATTAGCAAATACCGCGGTAACCGTTGTATCTGCAGGTGCAAAAGCGATTCTGGATATACCTAAAACGCTGGAGGTATTGGAAACTTTTGGTGTTCCGGTAATCGCATACGGTCAAGACAATCTACCCGCATTCTGGTCCAGTGATAGCGGCATACCCGCCCCACTTCGTATCGATAACGCGGCAGATATTGTTCGTTTTATGCAGACTCGCCGATCCATGGGTATTAAGGGAGGCATGCTTATTGGTAACCCGGTGCCAAGCAAAGATGAAATACCACAGATAAAAATGGAACATACCATCCAACAAGCCATAGACGATGCAAAGCTTGCCAGAGTAAACGGCAAAGCAGTAACACCTTGGTTATTAAACCGCATCTTTGAATTAACCAACGGCGATAGCCTGACAACAAATCAAGCGTTAATAAAAAACAATGCCACGCTAGCAGCTCAAATTGCCGTTAGTCTTTCACAAGCACAAACTTGAATTGAGATATTGAAAACCGTATTACGCCAAATTACCGCACGGCTTAAACGCTATGGACACTAATCAACATCGATTTGCCATGTTTGTCGATTTACACGATGTACGCGCACTCGTGGTCGGCGGTGGGCCTGTTGCATTGCGAAAAACACGTCGGTTAATTGATGCTGGTGCTAACGTAAATGTGGTAGCGCCACTTCAGCACGAAGGGTTTAATCAACTGTTAAGTGATGGTGCCATTACCCTGCAGGCACGCGAATTTATCGAGTCAGATATTCAAGGTATGGCGGTGGTGGTTGCCGCCACCGGTTCGCTAACAATTAACCGCAACATTGCCCGGCTCGCACAAACGGTTGGTGCTCACGTTAACGTAGCCAACGACCCAGCTGCAGGCAATTTCATCATGCCATCCCTGATCGATAGAACACCGTTGCTGATTGCCATATCCAGTGGGGGAGCTTCTCCTGTGTTATCTCGACTGTTAACTGCACGCATTGAGGCGTTTATTCCACAACGCTTTGCTGATCTGGCAACACTGGCCGGTCAGTATCGCGACCAGATAAAAACCCAGATTGCAGGTTGGCGTGAACGTAGACGTTTTTGGGAGCACCAACTCGGTGGCAGGGTCGGAGAAATTGTATTACAAGGACGACAATCAGAAGCACGCTCAGCTTTGGAACAGGCCATTGAGCAGCATCAGTCAAATCAAGTTCAAGGCGAAGTTTATCTGGTTGGCGCAGGACCGGGTGACCCTGACCTACTCAGTTTTCGTGCACTGCGATTAATGCAGCATGTCGATGTGGTTTTCTACGATCGTCTGGTATCTGATGCAGTTTTGTCTTTGGTTAAACCCGATGCCACGCGAATTTATGTCGGAAAGCAACGCAGCGATCATGCCATGCCACAAACAACCATCAATCAACAATTGGTAGAACAGGCAAAGCTTGGAAAACGCGTGTTGCGATTAAAAGGCGGCGACCCGTTTATCTTTGGCCGTGGTGGTGAAGAAATAGAACAACTTGCCGAAAACGGCATTGCTTTTCAGGTTGTACCGGGCATTACAGCTGCTGCCGGTTGCGCAAGCTATGCAGGCATCCCACTCACTCATCGAGACTATTCGCAAGCTTGTTTATTTGTTACTGGCCATTTAAAAGATGGCAGCGTCGATCTGAACTGGGCATCACTCACCCAGCCACAACAAACCGTTGTTATATATATGGGCCTGGTGGGTCTACCACATATTGTCGGTAAGCTGATTGAACATAAAATGCCAGGTTCAACACCAATAGCGCTGGTATCACAAGGCACAACTCAACAACAAAACGTTGTCATCGGCACACTCGACAATATTGTCGATCGTGTAGAAGCAAGTTCGGTCAAAGCACCTACCCTGACCATCATTGGTGATGTTGTGAATCTGAGAAAAAAACTTAACTGGTTTGAGCCCGGCGACTCCGATATAAATTTGGTTGACTAATCGCCCCTTCAGACCATCCAACATTTCAAGCACGACGCTCGGTATTCGCTATCATGTTTGACAAGCGTTTATGTCATCAGTAAGAAAGATCAAGTAATAAGACGGTGCAAAGTGCACAGAAAGTGCTGTCTAACACTTTGCTGTGCACTTAGGCGTTTATGGTAGCCAGCTTCTCACCGGCTTCACCTCGATTATCGCGCCATGTCACTTTGATGGTGTCTTCTTCTTTACCACCATTCAACACAAGCGATATAGCCGGATTTCGGGAAACAAGTGGGCCAAGTTCAAGCTGCGTTACGTGTTTATCTTCGAGGTATACATCCATGTGAGTTAAATACCAGGACGGTATGACGACACCTTGAGCGTCTGTACGAACACCACTTTCCATTGGATGGCTCACACGCAAATCAACATAAGTTGCGTTATTAGCTATGCGGGTTCTTATTACAACGCTACCAACGCTCATGATTCGCAGCTATCGATAAGTGTACGAACCTGGGTGAAATTACTGTGCCAGCCAGACTTTGTTTTTACCAACGCTGTAATCGTTGCTGGCCGCTCTAATTGCAGGTGTGTAGAAAGACTGGGAGCAAGCATAGCATTTGATGTATCCAACTTTGCCACGATTGATCGCGCATGGTTGTCGACCAGTATCACGATTTTTTCGGTATCAGGCAGGGACGATACAACCCCAACCGGGACAACTGCGCCATTAGCTGCTGTCTCCGGTACGTGCACTGCAACCCCATTATCGGGCTTAATACTGGTACTACCAACGAGTCTGCGAACCGCATGGTCATAAGTGGACTCAGTCTCACCTAAAGCGTTGCCAGGCAGTGCGGCGATTGTGGTCGCTGTTGCACCTACTCGTTTTAACCAGTCACGTCGATGCATAGTGATGTACCCTATTCTGTCAGTTTTAGCAAAACATCCGGTAGCTCAGCAACAGTTCCAAGATACGGTGTTATATGAATATCGGTATCAGGGTATTGCTTTTGCTTGATAGCCACTTGTTCCGGGATATCCTCTACAACATGCGTGCCGCGGGCCAAAAAATAGGGTAAAACACTGACGCTGTCGGCACCACTTTGCAAACATTGTTCAATTCCATCAGGAATCGACGGCGTAGCAAGCTCTAAAAAGGCATATTTTACGATATCGAAGCGGCCTTCTGCTCGCTCGGCCAGTCTCCCGGCTAACTCGGCCACCTCTTCGTTTGATTCACTGCGACGACTGCCATGAGCCACCAGTAGTAAGGCGTTCACAAGATACTTGACTCCATTATTCACACCCAAGTTGGACGCACTATTATATACGTAGTACTTACTCTATCGGCTCACGGTTCAACATAATTCAAATTGCCGCGTTGTCCACTATTAGACTATTAATCACCCTGACCTGACGCTGGCAGCTTACCGTTGAATGCGTCTTCACGAAAAGATGATACTGAATTGGCATGAGCATCAAACCCCTCGTAGCAGGCAAAACGGTGCACCTTTGGAGCCAGCTGCTCGTAACCCTGTTTAGTCAAGTGGCCAATCGACGAAGATTTGAGAAAGTCGTGTACACCTAACGGTGAACAGGTGTGTGCTGCAGCCGATGTTGGTAAAACACAGTTGGGACCCATCATATAGTTGGCGATGGAGCCTGCCGCATGTTCCCCAAGTAAAACTTCCGATGCATTGCGTATGTGCGAAAGGTGCTCAAACGGGTGTTTTGATAAAATCTGACAATGCTCTGGTGCATACTCATTGATGAACTCATATGCCTCAGTGGCATTTTCCACCAGAACAACGCCTCCACAATTACCGCTAAGTACATCTGACGAATAACCCGCCAGCGTTTCTGACATGGTATTCCAGTACGACGGAACAGCGGCAATAACTTGCTCTGCCAGGGTTCGGTCCCAGGTGACCAGGAATGCGCTGCTGTCGCTACCATGCTCTGATTCGATGATGAGATCGAGCGCTGCAATTAACGGATTTGCGGTTGGGTCTGCCAGTACAATTGTTTCGCTGGGGCCAGCTGGCATACCTGGGTCTATCTGTCCTGCAAGCAACCGCTTGGCTGCAACTAGCCACGGACTACCGGGACCGACTATTTTTCGACAACGTGGAATGGTTTGCGTCCCAAATGCAGCCGCCGCAACAGCCTGCACTCCTCCGCATTTGTACACTTTTTCGACACCCGCAATACGTGCAGCAACCAAGGTCGCGGCATCAACCTGGCCGTCCGGCCCGGGGGGCGTAAGGATGATGGGTTCGGGCACACCAGCCACTACCGCCGGAATTGCTGTCATTAACGTTACTGATGGAAACGACCCTTTGCCTCTTGGCGAATAACAGGCCACTGAATCTATGGGTGTAACTCGTTCACCGACCAACACGCCAGGCCGAATCTCCTTCATCCACATATCGCCGGGCATTTGTTCTTTCTGAAAAGCTCGAATGTTCGACGCCGCGTATTCGAGTGTTTCAATCATGTCGTTATCGAGCGTATCAAACGCCCTGTCAAACTCGGCAGATGTTGCCTCCAGTTCGTCAACAGCCACCTCAGCGTTGTCAAAATCCTTTGCAAAACGCGACAGCGCCTGGTCGCCCTCGCTTCTAACGGCGTCAATGATAGGACGCGCACCTTCCATAAACGGCGCAAGATTTTCTTCTGATCTTTGCAGTAGCGCGAGCCGCGCCTTTCCCGTCATTTGCGCAAGATTGTGCATGGCAACTGGGGGGTATTGTCGGGCGGTCATGGTGTTTAGGCGTAATTAAAATATCCTGAGTCAGTATACCTGCTTGTTAGTAGTTTGATGGCCCAAGCCATTCTCGGCAAATGATATGATGCCCGGCATGACGTCACAGCAAGCGCACAAGCCAAAACTGGGCATATTGGTTTGTGGTCACAGTCCCGATAAAATTGTCGACGCTTATGGTCGCTACAACACCTTATTTGAAAAACTACTTGGGACCGATCAATTTTCCTATCAGCCATTCTTTGTGGTGGATAACGAAATACCAGCATCAGCAAATGATGCAGACGCCTGGCTTATTAGTGGATCCCGACACGGAGCCTATGAAGACCTGCCGTGGATAAGGCCGCTGGAACAACTGGTTGTACAAATATATACCAACCGCATACCGCTGGTGGGCATTTGCTTTGGCCATCAAATAATGGCGCAAGCACTGGGTGGTCGAGTGGTCAAGCACGACGGTGGGTGGATAGCAGGTACCGAGCAGTACGCGTTCACTATAAAAAACGAAACGGAGACGGTGTTGCTCAATGCCTGGCATCAGGACCAGGTTTTGGATCTACCACCTGATGCTCACGTCATTGGATCGTCCGAAACGTGTGCAAATGCGGCTCTCATTTACAACGACAATACGGTAAGCCTGCAGCCGCATCCGGAGTTTGAAAACGCCTACATGAAGTTACTGTTAGCTGAGCGGGGTCATGTACTGCCGACCGAGCAACGTCAACTTGCCGAGCAGTCGCTGCAAATGGAATTGACCAATAAACGCATTGCAAAATGGCTGGTCCAGGTTCTTTCTAAAACGACGTTTTGAAACAGATGTAAACAACGTGGTCTTGGGTCCTAAGTGGCATCAAGCGATCACCGAAATAGGTTATTATTTCGAATATGGCCCGAATTTAACTGTATTTGCGTCGATTTTCCGGTAAATTTCATGTATCGGTCGGCAAAACTACACTTGCAAACCAGTCTCGTCTCGCAAAATCTAGACAAAGTTTCGGAAATATGTTTCCGCAGAAAGACATAGACGGTACCATGCGTCAACGTTTCAGCATGCACAGCGCACAAGGTTGAATTAGTGATTTCAAAATCTGACTTATTTATATTGGTACTAGCTTCCGGCGCCTTAGCGGTTGGTATTTTCCGTTGGCACCAGAACACTCAGGACGTCAACGCGATCACCATACCGGCTAGCGCAAGCAGTACAGCCAACAATACAGTCAATAATACAGTTGTAGTAGAGCCTGCTCAAAATAGCAACTTACCTGTTTTCAAGACAGCTGAGGTCAAGACAGTTGAGGTTAAAACGGCTGACGTGGCCAATACCCCAGTAAATACATCAATTCAAACCGACGCTGATGGCCAAATTGTGGTCAAAACCTTGGCTCAGCCTGAACCGGTTGCCGGTATAGTGGTTGAAGCTGAAACCACCAATGCGGCCAACCTGGGCACACATGTAGTTGAATCTGGTGACTACCTCGGCAAAATTGCCGATCAATACGGTACCGATGTGCAGACACTCCGAAAACTGAATAATATCTCCGGCTCTATAATTCAGATTGGTCAGGAAATCCTCTACCCGCGGTAACTTTATTCTCCGAAGCATTTTTCGCACAAAGCCCTTCGGTACAGTAGATTCTGCAACCCGGATTTGGTGGTAAGCTGCCAGGCTCTTTGCATGAGAGCGTCTTCATGGTAGCCAATAACAACTCGCATTTTGTCGATCTATTCAAACACAAAACCGTGGTAATAACGGGTGCCGGCAATGGCATTGGATTGGGTGTTTTAAATAGCTTTATCGACGCAGGTGCACAGGTAATCGCGCACCTGGGTCGCAATCCTGACTACGTTAACAAAGTACCTACCGACGTAGCATCATTCATCGGCGACTTTGGCGATCGTGAGCAGCAAGACGCTTTCTGCCAGTTTGTAAAAAGTCATACCGACAAGATCGATGTGCTTGTCAACAATGCTGGTACCATGTTTGGCCGCTACCCCGCGCAATCACTTACTGACGAGCAATACCTCAATGTGGTTGAACTCAACCAGAGCGCCGTGGTGCGCATTACACGCGAACTCATTCCACTGCTCGAGGCAGCGCAGCAAAGCGCCATAGTCAACACGGTGTCCATATCTGCTTCAACTGGGGGCAGCCCCGGCTCGTCGATTTACTCTGCGTCCAAAGCGTTCATATCCACTTATACAAAGGCACTGGCCAAAGAACTGGCGCCACTGGGCATACGTGCCAATGCTGTCTCACCTGGTGTTATCGATACCGATTTTCATCAGCGCTACTCAAGCCCTGAAAAACTTGCCAAAACGGTCACGCAAATACCACTTCAACGACTTGGTAACGCCGATGACTGTGCACCGGCTTATTTATTTTTCGGATCAGCAAAACTCTCTGGCTATATTTCCGGGCAAGTGCTGGAAATTAATGGTGGGCAGTACTAGTGCGCCGTTTGTTGTTTATTACTCTCCAGGCACACGCACACCAGGCACACGCAAAGCGTCATCATTGTCACCGGACCCATCGTTTGTGCTAAACCATAACCACAAACCGAATACCCAATACGCTGCCGAAAATGTCACCATGATATTGAGCCAGCGGTCGCCCGAGGGCAACATTACCCCTAATGCATAGGTCAACACAACACCAAAGCCTGTTTGAATTGCACCTGATAAGCCTGCCGCTGATGAGACCAGATCGCTACGCACACTCATAGCGGCAGACATTAAATTTGGAAGACACATACCGTTGGACAAGGCAATTAAATTCATCGGTATAAACAGACTGAATGGATGTGTTGAATAAGACAAAAGCCATAAAAGGCTGACACCGAGCAGACCCGGTATTGCACCGATGGCGATCATCCGACTTACACCTAAACGTTGCGAGAAACGACCTGCTAATAAGTTGCCGGTAAGATAGCCAACCGGGACCATCGCAAACCATCGTCCAAACTCTGAGGCGCTGTACCCTCGACTTTCCATCATTACAAACGGCGCGCCTGCCAGAAACGCATAGTACAAGCCAACTGTACCGGCTAGCATAATAGTACTGGCATTGAATGCGCGTATTTGAAGCAGGTCTTTTGATGCGTCTATTAAGGAGGTACGCTTACTGTTGGCGGTATGCGCTGAACGGGTTTCGTTCATAAACAACCAACTGAAAACACCCAGCACTGCACCAATGACACTCAATCCGGCATACATCCAACGCCAGCTAAAATTATCAGTGACAAAACCGCCTATAGCCGGGCCAAACATCGGTGCAACCATCATTGCCACAGTCATATAACCGATCATGCTAGCCGATTTTTCCTGGCCATAAACATCACGAACTACAGCCCTTGGTAAAAATGAACAGGATGCCGCAAAAAACCCCTGAACAAACCGGGCAGCCAATAGACTCTCAATATTTGGCGCAACAGCGCATAAAGCGCCACCAATTGAAAAACCAAATAGACTCAACAGCATGACGGGCCGACGTCCAAATCGATCGGCGGCATTACCAAGTAATATTTGACCAAATAACAAAGCCAGTAAAAACACGCTGAGCACGAGTTGCGCCGACCCATAACTGGTTTGAAGCTCGGCCATAACAGCCGTATTGGCAGGCAGTACACCGTTTAAGACAATGGGACCAATCGCAGAAATGGTCACTAACAACCAAACGGGAGGCAGTGTTATCTTCGCCGCTTCTTTTTCTGAACGGTTCAACTCCGTCCTTTAATGCGCGCCGCAATGTTTAGGGTTTTATAAGCCATATCAAGGTGTAGTCGCTCCACCATGCGACCATCAATTTGAAGCACACCTACCTCAGGGTCTGCAGCGTTTGCAAATGCATCGACCACTTTTTGCGCTTGGTTAATATCATCAGCGGTTGGGGAATACGCTTGATTGGCGATGTCAATTTGACTGGGATGAATAAGCGTTTTGCCACTCATACCCATTGATGCACCCTGCGCACACTCAACACTAAAACCATCAAGGTCGGCAAAGTCGTTATAAACGCCGTCCAGAATAGTTAAGTGATAAGCTTTTGCGGCAGCTAACAAGGTCATAAGCCAGGGTATAAGTAAACTTCTATCCGATGTGACACGCATATCAGCTTCTCGGGCAAGATCGTTGTTTCCGATGCACACTGTTTCAAATCGATGGCATTGCTCACTGCTTTGCGCAATGCTCGCAGCATTGACCACCGCCTGTAGCGTCTCGAGCATGGCCCATATTTTTACCTGCCCAGATTGGTCTACCTGGTCGAGTAGTGCCTGAACGTGTTGAATGGTTTGCGCAGACTCTACTTTCGGTAACAGCACAGCATCGGGTTTAACTTGCCGCAACAACGCGAAATCTGCTTCGAACCATTCAGACGACACATTGTTTAGACGTAAAACACGCAACCTGTAACCATAGTCATTGTGCATCAGTGCGTCGATCGCATTCTGTCGAGCTTGCGGCTTTGCCTCAGCTGCAACGGAGTCTTCCAGATCAATCACAATGGCATCTGCGCTGAGCCCCGGCCCTTTGGCCAGCGCGCGCGTGTTTACTGCCGGCATGTATAACGCGGTTCGACAAATTGAGGAGTTCATTTTAAATCGCTTGTTCTCTGTTCGTAACAGGTAATCACGGTACCACCTTATGCAGCGCGATTAGATTAACGTAGAATAGCGCTTTTGCTTGGGGTTAGTAATGCATATTCTATTAATCGGCAACGGCGGCCGCGAACATGCAATCGCGTGGAAACTTGCACAATCCCCACTCGTTACCAGAATCAGCGTCGCTCCAGGCAGTGCCGGTATTGCTGAAGAGCCGCTGGTAGAGCGAGTCGCACTCGACATCAGTGACCATGCCGGATTATGCAATTACGCCATTGAGCACGATGTGCACTTAACCATTGTCGGTCCTGAAGTACCCCTGGTGGCTGGCATCGTTGATTTTTTTAACAACGCATCGCAACGCATTATCGGTCCAACTGCAGCAGCTGCACAGCTAGAAGGCAGTAAAGCCTACGCGAAAGAGTTTATGCGTCGACATGCCATTCCTACTGCAAGGTATGCAACGTTTACTGACGCAGAACAGGCGCATGCGTACCTGCAAGAGCAAAGCGCCCCGATTGTTATAAAAGCCGATGGTCTGGCCGCCGGTAAGGGTGTTGTCGTTGCGCAGTCTATGGCGCAAGCACACGCCGCTGTGGATGCAATGCTTGCCGACCAGGCATTCGGCACCGCCGGCTCAACGGTGGTCATCGAAGAGTTCCTGGTTGGCGAAGAAGCGAGCTTTATCGCACTGGTCGATGGCAAGCACTGTTTGCCTTTCGCTACCAGCCAGGATCATAAAGCGCGTGACGAAGGTGATCTGGGGCCTAATACTGGCGGTATGGGCGCATACTCGCCAGCGCCTGTAGTAACGAATGAAGTACAAGAACACATCATGCGCGATGTAGTAAAACCTTCAGTGGCCGGCTTAATCAAAGACGGCACACCGTTCAAAGGATTTTTATATGTTGGGCTAATGATTAGTGACAAGGGAAAAGCACGCGTTGTCGAATACAACGTACGTCTTGGCGACCCTGAAACACAACCTTTGCTAATGCGGTTGGAAAGCGATTTACTTACGCTACTGGATGCAGCCACCGATGGCACACTTGATACGGTGCAAGCAATCTGGAATGACCAATCAGCGCTGGGCATTGTACTGGCAGCCGGCGACTATCCCAGTAGTGGTTCAAATGGGGAGGCCATTAGCGGTATTGGTAAAGCTGAGCAGTTGGACTGCAAGGTTTTTCATGCCGGAACTGATCTGGTGAAAGATCAGTACGTAACCAACGGTGGCCGCATTGTGTGCGTAAGCGCGCTGGGCAATGATATCACCGAAGCAAAACAAAGCGCAGACAACGGAGCTGCACAAATCAGCTTTGCAGGAATGCACTACCGTCGCGATATAGGCTACCGAGCATTGGCAAGGCTTAAAAGCGACTAGCGCTTCATTGCATCAAAAAATTCGTTATTGGTCTTGGTTTGTTGTAAGCGCCCGAGCATAAATTCTACCGCTTCGATCTCATCCATAGCGTGAATAAATTTGCGCAATATCCACACTTTTTGCAACTCTTCCTGATCCATCATCAATTCTTCACGTCGCGTACCGGATTTGTTGATATTGATCGCTGGGAACACGCGTTTTTCGGCAATGCGTCTATCAAGCTGCAATTCCATGTTACCTGTGCCCTTAAACTCTTCGTAGATGACTTCGTCCATTTTGGACCCGGTATCAACCAGGGCCGTAGCAATGATAGTCAGGCTGCCACCTTCTTCGATGTTGCGCGCAGCGCCAAAAAAGCGTTTGGGTCGGTGTAAAGCATTGGCATCTACACCACCGGTAAGAACCTTACCAGAGGAAGGAACAACCGTATTGTATGCTCGTGCCAGTCGAGTAATTGAGTCGAGCAGGATGACAACATCTTTCTTATGCTCGACAAGCCTCTTGGCTTTTTCAATGACCATTTCTGCCACTTGTACATGTCGGCTTGCAGGTTCATCAAAGGTACTGGAAATAACTTCCCCTTGTACCATGCGCTCCATCTCGGTAACTTCTTCTGGTCGTTCATCGATCAGTAATACAATCAGAAAACATTCCGGATGATTCGCAGCAATGCTTTGCGCTACGTTCTGTAGCATCAGTGTTTTACCGGCCTTTGGCGGCGACACCAGCAATCCACGTTGGCCTTTACCTATGGGTGCAGCGATATCAATGATACGAGCCGTTATGTCCTCAGTACTGCCATTACCGCGCTCCATGTTCATGCGTTCGTTCGCATGCAAGGGTGTCAGGTTTTCAAAAAGTACTTTATTTTTAGCTTGCTCTGGCGGACCAAAGTTTATTTCATCAACTTTAAGCAGCGCAAAATAGCGCTCGCCTTCTTTAGGTGGCCTGATTTTTCCGAAAATAGTATCGCCCGTTCTCAGCGAAAACCGTCTTATCTGACTTGGAGAAACGTAGATATCGTCCGGACCTGCCAGGTAAGAGCTATCCGCCGATCGCAAAAAGCCAAAGCCGTCTTGCAAAATCTCAAGTACGCCCCCTCCAAAAATATTCTCACCCTTTTTGGAGTGCGCTTTCAGAATTGAAAAGATCATGTCTTGCTTTCGCTGGCGAGCAACGTTATCAACGCCAATCGACTGCGCAAGTTCTATCAGTTCAGTCGGGTTTTTCTTTTTTAGGTCGGTAAGATTCATACGGGTGATGTGGATATTTTAAGACGGAAGTCGAGAAAGTTAGGAATGTTCCTGGTCGAAAGAAGAAGATGTCGCCTTACTGAAAAAGCAGTCTGTTCGAGACGAGATTTCAGATCGTGGCAAGACCATTCAATTAATGATTAAACAGGTTGATTGAATAATTTGGTTAAAAAATACGTTAGTTTTTTTTTGTTGCGTCTGTCTTATCAAACAATAAGTACGGCAAAGGTCTAATAAGTGTACGAAGCAAAAGTTGATTTCAAACGCGATGATTAGGTTATTTTTGCAACGCACACTGCCGAGGGGACGGGTTCTTGCGTTGCTGGACAAAATGGAAGTTAGCACGACATGATGGCAACGTCCAGTACTAAATGAACAATAAAATGACCTGGCACTTGAAAGTCATGGGTGAAACCAAGCAAATTTGTGACCATTGACGCAGCAATATAATGCTTACACACTGCTCAATCGGTAGCATTTAATCGAAAATACTTATCTAAATAATTGTATTTACTATACTTAGTTAAAACGTGACTCGTCAGTCCAACTAACAGCTGGCGTTTTGAACTACCGCTTCAAATAGACTGGACTGACGAGTTTGCATAATAGTAAGCTGGAACGCTAAATTAGCCGCTTAAGAATTCTGATCAAGAAATTCAGTTAATTGAGACTTTGACATAGCACCAAGTTTGGTTGCTTCCACAGTCCCATTCTTGAAAATCATTAGCGTAGGGATTTGCCGAATACCGTATTTAGGAGGAGTATTTGGGTTTTCATCCATATTCATTTTTACAATTTTAACTTTTCCAACATATTCCGGAGCAAGATCATCCAGAACAGGTGCAATCGCTTTACACGGCCCGCACCACTCTGCCCAGTAATCAACCAGTACAGGGGTTTCAGATTTCAGTACTTCTTCTTCAAAGTTGGCATCGGTAATCGCGGTAATATGTTCGTTCATAATGCACCTCTATTTGCTAATTGGTTAACGTTCATTGTTCTAATTGGCCGAGATCTAATTGAATTAGATCAATGTTGCCTAATAACTCACTTCAATTGAGACAGCTAAATTGTACTCACATTATCAATACTCATGATATCGAACTCGTACCCCACACCCGCCTTTAGCGAGCTCAACCTGCCAGAACCGTTACTAAGAGCGACTGACCAGCTGGGCTTTGATCGCTGCACCGAAATACAAGCACTATCGCTGCCGATTATCGACGGTGGCCAGGACATCGCTGCTCAGGCCCAAACCGGCACCGGCAAAACCGCTGCATTCCTGCTTGGCGCGTTCGCCCGCCTGCTAGACAACGATGGAGGCCAGCGCAATAAAAATCAACCTCGAATGCTCGTCATTGCACCAACCCGTGAACTGGCAATACAAATCGGTAAAGATGCACAAAACCTCGCTCAATTCACCGATCTGAGCACAACTACCGTTTACGGTGGCATTGACTATGAAAAACAAAGAAAACAATTAGCCGAGGGAGTTGATGTTTTAATCGGCACACCTGGTCGCTTGATCGACTATTTTAAACAAAATGTGTTTAATCTGAAGAAGCTTGAAATTTGCGTACTCGATGAAGCAGACCGCATGTTTGATCTGGGATTTATAGCCGATATTCGATATTTACTCAGACGTATGCCCGAACCCGAACAACGCATGAGCATGCTGTTTTCCGCAACCCTGTCGCATCGTGTGATGGAGTTGGCCTATGAGCATATGAACAACCCAACCCCTGTTAAAACCGATACAACCGGCGTCACAGCTGATGGGGTAAACCAGCAACTATTCCAGCCAGCTACCGACGAAAAAATTTCCTTGCTACTCGGGCTTATGCAACAAATGACTCCCCCGAGATCAATCATTTTCGTCAATACCAAACGCGCCGCCGAGTATGTAGAGGGCTACTTGTTGGGCAACGATATAAAATGCGGCACACTCTCGGGCGATGTTCGACAAAACAAAAGACAACGAATTCTCAATGATTTTACCACCGGAAAATTGCCGGTGTTAATCGCCACTGACGTTGCAGCGAGAGGCCTGCACATCGACGATGTATCACACGTATTCAATTACGATTTACCCCAACAGGCTGAAGATTATGTGCATCGCATCGGTCGTACTGCACGAGCTGGCACACACGGTGAAGCCGTTAGCTTTGCCTGTGAGGAATACTCTTTTTCATTGCCTGAAATTCAGGAATATATCGGTAAGCCAATCCCGCTGGCTCACATAACAGGAGATTTGCTGGTTACACCCAAGAAGGCCAAACGCATCGAACGCGACCGCGTGTCTTCGTATAAGGCGGGTGGAAAGCCGGGGGCGAAACGCTCCGGTAAGCGCCGCAGTGGCAGCGGTTCAGGCCAAGTTCGACCTGATGGCAATAGCACTAAAGACTCAACCACAAAAAAAACGTCAAAATCACGTCGTCGGCGCCCAAAAAGACCAACTGACACACCTAAATAGCTCGTACAAAAGTATAGTTTTTATCAATCAGCTAAAACGACTCAAAAACCGCTGTATCGCCACGGAATGCCCTTTATGTAAGGCTATCGCACCGTTCTTTAATGACCTGAATGGGTAGAACTACCATTGCAAAACGCTTAACACAGCATCGGTTAGCACTGTTTGATAGAAAAATCCATAGATCAGCTCCCAAAAACACGCTAGACTGGCCGAGCGTGACACGGTTTTGCAATTACCAATGTCTAGAAGCTTGAACTTTGAGCACTTTTGCTTTATGTCCATGCTTCACGGGTCTGGCGGTATCGGCGATGCCTTGCGCGGCATTCCATTCTCAGAGGTTTTAAATCATGGCAACAGGCACGGTCAAGTGGTTCAACGAATCAAAAGGTTTCGGGTTCCTTTCCCAGGACGATGGTGGCGACGACGTCTTCGTTCATTTTTCAGCAATACAAGGTGATGGCTTCAAAACACTAAACGAAGGACAGAAAGTCACTTTCGAAGTGGAGCAAGGTCCCAAGGGTCCTCAAGCCAGCAGTGTACAGGCCGAATAAGTTCGACAAAGTACATTGAACTAGCAAAGGCCGGGAAATTCGTTTTCTCGAGCCGGTAACATCGAATATATTCCGGGCAAGGCTTTTTGCTGCCCGGAGTCAATACAGCTTCAAGCAGTGATTTGCCATCACACCGAAGATGCTCCGGGAGTTTGTGGCGCCAATGCGTTACGAATCAACAAATTGGCATGTTTATTGGCATGTCCATTTAGCGTCTGTTTAGCTTATAATCCGCACGCGCGGGTATTATATTGCACGGATGACAGCACGTTAAATCTAACAAGGCCACTCAAAATATCCACGATATGGCTAACCCAATAGTGATTACCTCTTTTGATAACTTCCGGTGAGACGATGAATCTACAGCAAGCTCGCAGCAATATGATCGAACAGCAAGTGCGTCCATGGGACGTGCTTGATCAGCGCGTGCTCGACGTACTGGCAGTGGTGCCACGTGAGGAATTTGTTGCTGAAGAACACCGTGCGTTGGCTTTCAGCGACTACCAATTACCCATTGGATTCGGGCAGACGCTACTCAAACCCATTATTGAAGGCAGATTGCTCCAGGCGCTGTCTCCGCAAGCATCCGACATCACATTAGAAATTGGCTCTGGCAGTGGGTATTTGACTGCATGTCTGGCACACATGAGTAAACAGGTGCACAGTCTGGAGATTCACCCAGACCTTGCCAGCAGTGCACAATCGCGTTTGGACTCTCTGGGCATTTCTAATGTCAATTTAATGCACCAAGACGCCTCGGCTGAATGGCAGGCACTGGACAACTATGACGCGATAGCATTTGGTGGAGCTATTGAAGCAATTCCAGATTACTACAAACACAAGTTGGCCGTTCATGGCCGAATATTTGCAGTTCTTGGTGATAACCAGCAACCAATGATGGAAGCGGTGTTGCTAACCCGAATTTCGAAAACTGAATGGACAACGGAAAGTCTGTTCGAAACAAAGATTGATCCCCTGATCAACTTTTCCGAATCGGCATCAGCATTCGTTTTCTAGAGTACCTTTATGCACCTGTTTTCGTTGATGCACTCCCGAGTAACTTTTTCAGTTTGCTTGCTAGCAACGTCCATGCTCGGCAGTGTTGTAAATGCAACCAACCTGGACGAGACTTACAAGCTTGCGCAACAGTACGATTCCACGATTAGGGCGGCGGAGTACGACTACGAATCGGCAATCCAGCGACTCCCACTCGCTAAATCAGCGTTTCGACCGCAGCTTAACTTTGCTTACGATGCTTCGCGCAACGAGCAGCGTCGCGACGACTACGGAACTTTCGATGATCAGCAGTTTACTTTAACGCTACGTCAGAGCCTGTTCAATCGCGAAAACGGTGCGATTGTCGACCAGGCCAGGCTAGGTGTTAAACAAGCTGAAGCACAACTGCTTGCCCAACAGCAAAACCTCATTCTTCGTACCGCCAACACCTATTTCGATGTTTTGCGAGCGAAAGTTGAAGTAGACTTTAGCGGCTCGGAACTCGACGCCATTGCCCGGCAAAAAGAACAAGCTGAGCGTCGGTTCGACGTCGGATTAGTTCCGGTCACTGACGTAAGAAGTGCGCAGGCGCAATACGATTTAGCCATTGCTGCTCAAATTGCTGCAAAAAATCAACTTCAAACCGCCGTTGGGGCAATGGAAGTGCTCACTGGCAGCAGGCCAGAAACGATTGCTGCCTTGGCGACAGATCTACCACTGGTTGCGCCAGATCCAGCCAACGCTGAGGCGTGGGTCAAATTAGCTGTCGAACAAAATCTTGATCTTGTAGCAGCTCGACTGGCTGCACAAACTGCGGCGGCCGGCGTTTCAGCTATCCGTGGATCTCGCTATCCGACACTGGATTTGGTTGGTGCAGCCCAAGCGGCAGAGAACGAATTGAAAGACCCTATTCGTGGCCGTGATCTGAAAGGCGGCAGCATAGGTATCGAAATACGTATGCCTGTTTACACCGGTGGCAGGATAAAATCGCAGGTACGTCAGGCGAAAGCAGATTCGAATTCTGCACAACAGACCCTACTCTCTCAGGAACGCTCAACAGCCCAACAAACACGTGATGCGTTTCGCGGTGTCACCGGCAGCATAGCTCGTGCAAATGCATTGCAGCAAGCGCTTATCTCTACGCGAAAGTCCGCTGAGGCAACGGACGCTGGCTTTCGCGCTGGCACCCGTACTTCGGTCGAAGTGTTGCAAGCACTGCGCGATGTATACAGAGCCGAGTCCGATTACGCAGGCGCTCGCTACGATTACATCATTAACTACTTGTCGCTCAAAGCAGCAGCAGGTACGCTCAATGCTAACGATTTGATTCCGATCAACAATTTTCTTGTCGAACCAGGCGCTCAGTAAATCCCCTCCCACTTGGCGTTACAGACTGTGTTTACGCCTGGTGTCTCCCCTTCTGTTGCTGCACCTGTGCTGGCGCAGTTGTCGGGATGGCGGCCTGCGCTACATTAAAGAACGGCTCGGATTCTGTCAAAGAGATGATCATGAACGCATTCACGTACACGCGGCCTCTGTGGGGGAAGTCATAACGGTTTTGCCGTTGATAGAAAAAATGCTGCTCCTTAACCCGGCACTGAAATTCCTGGTTAGCACTAACACACCAACCGGTTCAGCCATACTCAAACGCCGCCTGCATGACAAGGTTGCCCAGGCCTATTTACCAATCGATTTCTCTGGAGCAATCAACCGATTTTTTAAGAGGAAAAACATTTCCAGCCTTTGGATAGTCGAAACAGAGATTTGGCCCTGGTTGTTTGCACGTGCAAAACAAAACGGCATTTCCATAACACTTGTTAACGCTCGGCTTAGCCATAAAAGCAAAGGTAAGCTGGCAGATTTTTTCAAGTGCACTTACAAGCACGCACTTTGCGACGTATTGGTATTTGCTCGGTCTGATGAAGATGCCAATGGCTTTGTACAACGCGGTGCTCAGCCTGAAAAGGTATCCGTGGTTGGAAATTTGAAATTCGCGACTACTGAAAATACCCAAACCTCAACTGTTTTGCTTAACAGACCCTATGTATTGGCAGCCTCGACACACGAAGACGAAGAACTTCAACTGGCCAAAGCCTGGATAAACTCATCTATCGACCAGTTACTGGTGATTGCACCCCGACATGCAGAGCGTGGAGCTCGATTAGCTAAAAGCCTTAACGCGTTGCAGCAAGAGACTGTACCGGATCAACAAGATATTGCCCTGCGTAGCAGGGGTGAACTGCCGGGTGAGAACTGCAGGTTGTACCTGGCAGACACCTTAGGGGAAATGCACCATTGGTACGCTA
Organism: uncultured Granulosicoccaceae bacterium; assembly: GCA_938045275.1. Taxonomy (GTDB): domain Bacteria; phylum Pseudomonadota; class Gammaproteobacteria; order Granulosicoccales; family Granulosicoccaceae; genus Granulosicoccus. The sequence goes on from CALIMV010000117.1 coordinate 22,198, forward strand.
ATGCCAGTGCTGCATTTGTAGGTGGATCACTCATTAAACGAGGTGGTCACAACGTACTTGAACCCGGCCGTACTGCAACAGCCATTGTTGTTGGGCAACACACTTTCAACTTTACAGAAGAAGTGGATTTATTACTTAAAGCTGACGCTATTTCAGTGGCAGATAACGTCGAGGAAGTCGTCCAGTTTTTTGCTCTTGCTGTGTCTGATTTACAGTGGGCACAAAATATGGGGGGACGTGCAAAGGCTGCTATTAATGCTCAAAGCGATGTGCTTGATAGATACATTGCATCATTATCGAATAGTGTTGCCGACAATTTACAAGATTAAACACAGTTGAAATTCGCCGAAAACTGGATAAATTAGTATTCCAAAGTTCGCACTTATTCGGACTAACATTTCTCCATTCATATTCATAGGCATTCTTTATTGGGACTGCGCTGGTTTTAGTCGTATAACTGCACGAGTTATATGAATTTTCAAAACTGTAAGAGAATCATTTGCAGAAAACTCAGTCCACTAAACAAGTATGGATTTTATGGCCAATACGATTTTGATGACCAATTGCCAGCAGCCGTAACTCCGTAACCAAACGTGTGGCGAGCTACCTGTGGGAATGATTGAATTACCGGCGAGCCGCAGGTAGTTGTTTTATGCCTTATTGGCGAAAACCCTATAGTTGTTATCGTTCAACAATTACGTCGGTGAGCCATGTCACCGAAAGGAAGTTGTTATGTTAGTTTTAAGCAGAAAGCCCAGCGAGTCAGTGAACATTGGCGACGAAGTAAAAATAGTGGTATTGAGTGTCTCAGGAAAACAGGTTCGCATTGGCATTGAAGCACCCAGCAATATTGCTGTTCACCGTGAAGAAATCTACAACAAAATAGTCTCTGAGCAGCAGTTAGAAACTGCAGCCGTAACTATAAAATAATTGTGAGCGCTGACGGCTTATCTACGTCAGATAACCTGCGATAGTTGCAAACTTAACCAACTCTGCGACCGAATGCGCCTCGGTTTTTTCGAGAATTCGCATTCGGTGATGCTCGATGGTTCGTGGACTAATTTCAAGTTTTTCTGCAATTTTTCTACTTGAGTGATTGGCCGAACCTTCGATTAAAATTTGCATTATCTCGAATTCTCTGTCGGTAAGCCGCTCAAATCGCTTGCGATACAGCGATTGCTGTTCGCGATCGTCACGCGATTTCTGGTCTGACGCGAAGGCTTGTTCAATACTGGCAACCAAAGCTTCCTGACTAAACGGTTTTTCTAGAAAATCGAAGGCCCCAGCCTTTAACGCTTCAACCGAACGGGGTACATCAGCATGACCTGTTACAAAAATAATAGGTATAGATACATCATTTTCTCGCAACAACTGCTGCAACTGCAAACCATTCATCCCAGGCATTTCAACATCCAGCAAGATACAACCAGCCAGATTTATCCAGTCAGAATCGAGAAATGCTTCTGCACTGGAAAACGCCTGCACTGAAAAACCATGTATACCCAGGGACATTTCCAACAATTTGCGCACGTTGGGATCGTCGTCAATTAGATAGACAGTTGGCGGATTCTTCATAAACGTATTTCCTTTTTTACAACCATGCTATGTCTGCTGCTACATTTAAATTGTTACTTACAGTAACTGCTCACGTACATAGCTAAGCAGCTGTGCACGCGTAAATGGTTTTGCCAGGTGCGGATAGCTAGCCTGGTATCCCTTCACTCTACTGGTGTCTGCCGAAACGAATGCTACAGGCGCATTAGGCAGCACAGGAAAAATCGACTCGTAAGCCAAATATCCGTTCATTTTTGGCATCGCAACATCGAACAACAATAACTCAATTGAGTCCCGATGCTGCCGAGCCAACTCTTGCGCCTGATAACCATCATTGGCCTGATACACAGTGTAACCCGCCGTGGTCAGGAGCTCATAGACCAGATTGCGCACAGACTCATCATCTTCGGCAATCAGAATGTGCTCTTTGCCACCCAGCACATCAATGCTATCAACTGGAAGTGATTTGTTGATTTGATTCTTTGCCGGCCATAAATTCACTGTTACGGTTGTGCCGGCATACAATTGACTGTCGATCTCGATTTTACCTTCTTGTTTTTGAACCAATCCATACACAGTGGATAATCCAAGCCCTGTTCCCTGACCAACCGCCTTGGTAGTGTAAAAAGGCTCAAATGCGCGTTGGATTGTTGCCTGAGACATACCAACACCAGAGTCAGAAATGATTAATTGCACTTTTTCGACGTCTTGCGGCCTGGCATCATCAGAATCGGTTCCACTCTTGCGTTTTCGCGAGTAAACATTACGCGTCGCTAATTTTATCACGCCACCATCAGGCATGGCATCTCGTGCATTAACGACCAGGTTCACGACGACCTGTTCCAGTTCGTTCGTGTCAAATCGTGCTGTTGGTGAACCTTTGGCGAGCTGAAAATCGAGCTGATACTGAGGCCCGAGTAGTTGAGACAACATGGGCGTCAAATCGGTCACAACATCGTTCAGACTGGCGCTGACATCTTTTTCAACGTTGTCGCGCCGACTAAACGCCAGTAGCTGATTAACCAATGCGACCGAGCGATCTACAGTATCCGATATTTCTTTTATACACTGCACCACTTTCTCTGGTTGAGCTTGTTGAATTTGGGCAAGCTCAGCGTAGCCACGAATGACTTGCAAATGATTTTTAAAGTCATGCGAAACGCCTGCGGATAGTTGCCCAATGAGTTCAAGCCGTTCAGTCTGTTTGATCTCGGCTTGAAGCTGTGCGTGCTGATCGCGTTGTTCACGCCAATACACAAACCCTATAATAGGAATTGCCCACAAATCCAAATTGTTGCAAATCGGCAAAAATACTTGCTCCCAACGCTGGCCTGTGTGCAGATTGACAAGCATGAGCATATGCGTCATGAAGTACATGATGAACGTTATAGCCACCACTTTTCGGATTCTGCTGCTTTGCTGCAAGATAAAAAAAATGGTGACAAGTATGAAAGATGCACCAAAGTAGTGAATAAACCAAACGCTCCAGTGCTGGCTAAACTGAATGCTTGGATCAGCCCGCACTGCTATCCACCAGTCGTAGGCAATAATGACATACGTCGCCAAACAGATACCCAGAGTAAAAACAAAGAATTTTCTGGAAATTTCACTCGGACGCACAATGTAATGAAGAAACGCGGCAGCGATAACCGCGCGCGCTACCAACATTAACATGTTGTCGATTGGAGGTAGGAACAATGCCAGAGTGTCGGCAGATACGATATTGTGCAAACCAAGAATTGTTACTACAAGCATGAAAAAATCACGGGCAAAACCAACAAAAAAGCCCGCGATGAGTAGCTTGTCACGTAGCAGTGCATTACGACGACGCGCATTCAATGCCCCCACAAGCATAATGCTCCAGAAAAGCATGCCCAGTGAGAACCGAGTTAAATCATTTATTGCACCACCACGGCCACCACCGATTTCGCCGAGTATTTCTAATGCAAAAGTGCCTAACGCTTCCATTGGTCAGATTATTTAACAACTACATTGGCGTTTAAACACAGCTGCGCTACAAAACAGCAAGAATGGAGCACTTCAATTTATTGCCTGTTTCGCCAGTGATGATCTCTGTACTCGACTCAAGTATTTGCGGGTCGTTGTCAGAACCAGAGTTCATTGACTCTGTCAAATACTCCGTGCACTCATTGCCAGCTTGCTGTACATCAGCATCGGGTAAAAGCTCAACCGTATGTGTATATAACCGTTCTTCAGTGCCATCTCTTCTGTGCTTTATTGTCTTATAAAGCGATTTGCCCGCTGAAACCGTATCCTCGACAACCCCTTCAGGATTAACTTGAAGTTTAAAACATGAGGACAACAGAATCACTGAGCATACACAAAGCGTAATTTTGATTACTTTGTAGATCATTAAAATATTCCCTATTAATCAGACTTGTAGCTGAATTTTCGTCTGTCATTATTATTGTTAGCATTAGACCAAAACTACATCAAGTCGTCCTATACCCTGACATTAACGTACCCCAACAATCATCATTATAGAATGCAGGGCCGCTACTACCAATTTTGTTTAGTGATCTTTGGAGGCGTTTTAGGTTTTTGTGTCGTCGATTGCTACTCACTGTGAACTGGATCACCGCCCTATCAAAGTCGATCAACGAAACAGCGTTTTCATCGATCAATATATTGTGTGCGTTTAGATCAGCGTGATCGACCCCAGCCGAATGAAACCGCCGAATGCACTGCCCAATGTTATACCAACACTCATCAGGCAGTATAGCGGTGCAAACACGCTCAGCCAGAGTCACACCGGCTAAAAAGTAGGTAATTAGCGATGCGCTGTATTTGAGCCCATGCCGTTGCACCTGACAGGCGTAGGGTTTGGGTGATGGCAGGCCTTGCGTTTCCATTGCAAGCAAAACGTCGAATTCTCGCCAGGCGCGCGTACGCCGAAGACCGTGCCAAATATAGTGTTGTTCGCTGATTGAACGCACGATGCCGCCACGACGATAATGGCGCAACACCAGGTCGATTTCTTCTATTTTAAGAAACAGCGAAGCACCTCTTCCAGCCGTGGGACTGTTAACGATATAGTTATGGCTTTCCAGCCAATCGTCGTCGAAGACACGCTGATCAAATTCCGGATTCGCATCGGCGCGATGCTGCCAATACACATGCGACTGAGCGTTATCCGCAGGGCTGGTTCCTGAGACGGAATCTGACGACTTCATGGCCTTGGCGACTTCGATTTTGATTCAGCAGTTATTATTTTTTAGCTGGTGAGCCACTTTTTTTTTCAACCAACTTATACACAGTTCCGCAATAGGAACACGATGCTTCAGGTGAATCTTCCAGCGGAATAAACACGCGTGGGTGCGAGTCCCATAATGCTGAACCTGGCGCTGGACAATGCATTGGTAATTCATCTTTTGTCACTTCGATTACAGCTTGTTGTTTTGATGGCTTCATGATTTTTGGTTTATGTTCTCAGCAATTGGTTAAGAGGCAAACGGCGCAACCAGCAGGCGATGCCACGAGTCTGTTGTTTGATTGCATGAAATGGTCAAGGCATCAGACAGTTCAACTACCAATGGCTTTTGTTGTAATGATTGTCGATTAATCAAGCGCCGCAATGTCAGGTAATGTTGTTCTAGCTGTTCACACTCTTGCGTGCTCATCAGCTCGGCTTGCGCTACTTCGCGCAGTATTCTCACATTATCCGGGTAGTCCAGTAACGCAGGATACTGGCTCGCGTGCGCCAAGACGAGATATTGAACCATAAACTCGACATCAGCAACACCACCAGGGTCGTTCTTGAGGTGTATCTGGCCTTGCCCGCCTTTTTCTAGATTTTCGCGCATACGGACACGCATTTGGGTGACATCCTGGGCTAATTCTTCTGCCTCGCGCGGCTGACCCAACACTTTGGCCCTGATTTCATTAAATCGATCAATTACAGCCTCACTCCCAAACACCATACGTGCACGCACTAACGCCTGGTGCTCCCAAGTCCAGGCCTGGGTCAATTGGTACTGCGAAAACGATTCAAAGCTGGTGACGAGTACCCCGGATTGTCCGTTTGGACGCAAACGCAAATCAATGTCATACAGTACACCAGCAGGCGTATGCGTGGTCATGAAGTGCACTACTTTTTGCGCCAAACGGGCGTAGAACAGACCATTCTCAATGACTTTTTCGCCATCGGTTTGTTGGCGCAGACCAACACTGTTATGGAGAAAAACCATATCAAGATCTGAACCGTAGCCAAGCTCAATCCCGCCCATTTTCCCATACGCCAACACACCAAACTCAGGGTAGTGCATAACACCATCAACTTGAGCACTTGGTCTGCCAAATCGCTGCACTAGAGAATGCTCGACCAGGTATACAACAGCCGCAACTATCGCTTCAGCCAACCAAGTTAGCTGATCACTGACGCGCATCAATTCCAGATTCTCAGTAAGCTCAGCTGCTGCCACACGCAGTTCACGTGCTTGTTGGAATTGACGCATGGCATCCATCTGTTCATCAAGTTCCATGGCACTTAGTCTGTGAGCCTCATGCATTGCTTCGGCAAGCAACTGTTCTCTATCTGGCAAAGGCGTATTCGAGTTGTCTCGCAATAATTCGTCAATAACAATAGGATGTCGGGTTACAAAAGTGGATACCCAGGCACTTTTTGCAAACAAGCTAACAAGCCGTGCCAAAGCTGGTGGTCGTTCAATCAGAATTTGCAGATAACCACTGCGCCCGGCAACAGCGCGAACCAGATTCAGGCAGCGAAGTAGCGCATTTGATGGATTTTGCTCAGCCATAGCCGCATTAAAAAGCAAAGGCAATATGCGATCGACACGCTCCTGCGCACGTGAAGTAAGGCGTTGGTAAAAGCCACCTCGGGTTAAACTCGTCAAGCTCTCCATAAGCTCATCATCGGGTTCAATGCCAACTGAGCGTACAGCCTCTTGTGCAGCAGTACTCTCTGTTTCAGGGGAACTGAGAACCGCCCAGGCAACGCTTGCAGCGTCATCCAGGGCTGGTTCTGCATTTTCAACACCTGTATCCCAATCTGAAAACAAGGCATTAAAGCGTAGCGATACAGCCGACCGATGCTCGTTGAGTGTTGCTTCAAACACCGCCCAATCAGAAAAACCCAACATACCCAACAGGCGCATCTGATCGGTCATATCTGTTGGCAAACTGTGCACTTGCTGATCTTGCATGCATTGCAACGCATTTTCTACGCGTCGTAAAAAATCGTAGGCCTGACAAAGCAGTTGAACATCTTCGGCCGACATCAGCTTCATATCTTGCAGACTATGCAGTACTTTTTTTATAGATCGCACGCGAAGTCGCTCCTGCCGACCTCCACGAACAAGTTGAAATGCCTGGCCAATGAACTCGATTTCTCTAATACCTCCAAGACCGAGCTTTATATTGTTACGCACACTTTTCTGTTTAACCGACAAGGCAATTTTGCGTTTTAAGTCACGCAATGCATCAATAGCGCTGTAATCCAGATATCGCCTGTAAACGAATGGATTGAGTAAATCATTGAGCTCGGCAATCGCATCTTCATCACCGACAATGGCACGCGCTTTTATCATCGCATAGCGTTCCCAGTCGCGTCCCTGCGTTAGATAATACTGCTCTAATGCGTTCAAATTAATCACTAACGGACCACTCTCACCAAATGGTCGTAACCGAGTATCAACACGAAAAACGAATCCATCGGCAGTGACATTGCCCAATAGCTGAGACAGGTTTTGCGCTACGCGCCGAAAATAAGCTTCATTATCGATTGACGTGTCTCCGCTACTATTACCTCTGCGCGGGTAAATATAAATAAGATCAATGTCAGATGAAACGTTGAGCTCTTGCCCACCAAGCTTACCCATACCCAATACAATCATTCGCATCGATTGACCGTCGGCATCCAGTGCTTGCCCATACCGTTGAGACACCGACTCGTGTGACCAAAGCGAGGCTACTTCAATACAGGCATCTGCCATTGTCGACAACGCCATCAGCGTCTCATCGACGCTTGCCACACCAGTGAGGTCTCGCCAAATGATGCGCAGCATTTCCTGATGCCGACATTTTCGCAACTGCACCAGCTGCTGATCGAAGGTGTCCCTGGGAATCTCGTTTTGCACCGAACCAAACGCGCCCAGCGCCGGGCTGTCTGCAGACACAATTCTGTCTATCAGCTCAGTTCGGTCGGCCGCTTTAGCATCTGCCAGCAAAGCGCCGGAATCAATCAGCCAGTGAAATTGTTGCAAATAGCGTTGGCAGGTTCGCATCAGGTATGGGCTGAACGCGAAAACCGATTCCAGCTTGCTGTCGACCTGTGCCTCAACAAGACCCCGGGTGCCAAGTTCGTCAAGCTGCTGCAGCACGGTAGCTGCCGCCTCTTTCACCGTTTCGGAAATAAGTTCTGGAGAACATGAATGCATCTTCACAGTGTAGCTGTCTTACGCAACGTTGTTGCACCGGCTTCGGGTATCATGCAGAGATGACAATTCAGCTCCAAATTGACAAAATTAACGTGCACCTGGGCGACCAGCACATCGTCAAAGACATGTCATTTGCCGTGGCAGAGGGCGAGATTGGCTGTCTGCTGGGCCCCAGCGGCTGTGGCAAAACGACCATGCTACGCACAATTGCGGGCTTTCAGACGCCCACCAGTGGCCGTGTATTGATTGCCGGCAGGGAAATTTGCAGCAAAGTGTGCGAGGCTAAACCCGAAGAGCGACATATTGGTATGGTGTTTCAGGATCTGGCGCTCTTCCCGCACATGACCGTACGTAAAAATATTGCTTTCGGCATGCGCCATGCCAGCAAAAAACAGGTCAAAGAACGGGTTGATGAGCTACTCGATCTGGTGGCAATGTCAGACTACGGCAACAGCTATCCACACGAACTCTCTGGTGGCCAGCAACAACGTATCGCGCTCATTCGGGCTATGGCTCCACGCCCTCCGGTACTATTGCTCGATGAGCCATTCAGCTCGCAAGATTCGGAGCGTCGGGTGCAGCTGGCCCACGAAGTCAGGGAAATCCTGAAACGCGATGGCATCACAGCCATTCTGGTCACACACGACCAGTACGAAGCGTTTGCCATTGCCGATCATATCGGGGTCATCAACGAGGGAAGTTTGCGTCAGTGGGACAATGCATTCGATTTGTATCACACACCAGCTGATCGCTTCGTAGCAGACTTTATTGGTGAAGGCGTTTTTGTTTGTGGCAACACACTGGAGAACAATCAGATTCAAACCGAGCTTGGCATTATTCAGGGTGAGTTATCTGAACAGTTCAAGGCCGGTACACAAATTGAACTGCTGGTTCGACCCGACGACATCATTCACGATGATAAAAGCCACACTAAAGCTACCGTCATTGCCAAAGATTTTCGTGGCGCCGGCCATCTGTACACGCTGCGAATGCCCGGCAGTACTCGATTGTTGTGCCTGGCACCGTCACACCATAACCACAAGATTGGTGAACAGTTCGGGGTACGCCTGAATCTTGATCATCTAGTGATATTCAGTCGCGAGGTATCATAATGAGCTCACCGGGTGACAGTCGCCAGACCGAACACATCAGCAACGATCTGCTCGATCTGGATTTGCGCGACAATACCTCCATTCTAAACACATTAGTCGACAGTCAGACGTGCGGTGTTAACGCCGCACGCAATGCCATTGCATCTCTTGATGCAGCTGTTACTGCTGCAGCCGCTCGACTGGCCACCTCTAACGGCAGACTTGTCATGATCGGTGCAGGAGCATCCGGACGATTAGCAGTGCAAGACGGTGCCGAACTCTGGCCAACTTACGGCTGGCCTGCTTCGCGACTACTGTTAAGCATCGCTGGGGGCGAAGGTGCACTTTTACATAGCATTGAAGGTGGCGAAGACAACGCAGACAACGCGCGGCATGAAGTTGAATCACACACCATAGACAAAAACGATGTCGTACTTGGCATTGCTGCCAGTGGCACTTCGATCTGGACAGTTACGTGGATTGAACATGCGCGTAACGCTGGTGCTCTGACCATTGGTATGGCCAACAACAACGATACGCCCTTGTTGCTTGCATGCGAGTGTCCCGTGTATTTGAACAGCGGTACTGAAGTGCTGGCTGGCTCAACTCGCATGGCAGCCGGTACCGCACAAAAGGTGGCACTGAACATGTTCAGTACCTTGTTGATGATTCGACTGAATAGAACCTACGGCAACCTTATGGTCGACATGGCAGCAATTAATACAAAGCTTGATGATCGCCGATTACGGATGTTGAATACGCTTGTACCCAACGTTGATGCAACTACAGCAGCAGACGCTTTGCGTAAAGCCGATGGTTGGGTGAAACTGGCCGCATTGATTTGTTTAGGCGCCAGTCATGCTGAAGGCGTGCAACTGCTTGACGATAGTGGTGGTAGTTTGCGGGTGGCTATGAGTGAGTTGGGTGTTTAGTGGTGTGTTCTAAAGAACTGACACATTTAGCATAACTACTGAGTTAACTTAAGTGGCTGGATCGTCCTCAAACCGGAAGTACAGCGCATCCGAACCAACAATGCGCTGGAAAGAATAATGATGAGCGGTGTTTTCTCATCCTCATAGATTACAACTTTGTCTAGTATCCCTAGTAATGCTCTCTTTGTGTCCATGCAAACTGTGGTGCAGCCCTCTATTGCAAGCTTTGCTACGACCTCGTCCACCCAAGGCCTAAATGGCTCCATTACATCATCGTGTTGGCGGTGTCGCAGCAGAATCAAATAAAATATCACTTCTCTTTGGCGGTAGTCTTTCCAACCTAGATAGGTCTGGTTCATATGTTCTGGGTAAGAAAGGAAATACAAATGACGGGTGTACTACGAAATTGAAGATCTCGAAAAACTAGGTATCATGGCGCCAGGATGATAGCTAATACAAAAAAACGTTTAACCATTGTGCTTACGGTGGTGGCTATGCTGGGTTGCTCAGCAGCTTTTGCAGACAGATCAGCCACGTGGATAGAGCCCGGGATCGCCCCTGATGGGTCGGGATTGCTATTACAGGTTAAGCACTTCAAAAACAGAAAGGGATATACAGTTGGCTTTTTTTCCCGAGACTTAAAAGACCCTCGGCAGGACCTGCTTGATTCGGCAACCAATCAAGAAGTAGAGCCACGCTATAATGTAATTATGGCGATGCGGTCCTGGTCTTTATACGGCAAGTATTGGCATACCGATATAAGTCTTGGACTGGCTTTTGTATCGGGTGAATTTAAGGACAATTGTGATTTTAGAGATAATGCAGAATTTTGTGACATTTCGGAGGTCAACACGCTGGGCATACCTATTCAGTTATCTTATTCTTTAGGGAAGTATCTTGGAGGTGGTGGTAGTCTTACACTGGTGCTCACCGACGACCAGCCAGCGGCAACGTTATCGCTTACATTCCCGATAGGTCGATTTCCACAGTAAATAGATATGTGCTGCTACCCTGAACCTATTAAGTGCTCAATGGCAAAGTATAGGAGTGCCGATTAGTGACAACAAAAAAGACCATACCCTCATTGACATAAAATATTCTTTATGCATATTTCCAATGTTAGCTGAACAGCGTCTATCTGCGTCATCAAAGGCATACTTTCTAAAGAATCCTGAGTGGCGCTATGGGTACCAGCACCTTCCAGTGGATTAGATTTGACCCCCGAGCTTTGTAGCTCCATTACTTGTTCAGGCAAATAAGGTAAATGTATAAAGCCACACATTATGTTGCGTTGAGCGGTTAAACCCGCCGCACTTTGCCGCCATAAAAACCGCAGGAGAACATAAACACCAGATTGCCAATATCCGGTAAACAGTAGTAGCTGCGCTTAACCATCTAAATTCGCGCGACCCAAAATTTTACTGTAATAATATACAGTTTTTACTTGCCCAATACACCCTCTCTTGTTATGGTAAATCATCACAGTCACGCTACATTATGGATGATCAAGTCATGACTAATGCCAGTACAAATAATCAATCTAAAATCACACTTGGAATGAGTTCCTTCGGACACAAGGAGCGTGAACAGTTCGGCCAGAATGTCAGGCTGGCCATGGGCTGCATCGAAAGTACAGCTAAGCCCATTAAAGGCAATGCCGTACCGTCAGATGAAACGACCATACGCACACGCCTGAAAATCCTTTCACAAGAGATGAGCTCTCAACATGCAGACCTTTTAGAACTGTTGATCAAATTCGATGATCTGCAAGGCTGGAGAAACAGTGGCGCCAGACATTGCGCTGCTTGGATGAATTGTGAAGTTGGAATTAGTATGCGCAATTAAGGAACGAGTTTATACCCGTAAGGGTGATCACACATTGGTTCATGAAGGCGGTTACACCATTCAACGCGTTGACAATAACAAACAAAGGTTAGATGAACAATTTATACAGCAGCAGCACACTGACGATATTAGCCTATTTGATTTTGAACGCGTACTACGCAATAGCAAAGAATCGTTTAATGCAGTGCGAAAAGTATCACCGACGCAATACCGATTCCGCATTGTCGATGCACAAGGGAAAGACATTTTAGACCGGCCCAACGAACGTATTCCTGAAACGAACAACTTGCCAACCTATCAGTCGCATTACTCACATCAGCTGCGCGACTCTACACGCATATCGTGCAGTGAATCCATTCCGAATTATTTTCACAACAAAAACAATGACACTTATGAACAACCTTCGCAGGCGCAATTATCGGCTTGTTAGTAGAATTTGAAGTACTACTTATTCTATCTCGATGAGTTCTGCTCCTATTTAAAGGAGATGCATGCACCTGCGCTTAACTTATGAAATCGCTAATAGCATTTGCCGTGCAGTTTTAGCTCGTATACTCACGGACCGGCTGACTTACAAATCCTCAACACTGAGTTCGCCCCGTTCAATCTGCCCATATCGGGTGTCTTTATCTTTTGGACAGGTTATAAATATTCGCAACTTCCACGTGAATTGCGCCGGTTGCAAACGAATTGTTTCAGCAATGGCGTTGTTCATCGTTGTAGCGTCAGTAACCGCATCTCCGCTGGGATAATTTTGTAGTGCTTCAAATAAATGCACATCAATGCCATCATCGTCAGAACTGTGATGAGTGATCATCGGAACCACCAAGGCGTTGGTTTTTGCAACAATGCGCGGCAACATAGCCAGTGTGGCTTTTTGGCGCGCGAACATGGGTGCGAACACCGAGCCTTGTGCGCCATAGTCTTCATCGCACAGATAACACATTATCTGTCCATCGTGCAGACCGTTAATAAGCTGCCGGAAACCATTGCCACGCGGCATAGGCGCTCCACCAAAGCGGGTACGCCCTTTAAGCACAAGGTAGTCGAGCACTGGATTTTTTATCGGGTTGTAAATACCGTGCATTGGATAGGTTTGCACCATTGCACACAAGCCTGCATCGAGCGCACACGAATGCGTAATCAATAAAATAACCGGACGGTCGGATTTTATTGCATCGTCAAGAAAGTGCTGATTATGTAACCGAGTTTTCTCAACGATTGACTGAACACTGCCCCACCAATTTCGAGGTAATAGAAAATAGGCTTGCAGATGCAGAGCCAGATAACGTTCAAATATGGCATGACGAACCGACTCATCAAACTTTGGAAAACACGCTTGTAAATTAATATTCACCGCGCGATTCGTTGCCGTATTTCGGCGTTGTATAAGCCTTGCGATCGCAACAGATAAAGCGTTACGCACACCTTTGGGCAACCACCTAAGTGCACCCAGTAGACCAACGGCTATCCAGGTAGGCCAGGTACTTGGTGCGAGTGGAACTGGCGCGGACACTGTACGTTTACTGTTCTTCGGCTTGATCGTTCATGCTCAATTGTTTGACCACACGCTTGCGAAACACACCGATCTCTTTTTCTACCTGCTTGTCGCCGTTTGATTGCGCAGCCTCCAATCCGGAATCAAATGCTTCAAGTGCTTTTTGCAACTGCCCGTCGTCAGCCAGCACACGACCCAGTACTTTCCATGCCGTTGAATAGCCTGGCTTGAGCTCAACCGCATGCGACAGATGCATCGCTGCTTCGGTAAAGCGCTTTTCCTTGTAGTAAGCATTGCCCAAGGTGTAGCGAAGCATTTCGCTATCCTGACCACGGCTTAGCATGGCTTCAAATGTATCAATCTGACTCATGTAATTAATCCTGGTCTTTTCGTCCAATAAATTGCGCTTCGCTAAAACCACGCTCATTTACCGGAGACTCATAAACGTAGCAAGGCGTTAGGGCTGCAAACAATTCGGGCAATTCATCCGCTTTAAGTATGTAGTCCGGATTTGACAAGCCCGCGGTAAACGTTTGATAGTAAATTAATCCATTGGGTCGCAACGCATCGCTTAATTTTTCGCATAATTGTCGATCAAGAAACCGACTTACCACGATAACATCCAGGCTACAAGGCTCAGGTGGTTGGTTTATGACATCGCGTACTTCGGCAGTAATTTTCGGGTGCTGTATGGAACCTATGGCCGTTGGACTGATATCCCAAGCGAAAACGCTAAAACCGTTTTCGGCCAAATAGAAAGCATTCCCGCCCAGCCCACAAGCAATATCAGCTGCAACTCCTGATTTGGGTAAATGGGCTGCACCTTTGATCAGCACATCGGCAGTATTTCGATTGGGCTTATTTGGATACGCGTAGCGTGCATTCCATTTTGAAGCTATGGTTTTGGATTTGGAGTCGCTCATTTTTTCCAAAATGAAGGTGTAAACAACAACAACAGTGTAAAGATCTCCAAGCGACCAAACAACATGGCAAAACTCAGCACAACCAATGAGAAATCTTCCAGGCTTGCATAATTTGCAGCAACCTCCCCCAGGCCCGGACCCAGGTTATTCAAACAGGCAACGACTGCTGAAAAGGCGGTCTCCTGATCGTGCCCGGCTGCCATCAGCAACAGCAGCATTACCACGCACAAGGCCAGGTACGCAGCGAAAAATCCCCACACAACGTCAATGACTTTATTAGATACCGGACGCCCGCCCACCTTGACCTTAATGGTTGCACTTGGATGCAACAACAGACGTAGTTCGCGTTGACCTTGTTTGAACAACAACAACACTCGAATAACTTTCATACCACCACCGGTGGAGCCGGCACAGCCCCCCACAAAGCTTGCAAATAGCAGCAGAACCGGCAAAAACCCAGGCCATTTGAAGTATTCTTCCGAGGTGAATCCTGTTGTGGTACCGATAGAGACTACGTGGAACAATCCATCAAGAAACGAACTCGACATGGTGGATGTTTTGGTGAAGTACAAATACAAACTGACAATCAGTGTTAGCGTAAAAGCCAGTCCAATAAAAGCACGAAACTCTTCATCCACAAAATAGCTTTTCAGGTTTTTACTTCGCACAGCAGTAAAATGCAACGCGAAATTCACACCCGATATCAGCATGAACAGTACGGCAACCATCTCAATTGCCACACTATTAAAGTGACCAATGCTTGCATCGTGCGTTGAAAATCCGCCGATAGCGACGGTAGAAAAACTATGTCCGATTGCGTCAAAAAGAGACATGCCTGCCCAAAAATAAGCTAAGGCACACAGTATCGTCAGTGCCAGGTAGATGTACCACAGCGCTTTAGCCGTACCTGCAATGCGCGGTGTCAGCTTATCTTTGTTGGGGCCGGAAGATTCTGCACGATACAGTTGCATACCACCTATTCCCAACATGGGCAATATTGCAATGGCCAGCACAATGATGCCCATTCCACCCAACCACTGCATTTGCTGACGGTAGAAAAGAATAGAATGCGGCAAACTATCCAGCCCAACAATAAGCGTCGCCCCGGTTGTTGTTAAACCAGACATCGATTCAAATATAGCCGCAGCTATCGATAGATTGAGCTCCGAATACAAGATAAACGGCAGTGAACCGAACAATCCCAACACACCCCAAAAAAGTACCACCACCATAAAACCGTCGCGCAAACGCAGTTGGGATACTTGATTGCGCACCGGTGCAAACAATGCAATGCCAGTTAGAAATGTGGTAAAAAATCCGCCAATAAATGGCCACACAGCACCATCATTGTAAATAAGTGCCACTATCACCGGCGTAAGCATCGTTGCGCTAAATAACGCGAGCAGGATGCCTAGCACCCGCTGTACTGTCTTGATCTGAATGGTCATCGGGAAATAGTCAATGCAATGGGCACGAGCATTGGATTAGACGAAGGTGAAGCCAACCTGGAATAATTTTTCCACATCAGCAATCTCGCGTTTGTCGGTAATCAAAACGATCAAATGGTCTTCGGCTTCAATCACTGTGTCGTGATGTGCGATAAGCACATCGTTACCGCGTGCAATTACCCCAATCGTGGCACTTTTGGGCAATTTGACCTGGCTAATTTCGCGGCCGACCAGTACAGATGTATCTTTATCGCCATGAGCAATCCCCTCCAATGCTTCGGCAGATCCTTTACGCAAAGAATGCACCGCAACCACATCTCCGCGACGAATATGTGTTAACAGTGAACCAATCGTGATTTGTTGTGGGGAGATCGCCACATCGATGATGCCTCGTTCGACCAGATCAACATAGGCTGGTCGATTAATCAGCGACATGATTTTTTTCGCACCCATGCGTTTGGCAAGCATCGCAGACAGGATATTGGCTTCATCGTCGTTGGTCAGTGCACAGAAAACATCCATATCTTCTATATTCTCGTCTATGAGCATGTCTTGATCAGCCGCATCACCATGAAACACTAACGCGCTGTTCAGGGTTTCGGCCAGGTAGTCGGCGCGGGCCTCGATAGTTTCAATTATCTTTACATCGTAGTGCTTCTCCAGTTTGCGCGCCAACTGCAATCCAATGTTACCGCCACCAGCAATCATCACTCGCTTGCAATGACCACTTTGTGTGTGAAACTGCGCCATTACTTCGGCGGTATGCTCACGCTGCGACAAAATAAATACGATGTCTTCTGCTCTGATGATTGATTTGCCTTCAGGAATAATCGCTGTGTCACCTCGATATACCGCCATTACGCGCATGTCAATGTCATCTAACAGAACGGGTAAGTGCGCAATCGATTCGTTTTCCATCGGTGAGCCTTCCTGCACTTCAACACCCACCAGTCGTACACGCCCACCAGCAAAGTCAACAACCTGCAGTGCGCCCGGGTGTTCAATAACACGCTCAATGTGATCGGTGACCAGCTGTTCAGGACTAACCAGTACGTTAATGGGAATGTGGTTATTGCTGAACAGGTCTTTTTCGCGCAGGTAGTCTGTGGAACGTATACGCGCAATTTTATTCGGTGTTTTAAAAAGCGTATAAGCAATCTGAATTGCAACGATGTTGGTTTCGTCGGAATCGGTTGCGGCTATGATCATGTCCGCATCCTCAGCACCGGCTTGCCGCAGTACTTCCGGGTAAGATGCGTAACCAACAACGGTGTTCAGATCGAGTCTGGAGCCAAGCTCAGCAAGAACGGATTTGTCTGTATCAACAACAGTCACTTCGTTGTTATGCTCAGAGGCCAGACTCTGCGCCACGGTCGATCCAACCTGACCTGCGCCCAATACTATTATTTTCATTGGTGGAGAAACCTACTCGCGCACTTTGTCGAGGTCGATGTTCAGACTGCGCAGCTTGCGATACAAATGCGTGCGCTCCATACCCACATGTTTGGCAAGATCACCGATATTTCCCTGCGCCTCTGTCAGGCACCTGATGAGGTACTGCCGTTCGAAATCGGCTCTGGCTTCGCGCAATGGTAAGTCATAGCGAAGTAAGGTCATGGTGTCACTACTGGCAACAATTAGAAAAAAATAATAATCAGGGCGAATGGACCCTGGGCAAACAGGTATCAGGGCAAACAGGTACTAGGGCGAACGTGAATTAAGGCGTACGGACCCGGATTCGCATGAAACAGTGACCCTGATTTTGGGCATATTTGTAATGTAAAAGTAATATAGGAAGTAACCCCCCCC